>NZ_JAPRGK010000047.1:0-530 GCF_035726465.1 Enterococcus sp. E4-150 | reverse complement strand
TAACCCGTGGTGCTAGTTAATTTTAATATCCTAAAGAATATCTCAAAGTTCCTTCAAAACGTCGTTGTGCTCGACTTAATAGAACACTGTAAGCCAGTAATATGCTTTCAAATCTACTCTCTAGCCCTTTAACAGAACGTGAGTTGAAATTTTGACAACCTAATTTTTCTAAGGAAGAAAAAACAGTCTCAACTGTTTTTCTTTGTTTTCCAAGTAAGCTGTGGTCTAGTTTTTCTGATTTATCCATGTTTTTACGTGGCGGAACGGATATAGTAATGCCCTTAAGGGCAAGCTTTTCATGGATTTTATGGCTAATATATCCTTTGTCCCCTAGGATATTGGGAAGATTCGCTTCTTCCGATAAAGTCTCTAACACTTTCACGTCAGGGACACCTGGATTCGCGATTGAGTAAGTAATCGGAAAGCCAGTCTTAGTAACGATCATATGAATTTTAAGACCATAAAAATAAGATTTTTTTGTTGAGTTATAGCCAACTTTGGCTATTTGATTCAATAGTTTTGCTTGTCTA
>NZ_JAPRGK010000046.1:0-533 GCF_035726465.1 Enterococcus sp. E4-150 | reverse complement strand
CGGAACGGATATAGTAATGCCCTTAAGGGCAAGCTTTTCATGGATTTTATGGCTAATATATCCTTTGTCCCCTAGGATATTGGGAAGATTCGCTTCTTCCGATAAAGTCTCTAACACTTTCACGTCAGGGACACCTGGATTCGCGATTGAGTAAGTAATCGGAAAGCCAGTCTTAGTAACGATCATATGAATTTTAAGACCATAAAAATAAGATTTTTTTGTTGAGTTATAGCCAACTTTGGCTATTTGATTCAATAGTTTTGCTTGTCTATTTCTAACTGGTTTACATAATGGACTAGGAAAACTATCTATAATTCCGACTAGTTCACCTTTGGTGAGCTTCTTGATGAAAAAGTATCGAATAATCTTGATAGTGTAAGCTAAGTTTGAACTTAAGCGAGTGAATCGACTCCTACTAGGAAAGTCACCATTAGGAAATAAGACGGAACAAACCGCTCTATACGTGGCTCTTTGGCTAGTATAGCCATTAATTATGCCCCATATAACACAAGCAATAATCACTGTATCGCGTT
>NZ_JAPRGK010000045.1:0-770 GCF_035726465.1 Enterococcus sp. E4-150 | reverse complement strand
ATTGGAGCTGTCCTTATGGACCTTCATGACGAATGGCTCAGTTCTACAAGAAAATATATTAAGTTTGATCAATGAGAGACCGGTAAAACATTGTATAGTATTTTACACAGGATTATGGACTTGACTGTTTATTTTTTCATCAAATTTTATGTTAGGCGGAATAATAATAGAATGCGATTGTATGTAATTGTTCTAAAATTCATATCTATAAATCTAAAAAAAAAAAAGTATCTATATCATAGAATAAAAAAATCTATGATATAGACACTCTAATCTGTTTTATGCTCTTAAAAGCTACATTATCCAATAGAAAAAATTAAAATAATAAAATATATAACAGGGAATATATTAATAATAGCAGCTATAATGGAGATTATTCTAAATAATGAAGAAGAACAATTTTTTATATTAATAATAGAAGCAATTGCTCCAAATCCACCCAAAAACAATCCAAATAACGTTTGCCATTCAAAAATATAAATATTAGAAAGTAAAATAATATTGACTCCTACACCTAGCAACAAAACTAACACTGATACATACCTTGCCATTAATATCACCTCCATTTATCTAACATGTTATATTAAATAAACAATATACATCAAGAAACCAAGCAATATTTTTTTCAATTTCAATATATATATTGAGAGTGTAAAATATTTTGTGTAAATAGAAAAAAGGAAGTCCCTTCTGTAGAATAGAGTTACCACAACACATTCACAGAAAAGAGGACTTCCATATGAACGATTTTACTACAGAAATTCTAAAGA
>NZ_JAPRGK010000044.1:0-858 GCF_035726465.1 Enterococcus sp. E4-150 | reverse complement strand
CAACAAGAAGAATAAATTGTATATTCATATTTTCCATCACCAACATCACACAAACCTTTTTGTTGTTCTACTGAACCTAAGATATGGAAAAATTGACTAATACTTTCTGACTCTGAATCTCCAGATACAGAATTCAGCTTCGTAAAAGTCGCTTTAACAAAACGAGATACTGAGGATAAATCTCCAGGCAAGCCTATCCCTCCCATACCGCGGCTATAGGCATTCAAACTTATTTGATTTGAAAAATTATTTTTAGGAGTTTCACTCGATAAGACACGATAATTGTTTAAATTAAATAATTGATAGTCAAATGAAGGATTATTGGTAAGAACGCCCACAGGGTTATCATATATATGAAGTCCATCTTTCATACTTTCAATGACAATTGATTTTTCTTTATCAGCTAATAGCCAATGTAAAGGGGATAAAGGAAGTTCATCACTATAATTTATATTTGCTAAATTGATATTTTTTAACAATTTTTTAGCTTCTCCTACTGTTGAGCATTGTCCTAAAATCCAAGGAATAAATTCAAAAGGAGATACATTGTCTTTCCCTTCTTGTATTTCTTTATAATCAGCATACCCAGAAAAATTTAGCCCAGCCATACTCAATCCTTTTTCATTTGTCGCATCGTAATAAAGAGGGTAGTCAGCTATACCAGCGGCAATACCAATCATTGCATAATGAGTATCCAAATCATTTACCTTTCGAAAATTCAACTTATAATTTCTTGGAGTAACAGTGACTACTTCATTGTAAGATATTTCATAATCAAAATTCCTTCCAAAATAATGATCACTTGTTACATAAGTAATAGACGTACACATAGTTTATTCCTCCTAAATATTGTTCTGT
>NZ_JAPRGK010000043.1:0-873 GCF_035726465.1 Enterococcus sp. E4-150 | reverse complement strand
CATCATTCAGTTGGGCACTCTAGCAAGACTGCCGGTGACAAACCGGAGGAAGGTGGGGATGACGTCAAATCATCATGCCCCTTATGACCTGGGCTACACACGTGCTACAATGGGAAGTACAACGAGTTGCGAAGTCGCGAGGCTAAGCTAATCTCTTAAAGCTTCTCTCAGTTCGGATTGCAGGCTGCAACTCGCCTGCATGAAGCCGGAATCGCTAGTAATCGCGGATCAGCACGCCGCGGTGAATACGTTCCCGGGCCTTGTACACACCGCCCGTCACACCACGAGAGTTTGTAACACCCGAAGTCGGTGAGGTAACCTTTTGGAGCCAGCCGCCTAAGGTGGGATAGATGATTGGGGTGAAGTCGTAACAAGGTAGCCGTATCGGAAGGTGCGGCTGGATCACCTCCTTTCTAAGGAATATTACGGAGACTACACAATTTGTTTTTACTTTGTTCAGTTTTGAGAGGTTTACTCTCAAACACTTTTGTTCATTGAAAACTGGATATTTGAAGTAAATGTAAGTAATACAAACCGAGAACACCGCGTTGAATTTGAAAGCTGAACAAATTGTTTAGCCTGAAGCAAAATAGGCGGACGGCCATAAAATCTTTGATTTTATGAGACGATCGATCTTTTTGCCGTACAGGCTGATTTGTGAGCTGGATAGAGTTTTTTAATAAGTTCAATTGCTTATTTTCTTGATCTAACTTCTATCGCTAGAAGAAGGATCAAAACCCAACCGTAAGGTTGATAAGGTTAAGTGAATAAGGGCGCACGGTGGATGCCTTGGCACTAGGAGCCGATGAAGGACGGGACTAACACCGATATGCTTTGGGGAGCTGTACGTAAGCTATGATCCAGAGATTTCCG
>NZ_JAPRGK010000042.1:0-1092 GCF_035726465.1 Enterococcus sp. E4-150 | reverse complement strand
GAGAAACGCTACAAACCGGTTTAACTACAGGAGAAGAAGGAAAACTGGCGATTGACGGCTTAGCACCAGGATCATATCAGCTGGTAGAAACTCAAGCGCCAACGGGGTATGAATTAGATGCGACACCAATCGAGTTTGAGATCGAAAGAAGTCAGACAGCGGTGGTAGAATTGACGAAAGAAAATCGACTTACACCAGGCGGTGTCGTGTTGACAAAGATCGATGACCAAAGCGGGGAAGTATTACAAGGAGCAGTTTTTGAGTTACAGAACCGAGAAGGAGAAACGCTACAAACCGGTTTAACTACAGGAGAAGAAGGAAAACTGGCGATTGACGGCTTAGCACCAGGATCATATCAGCTGGTAGAAACTCAAGCGCCAACGGGGTATGAATTAGATGCGACACCGATCGAGTTTGAGATCGAAAGAAGTCAGACAGCGGTGGTAGAATTGACGAAAGAAAATCGACTTACACCAGGCGGTGTCGTGTTGACAAAGATCGATGACCAAAGCGGGGAAATCCTGCAAGGAGCAGTTTTTGAGTTACAAGATGCCAATGGAACCGTTCTGCAGTCAGGTTTAACCACAGGAGAAGAAGGAAAACTGGCGATTGAAGGTTTAGCACCAGGAGTGTATCAGCTGGTAGAAACCCAAGCGCCAACGGGGTATGAATTAGATGCGACACCGATCGAGTTTGAGATCGAAAGAAGTCAGACAGCGGTGGTAGAATTGACGAAAGAAAATCGACTTACACCAGGCGGTGTCGTGTTGACAAAGATCGATGACCAAAGCGGGGAAGTATTACAAGGAGCAGTTTTTGAGTTACAGAACCGAGAAGGAGAAACGCTACAAACCGGTTTAACTACAGGAGAAGAAGGAAAACTGGCGATTGACGGCTTAGCACCAGGATCATATCAGCTGGTAGAAACTCAAGCGCCAACGGGGTATGAATTAGATGCGACACCAATCGAGTTTGAGATCGAAAGAAGTCAGACAGCGGTGGTAGAATTGACGAAAGAAAATCGACTTACACCAGGCGGTGTCGTGTTGACAAAGATCGATGACCAAAGCGGGGAAGTATTACAAGGAGCAG
>NZ_JAPRGK010000041.1:0-1295 GCF_035726465.1 Enterococcus sp. E4-150 | reverse complement strand
TATCTGGAGATTCAGAGTCAGAAAGTATTAGTCAATTTTTCCATATCTTAGGTTCAGTAGAACAACAAAAAGGTTTGTGTGATGTTGGTGATGGAAAATATGAATATACAATTTATTCTTCTTGTTGTAATGTTGACAAAGGAATCTATTATTATCGAACATATGAAGACAGTCAAATTACTGCAATTGATATGAATAAAGAAGACTTAGATAGTCATAAGTTAATTAGTTATCCAATTATAGAAAAACAACAAATTAAATATATAAATTAGTTAGTGTGTTGTGATTGATTATTTAATATAGATATAATACAAAAAGGCAAAGATATTTTCAAAACATTTTTTCTTGATGTGATATCCTTGTCTTTTTTGTAATGTTTTTAACTTATTGCTTTTGCAAAATTTATTTACCTGTTTTCTGGATCAACGATAGTGTATATTATGCTATCCTTGTTTGGATTTTAGGACGTTTAAAGAGGCACTTTTTTACATAACTTAATCCATAGACCTTTTAAGCATGCTGTGAGATAATAATAAAGAAGAGTTTAAAGCGCACCCCAAACCACTTCCCCATAAGTGTATTACGCTTTAAACTCTTTTATATTTGAATTCACTAAGAAGCATACCATATATTTGAATTTACTAAGAAGCATACCATATATTTGAATTCACTAAGAAGCATACCATATTTTTGAAAAAAAGTGAGAAAAAAGGCTTATAATTAGGATTTAGAGTAATTAATTAGATGTTTATTTTATAGGACTGATACTATAGATTACAAATAGTATCGTATTTCGCAATCTTAAAATTATCTTCTTACTATGAATAAGATAATAAAATTTGTATTTGTCCTTTTTAGGTAACTTATTTTAATCTATATACCTTTCTGGATCAACGAAAGTATACTTTATATAGTCATAACGCCGATGGTAACTATGCACTGTAACGATAATGCTGCTAAAATATCTTTTTACGAAAAACATCACAAGGAAAAACTTAACTATGGTATTATCTAAACATAATTTTTTCGGTATTTAATATTTAATTAGGAGGGAATATTTTGCTTTTTTATAGTAATTTTATCTTAATAGTAGCGATATTATTACTTCTGAATATATGGATTTTTGATAGGAGTAGAAATGCAAGTATAGGTTTTAGAACTAAACGAAGGATAAAGTCCATATAATTGTGTAAAAGATAAAAGGCCATGTAACAGCCCTTTTACGGTACAATGTTTTTAACCACAAAAACATACCCAGGAGGACGTTACATGACCCAAGTACATTTTACACTGAA
>NZ_JAPRGK010000040.1:0-1324 GCF_035726465.1 Enterococcus sp. E4-150 | reverse complement strand
AGTCAAGTCCATAATCCTGTGTAAAATACTATACAATGTTTTACCGGTCTCTCATTGATCAAACTTAATATATTTTCTTGTAGAACTGAGCCATTCGTCATGAAGGTCCATAAGGACAGCTCCAATTAATCGATTGGCAGACGTTCGGTTGGGAAAAATCCGAATAATCTTTTCTCTTCTGCGGACTTCCTGGTTCAGTCGTTCAAGAAGGTTGGTGCTTTTTAGCCGATTATGACTATTTCCGATAACCGTGTATTGAAAGGCATCTTCGAAGCCATTATCCAATATTTCGCAGGCTTTTGTATATTTAGGCTGGTCGATATATTCACCGACTAAGGCATTCTTAGCTGTTCGAGCGAGTTCAATATCCGTAAACTTAAAGATCGCTTTTACTGCTTCTCTAAACGGTTTTGAATTCTTTTTTGGAATAGAACTGAAGATGTTTCTTAAAAAATGGACCTGGCATCTCTGCCAACTTGCGTTGGTAAATGACTTACGAATCGCAGACACTAGGCCTTTATGGGCATCAGAAATGATGAGTTCTGTCCCCTTTAGGCCGCGTTCTTTTAAGTATTCAAAGAAGATGGACCATGTGTCATCACTTTCTTCATTTTGAATCATGAAGCCAATGATTTCACGGTCGCCACCTTCTGTTATCCCGATCGCAATATGGCAGCTTTTAGAAAGCACTCGATGGTCCTCACGGACTTTTATGTAGAGAACATCAGTCATCAGATAAGGATAATTCGTACCTGAGAGTGAACGGTTCTGCCATTCGTTGACCATCGGGTCTAACTGCTCAGTCAGGCTAGAAACAAAAGATTTCGATACAGATTTTCCACATAGCTCTTCAACAATCTTTGAAACTTTACGTGTCGAAACGCCCGAAACATACATCTCAAGCATTGAAGCGAGCAGTGCCTTTTCATTTCGCTGATAACGCTCAAACACCGTCGGTGAAAATTCACCATCACGTGTTCTAGGCACTTTTAATTCGAGTGTACCCACACGAGTCGTAAAGTCTCGCTCATAATAGCCATTTCTTTGACTCTGACGACTTTCTGAACGTTCATAGTCATCGGCTTGAATATATTCTGTTCGTTGATTTTCCATCAATTGGTTGAAAACAGTGGTTAAAATATTTTTAGAAACATCATCTTTTACCGAATGTTCAATAATACTTTGAACCTCTTCGTTGTTCAGTGTAAAATGTACTTGGGTCATGTAACGTCCTCCTGGGTATGTTTTTGTGGTTAAAAACATTGTACCGTAAAAGGGCTGTTACATGGCCTTTTATCTTTTACACAATTATATGGACTTTATC
>NZ_JAPRGK010000039.1:0-1325 GCF_035726465.1 Enterococcus sp. E4-150 | reverse complement strand
GAGAGTGTAAAATATTTTGTGTAAATAGAAAAAAGGAAGTCCCTTCTGTAGAATAGAGTTACCACAACACATTCACAGAAAAGAGGACTTCCATATGAACGATTTTACTACAGAAATTCTAAAGACTCTAGCGAACAAAGGCGATTTGAATGAATTATTCCGTGTCCATTTGGAAAAAGCTGTCAATACGCTTCTCAAAACGGAGTTAACGGCTTTCCTCGATTACGAAAAGTACGATCGCATTGGTTTTAACACGGGTAATTCTCGTAACGGCTCCTATGACCGTACGGTCAAGACCGAGTACGGGGAACTTCATCTCCAGATTCCGCGCGACCGCAACGGCGAGTTCAAGCAACAGACTGTTCCTGCTTATAGCCGGACGAATGATACCTTAGAGGAGACCGTCATTCACCTCTTCCGAAAAGGTATTACCATGTCGGAAATCGCAGACTTGATTGAGAAAATGTATGGGCATCACTACACGCCCCAAACCATGTCCAACATGACTAAAGTGCTGACTGAAGAAGTAAATGCATTTAAAGTTAGAACTCTAAATGATAAGTATGTCGCTATTTTCATGGATGCTACTTATATTCCTTTAAAACGGCAAACCGTCTCCAAAGAAGCAATCTATATTGCCATTGGTATACGAGAAGACGGCACTAAAGAAGTACTAAGTTATGCGATTGCTCCGACTGAATCGACCTACGTTTGGAATGAGTTGTTACAGGACATTTACTCCAGAGGGGTTCATGATGTCTTACTGTTTATTACCGATGGCTTAAAAGGCATGAAAGATACGATTCACCAGATTTATCCTAAAGCTAAATACCAACATTGCTGTGTTCACGTTTCCCGTAATATTGCTCATAAAGTACGTGTCAAAGACCGAAAAGAAATCTGTGATGACTTTAAGGCTGTTTATCAAGCTAACTCAAAAGAAGAAGCGAATACCTTCTTATCCGGCATGATTGAGAAATGGAAGAAAAACTATCCTAAAGTGACGCAGTCACTCATAGAAAACCAAGACTTATTAACTTTTTATGATTTTCCACCTAGCATTCGTAGAACCATTTACTCAACCAATCTAATCGAGTCTTTCAATAAGCAAATTAAAAGATACAGCCGTAGAAAAGAGCAGTTTCAAAATGAAGAATCACTAGAACGCTTTCTAGTCAGCATTTTTGATACATACAATCAAAAATTTCTAAACAGAAGCCATAAAGGTTTTCAACAGGTAACCGATACATTAGTTTCAATGTTTACTGAGTAACTAATTATTTTGCAGGAGGACAATTTATTTACACAAAATTATTGACGCTCCC
>NZ_JAPRGK010000038.1:0-1416 GCF_035726465.1 Enterococcus sp. E4-150 | reverse complement strand
TAGACCTTTGAAAACTGAACAAAGTAAGACAAACCAAATGTGTAGGGCGTCTTGATTCAATTCAAGACAACAAACATTTTTAACAAGCAAGCAATATGCTAGCAAACAAATTGAGCTTAACAATCGCAAGATTGTTCGAACTTTTTATGAGAGTTTGATCCTGGCTCAGGACGAACGCTGGCGGCGTGCCTAATACATGCAAGTCGAACGCTTCTTTTTCCACCGGAGCTTGCTCCACCGGAAAAAGAGGAGTGGCGAACGGGTGAGTAACACGTGGGTAACCTGCCCATCAGAAGGGGATAACACTTGGAAACAGGTGCTAATACCGTATAACAATCGAAACCGCATGGTTTTGATTTGAAAGGCGCTTTCGGGTGTCGCTGATGGATGGACCCGCGGTGCATTAGCTAGTTGGTGAGGTAACGGCTCACCAAGGCCACGATGCATAGCCGACCTGAGAGGGTGATCGGCCACATTGGGACTGAGACACGGCCCAAACTCCTACGGGAGGCAGCAGTAGGGAATCTTCGGCAATGGACGAAAGTCTGACCGAGCAACGCCGCGTGAGTGAAGAAGGTTTTCGGATCGTAAAACTCTGTTGTTAGAGAAGAACAAGGATGAGAGTAACTGTTCATCCCTTGACGGTATCTAACCAGAAAGCCACGGCTAACTACGTGCCAGCAGCCGCGGTAATACGTAGGTGGCAAGCGTTGTCCGGATTTATTGGGCGTAAAGCGAGCGCAGGCGGTTTCTTAAGTCTGATGTGAAAGCCCCCGGCTCAACCGGGGAGGGTCATTGGAAACTGGGAGACTTGAGTGCAGAAGAGGAGAGTGGAATTCCATGTGTAGCGGTGAAATGCGTAGATATATGGAGGAACACCAGTGGCGAAGGCGGCTCTCTGGTCTGTAACTGACGCTGAGGCTCGAAAGCGTGGGGAGCAAACAGGATTAGATACCCTGGTAGTCCACGCCGTAAACGATGAGTGCTAAGTGTTGGAGGGTTTCCGCCCTTCAGTGCTGCAGCTAACGCATTAAGCACTCCGCCTGGGGAGTACGACCGCAAGGTTGAAACTCAAAGGAATTGACGGGGGCCCGCACAAGCGGTGGAGCATGTGGTTTAATTCGAAGCAACGCGAAGAACCTTACCAGGTCTTGACATCCTTTGACCACTCTAGAGATAGAGCTTCCCCTTCGGGGGCAAAGTGACAGGTGGTGCATGGTTGTCGTCAGCTCGTGTCGTGAGATGTTGGGTTAAGTCCCGCAACGAGCGCAACCCTTATTGTTAGTTGCCATCATTCAGTTGGGCACTCTAGCAAGACTGCCGGTGACAAACCGGAGGAAGGTGGGGATGACGTCAAATCATCATGCCCCTTATGACCTGGGCTACACACGTGCTACAATGGGAAGTACAACGAGT
>NZ_JAPRGK010000036.1:0-3983 GCF_035726465.1 Enterococcus sp. E4-150 | reverse complement strand
AAAATTTCTAAACAGAAGCCATAAAGGTTTTCAACAGGTAACCGATACATTAGTTTCAATGTTTACTGAGTAACTAATTATTTTGCAGGAGGACAATTTATTTACACAAAATTATTGACGCTCCCTAGAAGGGAAATCTTATAGCGGAAAAGTTGTTTGGAATTTAACAGCTACTCCATAAAAGTTTAGTTTTATATATGGGAGGGATGCGTTTAGCACTCTCCTTTTAGTTTCATTTTAGCGGAGGACGATGATATCAATGAGAAAAATAATTTTGTGTTTTTCAATTATCATTAGCTATTTATGTTTTATAAATCTAGATGTTAGAGCAGAAGAAAATGATTCAGATATAAGTTTTACAATAGAAGGATTGCCTAATGATAAGCAAGTAGATGAAAATGTTCCTTACTATCATTTAAAAGAGGAACCAGGAGAGAAAGATCAGATAACTATTAAGTTGATAAATAATTCTGATAGAGAGATTTCACTTGAAACTTCTATAACAAATGCAAATACCAATTCAAATGGGCTTACGGATTATACAGGTGCTAGAGCAGATCACGACTCTTTAAAAATGCCGTTAACTTCTATACTTACGTGTAAAGAAAAAATAGTAAAAGTACCTGCTAAGAGTTCTGTTGATCAACAATTCGACATTAGCATGCCTTCTGAAAAATTTGATGGAGTGATCATTGGAGGTATTGTTGTAGCAGAAAAGAATGAATCAAAAACAGACAAGCAGAGCCTGTCATTAAATAATGAATATAAATATACTATGGGTGTAGTGTTAACTAATCAGGATGATAATGTAATTAAAAAAAATATATCGTTAATGCTAGAAGAAGTTTCCCCAAAGTTATTTGATGGTAAAAAGACGGTTGAAGCAGATATTTTAAATGATAATTCATATATTTTCACCGGAAAGAGTATAGAAGCAAAAATCTATAGTCAAGAAAATAAAACTTTGGTAAATGAAATTTCTTTAAAAGATATCAGTATAGCGCCCCATTCTTCACTCCCTTTACAATTTGATTGGGGGAAAGTTGATCTGAAATCAGGAAATTACCTTTTTCAAGGGACTTTGATTGATACAGATGGAAAAGAATGGAAATTTGAAAAAGATTTTGTAATTAAAGCTGATGAAGCAAAAAGTATTAATGAAAAATCAGTTTTCAAAATAGAAATACCTTCATACTTAACGACATTAAGCTTTTGTGTAATAGCAGTTACTTTAATATTAACAATCTTTATTATCTATAAATATAGAGAGGAATCAAAATTATGAAGAAAATATTGTTTTTAGTTGTTTGTTTAATCGGAGTAGGATCATTTTCTACAGATTCTTATGCAACTGACAATACAAATGAACAAACAACTACTGTTAGCATCGATTTGTATAGAACTAGAGAACCTAACGAATTACCAGGAAATGTAGGCAATATTAATTCTTTGAATCCAAATTCAAATGTAAGCTTAAATGCAGGTAAAGCAAATATCAGTAGTAATAAGTTTAAGTTTCTTCCTAAAACTGGAGATATATTAAATCAAACAATTGCTATGATTGGATTATCCTTAATAGTATTGGTTTACTCGACTGTTTTGCTAATTAAAAGAAAGGAAATTTAATATGTATATCTATCCAATTTGTACGCTTATAGTGGGAATATTGGCTTTGACAATCAATGGCTATTTATTTTTTAATCGTACAAAATTTTATGTACAACAAAAAATTACAAAGAAAAGTCTTCTAATTTCAATAATGGCCATATTATTTTCTTTTGCAATTCTTATATTAGCTGCGATGCTGTATGTAAATATCCAAAATCAGTTATAAAAAGATACTTATTGGTAACTAGGAGCGAATTCACAAGTGTTAGAAAAATATATTGAAAAAGATATTTTAAGGCAAGTGAAGATACTAGAGTATTTTTATGAAAGACGCCAATTAACTATGCAGGAATTAATTGATGATCTTAATGTAAATAAAAAAACTATTATTAAAGATTTCAGTAAAATTGAACAAAGTATTGAAAATGTGGCTTGTTTTAAAGTAACTGATAAAGGCAGAATAAATTTTTACTTAATGGGAGAAACAAAGTACATTACTTACGTAGAAGAAGAGTATATTTCGGTTAGTAAAGCTTTTAAACTGCGAAAAGAAGTACAAAAATTTTTAAAGGTGAGTGGCTATTTAAATGAGGAAGAAAGAGAAACGAAAAATGAATTAAAAAAAAGATTTTTTCTTCTTTCGATATGGATGCGTTCTAATTTATTAGATAAATATATTTTAAATGAAAAATATTTAATAGCTACAGAAATAGCCACTAAAATTTTGAAATATTTTAATAAGATCACTAATTTAAGAGAGAAAGATTTATTCATAAAAGGTATTTATTTGATGCTTAATAGTTCGGGTCTAGATACAATCTCGAGGCAAGTACTCGAGATTGATGAAGATGATCCTATACTAGAAGATTTAAGTTTGTTACTTGAAGATATCGTTTTCATAGAAAAAGTAGAAATAAAATATTTAATGATTTTATTCTATTTATTACCTAGTAATTTTAGTAATTACTCAGTAATAACAATGGATCTAAAAATGCAAGAAAACTATCTATTAAAACACAAAGAAATATTTGAGTATATTCAGTTATTTGAGAAATATTTCAGAGTCAGATTATCTGATAAAAGTGTTTTCATAAAGGTTATGCTATACTTTGTATTATGTTCTTATTATGATATGCAGAGTTATTTACTAGAACCACATATAATAATTACTCACGAACAGACAAAAACATTTAATAAGATAAAAGATTTAACATTAGAATGGAAAAAGATCTATCCTATTGAGACAAGCAAATACAACATAACAGAAAGTTTATTAAAAAGAATGACTTTAGATATGGATTTCTTTTTGACAGAACATCAAAAGAAACCTATATTGCTCACGATCGTGGCAAAAAATGATATCTCACATATTTTATTTCGTGAATATATTATTGAATGTATGAATTGTACAAAAATTACTATTGATGATGTTTTGTATTATTCATTATCAGATGTTAAGTGTTATCCAAGAAAGTGGAGGCATGTAATAGTATGTGAAGAATCGTTAATATCGGAAAAAGGTATCCAAAATATAGGTAGTGAGATCATTTCTATTTCAAGGTATAACATGAAAGAAAGTAGAAGTAATCTTTTAGCTGTTTTGAGTAGTGGGAAAAATAGTATTAGTGAGGTACAAGAGGTTGGATGTTAATATTAATTCTTTAATAACTGCAAATAATGTTTTAGGAGAAGAAGTAACTGGAGAAATAGAGAAAATTTTGTGTAATGTGGTTATTATTAGAACTTTTTATACTAGAGAAGTAGTAAAAAAAGAAGAATTAAAAAAAAAGGTTATTTTTTAATCGATTAGGCTGAAGATATAAATAGTAGAATTATTATTTAGAGAGGTGATATAATAATGGCATATACAACTTATTTTTTAAACGAAGAAGATTATTTCTTATATTTTGAACAAAAATGTAATGATAAACTTTTTTATAACAAGTATCCATTAATTGTAGCAGAGATAAAATCAATTTGTGATCAAATGAAGAAAAAAATTGAACTAGTAAATTCACAAAATTTCTTTATCATTCATTCAGAATTGATGGGCCTAGATTCTCGATTACAAATTATAATTGCATTATTACCATCTGACAATGATGATATTTTGTCATCTCTTACAGAAGAAGAGGTAGTAGAATTTTCAAGAAAAGATTATAGAAAATTCCTCAGAGAATCATTTGATGTTGAGGATAATATAATTCCGCATTCTTTATATTTTTCAATTATATAAATTTTAATAGGCTTGATAAAGTCCATATAATTGTGTAAAAGATAAAAGGCCATGTAACAGCCCTTTTACGGTACAATGTTTTTAACCACAAAAACATACCCAGGAGGACGTTACATGACCCAAGTACATTTTACACTGA
>NZ_JAPRGK010000035.1:0-4418 GCF_035726465.1 Enterococcus sp. E4-150 | reverse complement strand
CTCTAGTATTTTTTTTATTTGTCGCAAAAAATGTTACAAATAGGATCACAATAAATATTCCTGCGAATACAAAAAATGGAGCAGTCAAATTTGTACTTCTTGTTAGAAATTGTGCTAATTGCATAGCAATAGGAGCTATAAAATTACCAATATTACAGCCAATAAAAATCAATGAAGTAGCAAAATTAATTGTATTCTTTGTAGTGACTTTATCTAAGTTACTAAAGATAAATGGGAAGCACCATGATCCTGTTATACTTGATAAAAATAAACCTGTTAGCAGGAACGTCATATTACCGTTTGACACAGCAATTAACAAATTTGAAATTATAAAGAATATAATTCCCAAGTATAGGGTTCCTTTTCCTATCCACTTATTTATTGGTCCAAACATAAATCCTGCTAGTATTCCTAAGATAGGCATTAGAGCTAAATAGTTACTAGCATTAAAGTTTACCCCTTTAATTTCAGTTGCAATTGATGCAAATCGTACAGAAATAGCAATACTATTCATTACGAGTAAGATTGCAAATAGAACTAGGGCAAAAACCATTGGATTCATCTTTTCTTTTACATGATTTTCAGGTATGTCACTATTTTCATCTCTAATTTCAGGAACTTTTAGCGCGAATAAGAGAGCTACAGGAAACGCAATTGCATAGACTAAAAACGAAGCCGTCCAATTAATGTTCACTAAAACTCCAGCAAGAAAAATAAGGATTGTCTGACCTAAAGCTTCCATTGAATTTCTAATACCTAATAGCGTTGCTCTAGTATTGCCAGAGTATAAAGAGCTGATATATGTCACAGCCAATGAATTATATACTCCTAAACCGGCACCTAATATTACTCGACTAATAAGAACGGTTTGGAAGGTAGCTGTAAATACTGGAATAATTCCTCCTATACCAGCTAATAATAAACCTAAAATTATTGTCTTTTTCATTCCTATTCTTTTGGCAAAGTAACTAGATAATAAGATAAACAAAATAACAGTTATACTTGGTGCAGTTCCTAAAAGTTCACTTTGACTTTGTGATATCCCCAAAGACTGTTTCATTTGTGGAATAACACCATTAATTGCTTGAGAGCTTGTTAACATTAGTGAAATACTTAAGATTGCTCCTTTTTGAAGTAAGCTTTTTTGGTTATTCATCTCTACTTTTCCTCCTGTGTTATAACCCAAATCTTGGAATCAAAATCAAATGTTTCTGGGCGTCGATTCTGATCATTTATTTGTCCACTAGATGCATCTGAACAGACTAGTCCTGCTCTCATCAATTCCATTCCAGATCGCAAACTATTTTGTCCTACATTATAAAGTCCGTCATTATCTAACCCTTTTAATTTCAGTCGGCGGTAAGGAGCATTTACCTCATTTAATGTTTTATAATGAGCAACAATAGCCGTTTTCTTATCATGACTAACAACCATCCACGCGGTTTGATTATCATCATCGAATGGTGATAATAGTCTATAAAAAGTACCATTATGAATTATGGTTCTATATTTTTTATAAAAGGCAATTTGTTCTTTTACAATCCTCAAATCGCCTTCACTTAATTCATTTAAGTCAAGCTCATATCCAAATGCACCAAAAAAAGCTACATTTCCTCTAGTTTTTATAGGTGTTATACGGTTTGTTTGATGATTTGGAACAATTGATACATGAGCACCAATAGACGAAAGAGGATACAGCATACTAGTTCCATATTGAATTTTTAACCTTTCAATTGCATCTGAATCATCACTAGCCCAAGCTTGAGGTGCATAGTGAAGCATTCCAGGATCAAAGCGCCCACCACCTGATGAACAAGACTCAAATAGTATGTTAGGATATTTTGTTATAAGTTTTTCATATAAGCGATATACGCCTAGTACATATCTGTGGAATACTTCTCCTTGTTGATCTGCTGACAAGTGACTGTCAAATACATCAGTCAATGGACGATTCATATCCCACTTAATGTAATCTAAGTTTGATTCATCAATGATTTTACACATTTGATCGAAAATATTTTCAACAACCTCATCTAACCCAAAATTTAATACATATTGGTTCCTACCATGATTAGGTTTTCGATTAGGTGTAGAAATAATCCAATTCGGATGTGTGCGATATAACTCACTATCCTTATTCACCATTTCAGGTTCAAACCATAAACCAAATTTCATACCAAAACTACGAATTTTTTCTGAAAGGCTGCCGATTCCTCTAGGTAGTCTTTTAGGATTTACATGCCAATCTCCTAATCCTGCACAATCGTTTTCTCTTTCTCCAAACCAGCCATCATCTAATACAAATAATTCAATACCAACATCAAATGCTTTTTTAGCAATATTTACCAACTTTTCTTCGTCAAAATCAAAATATGTTGCTTCCCAATTATTAATTAAGACAGGACGGTCTTTTTCTCGCCACTTACCACGAGCTAAGCGTTTTCTAAATAGTT
This sequence comes from Enterococcus sp. E4-150, assembly GCF_035726465.1. Taxonomy (NCBI): domain Bacteria; kingdom Bacillati; phylum Bacillota; class Bacilli; order Lactobacillales; family Enterococcaceae; genus Enterococcus; species Enterococcus sp. E4-150. The sequence goes on along the minus strand of NZ_JAPRGK010000035.1, from coordinate 1,965 downwards.
GATGAAAAGTTTGACTCATGGCATTTAAACCCTTACTTGAATAAACCAGAATCGCTTCTGGTGCTGTAAATATTTCTCCTGGATTGAGTTTCCAATTAAATCCAAATGGATTGATGCCAACTTGTAGTCTAGTAACATCCCATGTATCTACTTCTGCTTGAATTAAGAAGTTTCCTGAGTAAACTAGTGCTGCACCAATAGCTTCTCCTTGATTTTCATCAGTATTTTTTCTTTTTAAAGTAACAAATGGGTTATGCTGATGGCTTGAAATACCTCGAGTAGATTCGATTGATTGAATTCCTTGTTGTAAAGTACGCGACTTAATAGTTCTTTCTCTACCCCAAGCACCAGATAATTGTTGCCATTCATAATTTGCATCGGGTAAATCCAATGATAAACTGCTAATATTCTCGATTATTTGAATATCTTTTCCTTTATTCATAACTCGCGCGCTACGAGTAATAACAGGATAATCTCTATAAATTGTATATAATAATTCTACTTGAACATTTGTAACTGAATCTAAAATATAAACTTTCAATGTTTTGCTTTCATCATTATTATCAACATAGGTAGCAGGTAAACCTTCTAGTTTAGGTTTTCCTTCTTCCACTTCGTACCCTTGATAGACAAAATCTGATAAGCGAGAGCCATTTTTCTGTAGTAATGAAATAGCAGGATGTCTAAAATCTGTTGTACCATATTCAGGAAATTCTTGTTTTAAGTGCTCTAACGAATATAGCAAATCGTTTTCATTTCTATAGGTTGTCATAGGCCGATGATGCATCTCAATTAGATGACTATAGTCATTATCTGGTAAGTTCTCACCATAATATAAATGCAATAATTTACCATCTTCCGATATCTTAAAAATGTAACTTATCTCCTGATTAAACAAATGAAATTGTTGGTTTTCTGATCGATAAATAATATTCATTTCATTATCCTTATACATAAGCTCTCCTCCGTTTCTTTATTGCATTATAAAAAACGCTCACATAAATAGTAAGCGTTTAAAGTAACGAATATTTATCAAAATCAAATGTTTAGTTTATTCACCATTAATGATTCCTAGACCTAATCTACGTTTTCGATATACTCCCGGTGAAACACCATTTGCTTTCTTAAAGGCTTTAGAAAAAGATTGTACTGTTGAGAATCCTATCTTGTCACTGATTTGCTGGATTGAATATTCAGTTGATGATAACAGATCGTTTGCAATAGAAATTTTGATTTCACTAATATACTCTTTTATTGATATTCCCATATCATTCTTAAACAATCGTGATAAATAATTTTCGTGTATCGATAGACTGACAGCAATATCTTTAACAGATAATTTTTGATACGCATTCTCACGTATTATTTCAATTGTTTGACGAACAAAAGGATTCATCTTTTTAGTAATTATCCCTTCGTTCAGATAACTAGCTGAATTTAAGAGGAGTTCTAAAAATTTATAAACTTGTTTTTGTCTGGACAATTCACTGACTAGATTGTCCTGATCATACGATAAAGTTTCAAAAATTAATCCTTTAAATGAATTTAAATTTTCGACTTTAAAGGTAAGATGATTCTTTCCAACACCAATTTCTTTTAGATAGTATTCTACAAGATTGCCACTTAAACCCAACCATACATATGACCACGGATTTTTTTTATCTGCTTGATAAAAAGTAGATACTCCTGGTGGGATAACAAATCCTTGGCCTTTCTTCAGAAAATATTTTTGATCATTAATTGAATAATAGCCTTCACCTTCTAGCACTATGTGTATTAAGTATTGTTCTCGAATAGCTGGTCCAAAACTATGTCTAGGTTCTGTTTTTGAATACCCACAAAAATTAAAGTAACAATCTTTCAGCTGAGTGTTAGGTTCTGTTACTAAATATAGAGAATTTTCCATATCCACCCTCCTATGTTAGATTTGGATAATTTTTGTTTTATTATGTTTATATTATTACA
>NZ_JAPRGK010000034.1:0-5222 GCF_035726465.1 Enterococcus sp. E4-150 | reverse complement strand
AGCTGTCCTTATGGACCTTCATGACGAATGGCTCAGTTCTACAAGAAAATATATTAAGTTTGATCAATGAGAGACCGGTAAAACATTGTATAGTATTTTACACAGGATTATGGACTTGACTAAAAAATAAAAGTAGCGAATATAGCACTTATGATGACAACTAACGGAGATTTTATATTATTTATAATTTTAGTTTTGAAAGTCATTAAAAATTTTCCTCAAGTATTTTTAAGAGATAGTCATCAAAAAAATTTGCAGGATCACTGCCTGATAAAACTCCATTACAAATAACTTTAATAGAATAGAAATTATCAGAACTTTTATATGCCATATCAATCATTTCAACATCAATAGAGTTTCTTTCTGAAGCCCATGCTAATTTAGCAATTAAATTACCTAATTCTGATCTATCACTGGTAATAGATTTACATATCTCATTAATTTCTTCTTGATAATCTTTATCTACAGTACTATTAAATTTGATTTCCCTTACAACGAAATCTTCTTTTGTTAAAACTTTAGATAATATTTTTATCATTATTTCAGAGTTAATAATTACTTGACGAAATCCTTTTTGCTTTTCTTGAAGAACTAATTCAGAATAAACTTGATTTGGGCTATATTCAACAATCTTAAAATAATATATTCCATTGTCTATTTTTCTAAATATCTTAGATTGTTTCATCAATTATTCCCCCCTTTTAATTTATTTTATATTATTTAAATTAAATCTACCACAGAAACCTATATATAATAAAAATAAAGTTCAAAGACTAACCTCTATTTCTTCACTTTTTTCTTCATCTAAGTTATAATGTATATAAATAAGGAGCTATGCTCTAACATAACTCCTTATCCGTAGCCCGTTTAAGACGGTAGCTTGGATTTTATATAAGTTTTATAAACTCGTCATCTCTAGCCAAAGATTATGACGGGTTTATTTTTTGTTGTTTTTGCTAATTGTCAGCATAATGCCGACTAAAGCAAGGACGAATGATCCAAATTGAATCATTAAACCAATTGCTTCAGCAACAGACAAAAAATGCTACTCCCTTTTACGAAGTAGGAAAATGCACATAGGCATCACCCCCTGAGTAGCCACCGTCATAAACTTACTACAGTACCATTATATCATAGAATGAAGAACTTTATCTCGACAAAAAGGCTGATTAAATTTTTAAATATGTTGATTATTTTATGAAGAAATATTTTCACTTTTCGGAATAGATAGTGTTTTTAGTTATTTATATTTCATGTTCCTTCCTCTTCTCTTTTGCTTTTTTTTGTTGATTTTCTTCTACTTCTTTTTCATATTTCTCGATCTTGTCCGTTAACTTTTCTTCTCTATCAATCAAATGATACCCACTAAGATCAAATAATCCATTCCTATCTAGTTCTTGCAATATTTCCTGAACATCGATCAATCTATTTAATTTATTTTCATAATGCTTATAGCCCTCTATAAGTCGTTTCCTCTGTTTCTCTTGATTTTTCGCCACAGATATTATCTTTTCTTTCGTTAAATCAGGACGTAGATTATCTGAAGCTAGTAATTTCTTTTCAGCAAATTTAAATTGGCGTACTTCTTCTTTGTACTTTTGTTCTAATTTAATTTTTTGAAGCATCGTAGCACGCTCAATCTCATTCATGATCGGTAAATATTTTTCGTAAGTGACTAAAAGTTTTGCAACATTGTTATAATTTTTTATTTTTCCATCAATCTCAGCTATTTTCTCTTTTGCTTGATTTTTTTGATCAACAATTTCATTTAATCTCTGTTCTAATTGTGAAGCTGAAACTATTTTTTCTTCACGAATCGTATTTAAAGCTTCGACTAATTGATTAGTATATCGTTTTCTTGATTGATAATGTAGCTGATCAAATTTAGGTTTTAGAAACACATCAAGTAATTCAGGAGTTTCTTTTAAACTACTGATTAAAGAACGTCCAGTAAATTTTTGATATGGTAATTTTTTATTTAAATTTTTATCGTTCTCAGGAAGTGGTTCTGCATAGTAATTCCACTTTTCCCCAATTAAGATAGAACAAGATTTACTAATTTCATCGATTACAACATACTCACTAGGAATATATATTTAATTAATTATGGTTGATAAAATTATTGTTATCAGGCTGTTTACTTAGTATTTTATTCAAATCTTTCACACTAAGCTTATGGTTATCAAGAATCGCTAAAACCTGTTCTGCTTCTAAATCTCTAATTTGCTTTGTTAGTTTTTCTAGCTTATATTGATCTTCTTGAATCCTCTTTTCAAGCTTTGTTGCTTCTTCTTTCTTCTGCTGAATACGTTCTGTTAAGCTCTTTCTTGCCATCAGAAATCATCTCCTTTTGACATAACTAATGTTTTTATTTTACTTATATCTGTACCTACATAACGCTGCTTAAGGGAAATGATTGTAGGAACGGAAGTCAAACCATACTCCTTAATATAACGTTTATTTTCTTTGTTATTCATGTTAACAAAAGTTAAGTCATGGTATAAAAAATTGTGACGTATCAGGTAAGGCATGATCTTTTCACAGTCTCTACAATCGTTTCTGTAGAAAACTATTTTCTCTTGATTTGATTCATCTAAATAGACTGGATCATTTTGTGCTTCTATATATTTGATATAAGAATGATCTGCTAAAAATATGATAGACACAGTAAAAATTAAGACACAAATAGAAAAAATTTTTTTATTCAATCATATCTCCCCTTAAAACTGACCCCAAGCTTTGTATTTTAGTCAATTTCTTCGCATGAATATCATACTGAACAGTATAGATTTCTGAATTTTTAAACCAGTCAGTTTCTCCTAATTTGCTTTCATAGTCAACAATCAAAAGACCAGTAATAGTTTTTTGGTTAATTAATGAACCACTATATATCTCTAAATTATCTAATCGAGAACTCACATTATTAGAATCTCCATAAGTTAGCTGATTCTCCGAAAATTTCTTATACAACTCTTCAGAAATCAAATCTCTTACGTTTTCCTTACTTTCTTTGTATGTTTTGGGATCATAATTAAAAGAATAAGGGGTTTTTATGACAGATAAAACTATCAAAGAATTAGCAGATATTCTAGGTGTTTCAAAAGATAAAGTGAAGTATCAACTGAGGAAATTACCTAGTAATTTTACCTACAAAAAAGGAAATATTATCTACCTGAAAAAAGAAGCAGTAACAACAATTACAAAGGTTTTATCAGGTAATGAGCCGGGTAACTTACCTAGTGAATTACCTGATTCATTACCTACCGATTACCTACTCAAGGAGATTGAAACTAAGAATAATCATATTGAAGAAAAAGATAGGCAAATTGAAAAACTTCAACTAGCTTTAGAAACACAACAAAAATTACTCGACCAGCAACAACAACTCACCCTGCAAGCCAACCAACAAATCGAGAAACTGCAGGAACAACTACAGTTGACTTATACGGAAGAATCTTCGGAAAATAAATCAACGACTCTTTCTGAAGAAACAGAATCGATAGAAAAACAATCAAAGACGGAGAAAAAATGGTGGCAATTCTGGCAATAAAACCAGCAATTTAAATTAATAAAAATTGCTGGTTTTATTCTTCTTTTTGCTTTTGCGAGCAGAGCAACATGGGCCCATGTTGCGATATTTTGGTGGCGCCCCAATCCCCGTTTTTTCGTTGAATCTTACTCGGACTGCACTCGTTTTACAGCTGATTTTTCTGAATTTTGAAAGAGCATAAGGAAACGTGGTATCACTTTCTTACGAAAGGTGCTAGATAAGCTGTGCCTATCACGTTTCTCAGAAAAAAATTTGCTATCACTTTTTTGCCATTGTGGCTAGGCTATGTATAGTGTTTTGGCGAAAAATAGCTATACAAATACTATATTTGTATGATATACATAAATTATATACTGATACGAAAGGAAAATTTCCATGGACATTTTAGTTCGAAATATCAATCCCAAAATTATTACAAGAATAGATAAACGTTGTCAGGAACTAACAACCAAAACGGGCAAAAAATGGAGTCGAAATCAATACCTAAAAATTTTAATCGAAAACGATTTTGACCACGAACTTATGAATTACAAAAAAGATCAATTCGATTTATTATTCGAAAAATTTATTGCCATTCAAGCAGAAAATACGAACATACTAAATGACTATGTTCACACAAACAACCAACTCATTGAAACACTTATCGGAGGAATATAACATGAGAAAAACTTCTGTTCAAAAACACGTAACCCTTTATCCCAGTCACGTTGACGTTTTAGATTCCATCATCGAAAAAAATCCAGACGTCAACAATTATTCAGAAGCCATTCGCTTTTTATGTATGAGTTATGAACCTGCTACCAATACAACCACAACCAGTAACCAAGCAAAACTCAATGCCATGGGAAAAGAAATTTCTATCATGACAGAAATCATGGCAGAATTTGCTGATTTATATCTAAAAGATACTGGTGTTCTTATCGGTACAAATTCTAAAGTATATCAAGAAGTGAAAGAAAAAATTGAAAATCAACTCAATCCTTCCCGACGAAATCAACCCAAAAATCGTCAAAAAGAAACCAATCAAACCTTTACTTCTGGAAATTTTGACCCAACAAACTTTCTAAAAAGATAAAAAAAGAAACCGAAAAATAAAAAAATTCCTCGATTTCTTTTTAGGGATCGGTCTTCCAGCAAGATTTGCAAGTTGGTACCAACTTGCGAAAAAAAAAAGAAAAATCCGCTTCTGCGAATTCTTCTTTTTTCATTTTGGGGCGCTGCCCTAATCCCTAAGTCCCGGTTATTCAATAGCATGGAAACTCAAAGAATAAGACGTTCCCTGGAATAAAAAAAAGGCTGCTCGTTCGAGCAGTCCATACATAGGAAAATGAAAAAACGACGTCCCTTACTGAGAAACGCTATTAAACTTTTAACAAATCCTCTAAAAAATAACAAGTCTTTAAAAAGTGACCGGTAAAAATGCACAAAGAACTAAAAAAGAGAAATTGCATCAAATCAAGCATTAGAAGCTAGTAACTAGCTAGACCAATTGAAAATCACAAAGTGAGCGCCTGTATCTATTGCTACAGGCGCTACTTGGCATAGTATACATTATGTCAACTATGCAATTAAATAACTAACTACTTCATATTAGCTTAATAAAATAATCAAAATCACTAGGGGAAAAAACATTGTATAAAAAAATTTTTCATTTTTTAAATAAGAATAGTAA
>NZ_JAPRGK010000033.1:0-5694 GCF_035726465.1 Enterococcus sp. E4-150 | reverse complement strand
CAGTGTAAAATGTACTTGGGTCATGTAACGTCCTCCTGGGTATGTTTTTGTGGTTAAAAACATTGTACCGTAAAAGGGCTGTTACATGGCCTTTTATCTTTTACACAATTATATGGACTTTATCAAATAAACAGCCTTTTATCTTTTTTCTAATATATAGTTATATAGTGGATAAGGAAATAATTATTTAACTTGATTTAGAGGGAGGATTTTCACTAGTGAAAAAGACTAAAAAATTTTTGCTGTGTATGTCGGCAGGTATATTGCTGGCACCATGTGCTCTTGATTTTCAAAGTAGAGATCAAGTTTTAGCTAATACGCAAGATAGTGTACAAATTATTGATACTAATGAAGAAATACAAAAAATTGAAAATGATTATGCTATCTTGTCATTTAAAAAACAAATAAAAGAAAATAAAATAGCTTGGTATCTAAATATCAGTGGTAAACAGGAATGTTCTAATGTGAAGATTCATATATCACAAACAAAAGATGGTGAATCAAAGATTGTAACGGAATTAGAAAGTGAAGTTACCAAAGAAATTATTTCTGCGGATGAAAGTGGAGATCTGACTATTCCGGTAGATAGCAAGAATACTTATGTTTTCTTCACCGATCTAGATAAAAAAGTGTCAGTTAGCGCTAGTTATAGCAAAGATGGTAATTATTTGCCAATGATAGATGAAGAAAAAATCATATATGAAGGAAATTCTTCAGTGACAGAAGAATCAACAGGAGTACAAGAATCTACTGAAGTAGCTGACACTGATGTTTCAGAAGAAACAGTCTCTTCAGAGTCTAACACTGAGACATCATCAACAGACACAAGTGAGTCTGATACAAGTATGACTAAAGAGTCCACAAATAGTTCAAATTCAACGAACGAAAGTGAAGATAAAAGCGAAGAGAAGAGTCAAGACAGCATGTCTGAAAAAGTTGTAGCAGACGAACATCCTGAGATCAGAGGATCGGGCAAGTATGGATCAGTTAATGTACCTTCTGGTGCAATAACTATTTGGGACTTATTTTCTGTTCCTATTGGTCCTGCAAAAGTAGAGTACATGCAAAATCCATACGATAATGAAGGTAGACCATATTCTGAAGTTTCTCTATCTGGAAAGAGAAATTGGACAGCGCTATGGTCTAAAAGATCTAATCGATTGGATTTTTCACATTCATTCAGGGGTAGAACTTATGTAAACTTTGGTACAAAAGAAGCAGATGGTTTTGCTTTTGTTATGCAAAATGATCCTAGAAAAGAAACAGCCATAACTAATGCACAATCTTCGAGTGATGGACAAAACCTAGGAGTTTATGGTGCAAAAGAAGCTTATACAAAAGGAATTTCAACTAAAGTGACTCCAGAAAAAGATGCTGTTCAAAAATCAGTAGCAATAGAGTTTGACTTATACACTAATAAAAGATCTTTAGGAGAAACGCTTTATGACTTAGACCCTTCTGAACCTGATAAGGTATTTAAGGCTCCTCATATGGCTTATTCTTTCCCTGGAAATTTGAATAAGACTTATGTTCCACTACATGAAAATGAATCAGATGCAAATCAATGGTTTGGAACTTTGGGTTCTTTGCAAGCAAGAGAAGCTAGAATTATTCATAGAGGAAAACAGAAATTAAATGAGACAGTTTCTCAAAATGTTCAAGATGGAACATGGTATGAATTCAGATTTGGCTTTAATGCAGATACAAAAGTTTTTAGTTACTATTTGAAAAATCCAGTAACTGATCAACAAACAGAAGTAATTACAATTCCATGGTCAGATCTTAATGAAGAGTTGGATTTAGCTAACAATGATAACAAAGCTTATTGGGGATTCACCGTAGCTAATGGAGGGGAATCTGGTCAAACAAAGATTGTATTTACTGAAGTTCCTGTTAACTTAGACGCTACTCTAAAAAACGATGTTCTTAATGAGAAAAATGAGTCAATCACAGTGTCTGAAGAAGATACAACAAAAGAAAAAAGTGTTTCTCCAGGAAGTGAAGTCACTTTAACGAGTAAGCTATATATTGATAAGGGAGAAAATAGCTTTACTGTTGACTCATGGAACGTCTTTTCAGAAGAGGAAGTATATGATTTATCAACTGTAAAAGATGTAGTTATTAAAGCTCCTTCAGGTGATATCCTTGCTAAAGGAACACCAAAAGTAGAAGATGGTAAATTAAATATTACGTTTGATCAGGATGTGACTATTAATCCAGAAGAAACTCTTGATTTTTCTCTTACTATACAAACCAAACAAGATATTCAACAAGATACACATGTACAGTTTTACGGTGTTGTAAATGGAACAGAGAATTCTGTTCCAGCAGAGGAAAAATCATTCTCAAGTAATCCTGTGTATTTTTGGATTACTAAAAAAGATTCTATGACAGAGTTATCGTGGAATGAAAGTAGTATAGAAAAAACAAAAAATCAACAAGTCGACATAGCAGATATCTCAGATGAAGGAATGGACACAGAATTCTTTTGGAAAGATATTGATACAAATGACCTTTTAGAATTTACTTTATTCAAAGATAATGAGCAATTAATCAGAAAAGAAGTTACAACAAGTGGAGAAAATAAATTCAATATAGAAAAACTAATAATTCCAAAAAACAAATTAAGCTATGGGGGAAATAATTTTACAATACAAGTAAAAAAACTTAATCCTAATGGAAGTAATGAGATTTTAGATAAATTGATTCTAAATGTAGAAGTTGCAGGAAGTTTATACTTTGAAACAGCACCTGCAGATGTTAGCTGGACTAACAGAGTTCCTAGTCAGACAAAAGGAATTCTGTCCAGGGATAAAGACAATAGCATCCAATTGTCAGTACGAGATAGTAGAAATATTCCAGATCAAGATAAGAATTGGTTTTTAATCCTTTCTTTATGTAAAGAAAAAGAAGATTCTTTTGAATATGTATGGAAACCTTCGACAAATAGTGATCTTGTTGATTTAGGAACTACTAGTTTGAAAGTTATGGATACAAATTCTGCATTAAAAGATAATTACAATTATTATAATGAATGGAATTCTCAAGAAGGTATCCTTCTTAAAAGCAAAGAATATATTTCAATAGGGGATTATAGTCATAACACAAAATTTGTGTGGAATTTGTGTGATACAGCTATACCAAAATAAAGTGATAAATTCTGGAGGAAGGGAATGTAAATAAATGTCATGGAGACCATATAGTATAGTTGTTTGTTTAGCTAGTTTATTCGCATTAGCTGTAACTGAAACATCTGTTGCAGCTGATGTAAGAAAAGAAACAGACTCTAATATTATTATATCGGATGCTAGTGATGTAGGAGATTCTTCTCAAGATAATTTAATTTTAGAGGAAGTACCAATGGAATACGCGTTTCGTTCATTACTTGAGAATAGAAATTATGAGCTAGAAGCCCAACTTTCAAATCAATTTGTTAAAGTAGTGAATGATCGTGGTAGTAGAAATTGGGTAGTTAAAGCTAGCGTTTCTGATTCTTTGGTGCTAGAAAGGAATAAAGAAATAAAGTTTCCTGTAACATCATTTAATATCGATGGGATTGATCTTAAAGAAATAGGAAATTCAGGAATCATATTTCAATCTAGTTCGAATGGAAAAGAAAACACTGGATTGTTAAGTAAACCAATCAAAAATGTTTCGATGAGATTTGTTGATGAGAAGAATATTCTAAATGATGATGATACTGTTAAAGGTTCAATTCAATATTTCTTGTATGATACATTATTAGTTAAATAATTATGTAACTCGAAGTCTTAAAATATGACTTCGAGTTTACTGTGTATAGGAGGATTAAAGTGAAAAAAAATGTATTTTTATATTTAATTTCAATATTTCTTTTATTGCTAATGGGAAATAGTAACTCTGTGTATTCAGAAGAAATGAAATCAAATGATTCTGTTGGATTTAACGTAAAAGCAATTCTACCTGAAAATCAGTTGAATAAAGAAAATAGTTTTTTTGATTTAAGAGTAGCACCTAATCAAAAGCAAGAAATAGAGCTTCTTATTACAAATACATCGAGTAAAGAAGAAGTTTATGAAATTGCTATTAATCAAGCTTATACAAATAAACAAGGTTTTATTGACTATGCATTAAAATCTGAATCAGAAAAAAATCAATATAAATTTCCTATAGAGGATATTGTAGATGTACCAGATAAAGTAACTGTCCTAGCAAATCAATCAAAAAAAGTTTCTATTAGTTTAAAAATTCCTGACAAACCATTTGTAGGAGAAATTTTATCAGCTTTTCAAATAAAAAAAGAAGATAACGATCAAAACGGTATTAATAATTCTTATGGATATATCATCGGCTTAAGGTTAACGCAAAATGATCAACAAGTGAAACGAAAATTAACTTTGGAAAAAATAGAAGCAAAAGAAATTTCCCAACAAGATAAATTATTAATTACATTTCATAATCCGGAAATGGAATCTTACGGGAGTTTAAAGTATAAAATCACTCTAATAAATACAAAAGATAATAAAACTGTATACAATAAAGAATTTAAGGACTTACAAATTTCACCTGAATCATTGTATGAAATGGAACTTAATTTGGAAGAGGTAGAAATTCCAAATGGTATTTATCAAGTTAAAATTGAAGTTTCAGATGCAAAGAATAATAAATGGAATTTCGAAGAAAATGTAGACGTAGACAAAAATGATCAATCTAAGCAAGTAAATCTTAAAAATGAAGAGAAAGATAATAAATTCTTTGTACTTTTCATTTTAGGCCCGATTTTACTAATTATTTTGTTGATTATTATATGCCTAAAATTATTAAAAAAATCTCGATGAAATAAATTTTTGGTAATTAGTGTGGAAGATAAAAAGGAGTAGATATGTTAATTTTTATTCGTGAAGTGTTAATCCAATTAACATTTCGAAATATAACTATTTTTTGAAAGAGAGGACTAATACATTATGAAAAAACTAGCATTATTAAGTGCGGTTGCTGTATCTTCTGCAGCACTATTAGGAGGAGCTAGCGCATTTGCAGCAACAGATTCAAATGATGCAACACAATCAGAAACACCAGTAACAGCAACTTTTAACTTACCTGATGGTGGCGGTACTAACCCTACGCCTCCAGGAGGTGGAGATGGAGATAACACCGATAATGAACTTACAACTGAATGGGGAATTGCTTATCAACCAACAACTTTTGATTTTGGAACTACTAAATTAAAAGAAAGTGGAGAACAAATTATCCCAGCTACTAAAAAATCAAGTTTTAACGTAGGTGTAAAAGATAAAACAAGAGGCACTAAAGGCTGGACTTTGAAAGCTTCTTTACAATGGCAAGGTGATGCAATTGAAGGAGCAAAAATTACTACTACTGGTGATGGTACTGTAAATATCAATAAGGGTGGTGATGTGTTAGAACCAGTTACTGATGAAGTTACTGGACAATCTAATGTGGAAATTACTTCTGGATCAGAAGCACTTATTATGACAGGATCAAAAGGTGTACGTCACAATAGTGTATATGATTATGATTTAGGTGATGTTTCATTACACATTGCTGATGCAGGTAAAGTAGAAGGGGAGAGTGTAAAATATTTTGTGTAAATAGAAAAAAGGAAGTCCCTTCTGTAGAATAGAGTTACCACAACACATTCACAGAAAAGAGGACTTCCATATGAACGATTTTACTACAGAAATTCTAAAGACT
>NZ_JAPRGK010000032.1:0-7881 GCF_035726465.1 Enterococcus sp. E4-150 | reverse complement strand
TTGGAGCTGTCCTTATGGACCTTCATGACGAATGGCTCAGTTCTACAAGAAAATATATTAAGTTTGATCAATGAGAGACCGGTAAAACATTGTATAGTATTTTACACAGGATTATGGACTTGACTCTACTATTTTTAGTAGTGTTCTTTTTTATATTTGAATAAAAAATGTGGTGGTTAAATGGTGGTTATAACAAAAAATGAATTAATGAAATTAGGTTATGGGAAGTATCAGTCTGAGAGAATCATACGACAGGCAAAAGCAATTATGGTTTCAAAAAGCTATACCTATTACGAAAATAGAAGATTAGGACTAGTACCTGTTGAATCTGTAGAAGAAGTTTTAGGTATGAAGATAGAGGTAGAGGAGGATTTTCAGAATCATGGTTAATTTTAAAAAAGATAAAAATGGGAAATATCATTTTACTGCTAGTTTGGGATTCGACAAACGAACAGGGAAAAGAGTACAAAAAAACGTAGAGGGGTTAAAACAGTTAAAGAAGAAAAAAAGCGTATACCGAACTTGTTTCTAATTATGGAAAAGAAGCAGAAACTTCTCAAAGTACTATGTTGTTTGAGGAGTTTTTTTATAAATTATTCCTACCTTATTATCAAGGGAAAGTAGAAGAAAGAACATATAAAAATCGGTTATCTACAATCAAAAAAACTTTTCTTATTTCTTTAAAATGGAGTTAAGAGAAATACGTCCAATTGACATTCAAAAGTGGCAAAATAATTTATTGAGCAAATATAAAAATTCTTATGTAAGAAACATGTATGGGATTTTTCAGATGTCATTAGATCGAGCAGTTGTTTTGGGACTACTTGAAAAAAATCCTGCAAAAGTTATTGGAAATGTGAAGAAAAGGAAAACTACAGTTGATTTTTGGACAAAAGAAGAATTTACAAAAGTTATTTCAACTTTTTATATTGATGATTTGTACCAACATTTTGGTTTTATTTGTATGTGGTTACTTTTTATGACCGTTATGCGTTTGGGAGAAGCCACTGCATTAACTTGGAAAGATATTGATTTTGAAAATAAAAACTTGCGTGTGAATAAAACACTCTATTATAAGAGAGCCAAAACCTATGAGTTTGTAGAACCCGAAACGGCTTCTAGTATTCGTACAATCGAACTAGACGACAATACAATTACCTTTTTAAAAGCTTGGAAGGAGCGTCAAGTTTCAATAGGAGGCATGTCGTTTGTACTTTCTTATAATGGAACACCTACTCAGAAATATACAATCCGTCATATTATGAGAAGACATGCAACGATCGTTGGTGTTCATATAATCCGCATACACGGATTAAGGCATAGTCATGCTTCTTTGCTTATATCACAATAAAAAGATGCACTTCGAATTAAAGAAAGGTTAAAACATGCTGATGTACAAACGACTTTAGGAACTTATAGTCATTTGTATCTAAATTCATTGAGAGAGATAACAAATGATCCCACAGATTATATCCAAACTAATTTTTCTAAAATCAAACCGACACCTATTTACGATAATAAAAAATAAATGATAAACAAAAGTAGGATCACACCAAAAGAAACACACTAGAAAAACTATAATACAGGCTTTTCTAGCGTGTTGTTTCTTATTTCCGCCTATTTATACATTATACTCATAAAGCATTTAATGCATCGATCGTAGCCGCATTGTCTATATGGGTATATAAAGTTGTTGTATTGGTACTTGAATGTCCCAATTGTTGGGCAGTTAATACCAATGAATTTGTCTGTTGGTAGAGTCTAGTAGCTAATGTATGACGCAGTTTGTGAGGGCTGACTTGAATTCTAAAGCCTTTTGAATATTTTGCTACCATCCGTTCGATTGCAATACCGGATATACGCTTGGCTTCTCCTTGGTAAATTGCTAGAAATAAAGCTTTTTCGTTTTCTGTTACTTTATATCGTTCTTTCCGAATAGCTAGATAATTAGCTAAATATTCCATTGCGAATGCTGCTATATTGACAGCATCTCTTTTATTTCCTTTTCTAGTTACTACCACATTATTCTTATCTAAAGATAGGTCATCTAAATTAATATTTATAACCTCGGAGAGTCTCAATCCAGATCCTAAAATCAGTGCATTGATCGCCAGGTCTCTTTCTACATCTCGTTGATAATAGATCAAAGCTCGTTTACTCAAAGTATTTTTATATTCATTGGCAATATAATCTAGATAATTTTGTGTATCCTTATCTAGAAATAATTTTTTCTCAATGGCATTGGCACGTGCAGCTAACGTAGTTTTATCTGTGATGGTTGCTACTTGATCCATAGGATTATTGTCTAAGTATGGTTTTCCTAGAGGATTATTGGAACTTTTCGAAAGATATTTAAATAGAACCTTTAATGCCGTGATATTTCTATTGATAGTAGAAGTAGATAGACCTAAGTTATTATTATCTTTGAGCTTAGTTTTTGTTGTCTCTTTTTTTACATTTTCTTTTGTGCGACGTTTCAAATGAGATTTGTACAAGTTTAGGTCATAGGCAGTTAACTGTCTTATCGAGGTGATAGAAGTATCAGGAACGATAGACTCACTCAGAAGCCATTCATAAAAGAGCTTATAATTTTTTAGATATTCTAAAGTGGTTCGAGGTGATTGATCTTTATCCTCACGATCTTGAACAAAATCTTTTATATAATCGGGCATATGAAGTATGATTGTATCTATTTTTTGATATATTTCTGTATTTTTCATGTCATTCATCCTTTCAATAAGTAGGGGAGAAGAGTATCTCTACAATTGGACTATACCAATTATAGAATGTTTTGTCAATTGGTATGCTCTAAAATTTATTAATTTGTTTCAAAAAAAGCATATAAACAGGTATACGTTTAATAATTTAAAATAAATGGTATACATAAATAGGGAAGGAAATAGAAGGGAGCAATCTAAATTTTTTGAATTTTCTTAATTAATTATATAGAAAGAACAATCTTTCTATAGAGTTAGACATGAGAGGGACTATGCTTGATTTAAAATCAACAAGCGTATATACTGTATATACAAAGAAAAAGGAGGGAGAAGACTATGGCAATTAAAGAAAGAAAATTTAGGGAAGTGGGGAACTCAGTAGTATTAACTATTTCAAAGGAGTTTCTTAAAGAAAATGGGTTAAATCCCGGAGATACGGTTTTTTTAGATGAAGAAAAACTTCGAGCGGCAATTACAAAAAAACAAGCCTTATCTGATGAAATTGATGTAGCAATATCTCAAGCATTAACTGAATATGATACTACTTTTAGAGAGCTTGTCGATAAATGAGTATTCATTACCTAGAAGCCAAAGATATTATAAAAATGAATGTAATCCAAATAAAAAAATACTCTCCTAATGAACCCCTTGGTGTAAAGGATGCGAATGCTTTAGAAATGTGTGTAGGGCAACTTCGAGCCTCAGCTTTTGGTGAAGAGGTTTATCCTTCGATTTATGAAAAAGCAGCTATCCTACTTATACAATTGATAAAGAAACATCCTTTTCACAATGCAAATAAACGTACTGCTTTCTTAGCTACTTTTGTCTTTTTGAAAATCAATGGACAGCTTTTAGCTATTGATCAAAAAGATGCTGTAAATTTAGCGGTATATATTGCTACGTATGATAAGGATTTCGATCAACTAAAATATGAAGTGATCAACACTATAAAGACACATACGCAGCCCATTTAAGGAGTTACTGTATGTGTCTTTATAGTGTTATTAGCTGCTATAGCGAAATAATTGAAGTAAATTACAAATAGCTATAATTCAAATCCAAGTATATAGAAAACGTAAATTTTCTATATACTTGGATATGCTGGAATGTTTAAGAGAATAATTACATTTCTAGAAAATACAATAAAAATTACAGGATAATTAGCCATATCCTACCTCCTCTAGCAGTTGCTCAAAAGTTAGCACTAAGTAACTTCTTTTTTGTTGCTGGTAACAATTTATCAATACTAAAATAGCTTTTAAGTATCTAATAAATACTAATTTTAAAGCTCTTAATTATTATGAAACACGATATAACAATATTGCTATATCGTGCTATTGTAATATTATACATTTGAAGACAGCGTATTCTTGTTCTAATATCAGGAATTTTTTATAAATATCAGTCATATTAAGACTCAAAATTTATTGGTATGTTCCTCTGTATAGAGTTTGACCGTCTACCATTATATAGCAATTATTATCATTGTTGTCTTGCACCAATATACCGTTAAGGGTAGCACTAGGAGTAGTAACAATCACTGGAAACTCATGAGAAAGCTCGGTCATTTTTCCTGTTCTGCTAGAATCGTGTTCTATTGTCAAGCCATTTACTATAAACGTGAATACTTTACTTCCTATTGTTATAGTAGCTTTTTGAGAAACAGTTTCTGTAGCTGGAGCTGTGCTTCTTTCCGAATTTGTTAGGGTTTCACTGGATTCATTGCTATAAACAATTGTAGAGGATTCTACGGCTTCTTGAGTGTCCACGTTGGTACTGCTAGCTTCATCTAGCTTCCTTTTGTATTGTTCGTTACTGATTGCTAAGCTTTCCCGTTGGTCATCAAGCTTATTCATTTCTGTAATGGTATAAAATAATCCTCCTGCTAGTGCTATATTAACAACTAAACTAACCGCAAATAATACCTTTTTCATTCTTCCTTCTCTTCTTTCTCTTTTTGTAATTCCTTACTTTTTGGCTCAAAAAGTCACTTATTAAGTTTATACCAACCGAAGCTAAATATTTGTATATAACTATACATGTTATATACTTTAGCTCATATTGCTGGATAATGTTCATTCTAGTCGACTCCACTTATTATCCTGGTAAAATTCAATGTGCCGTATTTCGTCGTAGTGAATTTTGTCTTTTCCAACGTAGATTCCCAGCTCATCACTACCTAAGATCTTTCCAACAATATCGTATGGATAGTATCCTTCAGCGTTTCGTTCTTCTTTTTGGATACATACTGATCTATTTTTTATGACTGCAGCGTTCAATACTTTCACAATATCTTCAGTCGTCATTTGTTCTTTTGCCAAATTATGATTGGTACGTTGCTCATTGTCCGCATCGATCTCTTCAGTATGATCAGATAAATAAAACCCTGCCCACTTTAAACGACCACGATCATTGTAATCAATCATTTTTAATTCCCCCATTTCCGCCCGCATGACCACCAACAAGTGTGCTTCTAGTAATGCTTCTAGCGCCTTCTAACATTGAAGAAGCATGTACAATCGACGTAAAACCATATTTTTGCCGAATCTTGTCAATAATTTTATCTAAATTTTCTTCGTCAATTTGCTTTTGTGGATCACTAAATAAATCCAGCTGAAGCGAATCAGTATAAAATAGCTTGCTGTAAGTGATTCCGACGTGGCGGACTTCTTGTCCTTCATAATACTTATCAAACAAGAAAAGACAATAATTCTGCAATTCCTTTGTATTGTCTGTGATAGGGATTTTCATCTGGTGTGAGAACCCTGGTCTCGTTTCTAAGATCGATGTACCAATGTTTAAATGGACACATCCTGTTTTACAATTATGCTGTCTGATACGAATGGCTACTTGTTCCGCCATTTCTTTTACAACCAGCTCGATTTCATTTCTTCTAGTATAATCACGTGGCAACACTTGTGAATTACCATAGGACTTTTCTTTTGTCGGTTCTGGTGGGATTGCTATATCTGTTCGATCGATCCCATTAGCATGGAAGTACAGCTGTAAGCCAATCACACCTAGTCTATTCTTAATCGTATAAGGATTCCAGTTAGCAAGATCTCTAATGCTCATAATCCCCATCTGATTGAGTCTTTTCTTCATTCGAGAGCCAATACCCCAAAAATCCGTCATTTCAGGAATATTCCATACTTTTTCAGGAACGTTTTCGTACGTCCATTCCGCAACAAATCCTTCATTATGCTTTGCTTCATTGTCTAAGGCTAGTTTAGCCAAAAGGGGATTATCGCCGACGCCTACCGTAGCAATCAATCCTAGCTCTTCTTTAATATTCTCCTGGATCATTTGAGCCAGCTTCTTTCTCCGTTGACTTCGTGTTCCTTCAGTCGTAAAAAGGTTCAGTGATCTGGTCACTTTTAAGATCGATTCATCGATCGAATAGATCAATAAATCTTCGTCTGCTACATATTTTCTAAATATATTGTTTACCTGCATGTTTCGCTTAATATAGAGATTCATGCGTGGTGAGACGACATGTAACGTTTTAGGAAATGGCTGAGGTAGATCTCTTGGCCTACTGACATTAGAGATCCCATATTTTTTCTTTGCAGCTGGTGAAGAAGCTAAAATCAACCCTGATCCTGTATTATCCGCTCGACTCATGACGACTAATTCAGTCGTTAATGGATCTAAATTCCTTTCTATACATTCGACACTTGCGTAAAAGCTTTTCATATCGATCAAAAAGTAATCATTTACTGGCTCTTTTGAATAATCCATCATAAATAACACTCCATTCGTTACAATTATACAAACATATGTTCCCGTTTGTAAAGAAGGAATGTTTAAATGAACAAAAAAAGATTCAAATTGTTATTACAAGCAGTTTAAACGGATAACTAACCACTTATCAGATTTTAAATGCGTTAGAGTCTTCATATATCAATAAATACAGACCAAAGCTACTTGATTCACTATAAAAAAACCCGAACTTCCTTTTTAAAAGTTGTTCGGGTTTTATAACTTTCATGACGAACTACTAACAAGTAGACTTTTTAATTTTTGCCAGTCTTCAGGATACAATCCATGCATTTCATACTTATTCGCCAATTCCGTTATTTCTGCAGAAGACTTCGTATAAAGCTTTTTTAGTCCTCGATATTCATAATATTTTTCTTTTGGATAGAAGGCTTGAAATGTGCCATCAAAACAATAGTCCTGATCCTTAAATTCTATCCAAGCATGAAAAAATTCACTTTTTTGAAATTGGCCAATGCAATAAATAGCTTCTTTGACATCTCGTGCAAATTTTATACTTTCTACGAAGCATTTATTTGGTTGTAGTCTTTTTTTATTTTGTCCTGATAACTACAGGAACGGCAATCTCGATTTTTTTCAACCGAATTTTCTCTTGCTTCAATGCCTGGTACCTTGTGGAATATGGTAGTTTTAAAACGTCTTTTTCTTTCTGTTCGTACGCTACTTTATTCATAATATTCACCTGTCAAAATTAATATCCATACTCTACTGTGTTGATTTTCCAAATTGAATCTTCTTTATTTAAAGTTACAACCAAAGCAGGTTTTCCACTCATATTAGATAACAGTAACGAATTAATTGCAGGATTGCTGAAAATGACAGACATATTTTGGTACTTGTGATCATTTAATTGTAATGATTCAGCTATTGGATCACTTTCTTTGTTTTTTATTTGACTCTCTAAGATAGAAGAGTCAAATGTATACGAATTGTTTGTTGGACGAATATTATCGTTTGTAACTTCTATTTTAGCAACGTTCTCTCCTTCAGAATCTATGCGATTTATCTTCCAACTTTGACCATCAAAAACTATAGTATTTCTATCAATATAAGCATTCACGTAACCATTGTCTTCAGTCTTTACTTCTCCCCAATAATGTCCAGTGTATTGAGCTAAGAAAAAGAAGTCTATCGGATATTGAAAAGGTGTGTGTTGATTCATTCTTTCAAATTCTTCCTTGATATGTTTCAATGCTGTTTTTGTATAATAATTTTCCAACCCTATTTCTTTATCTAAGTTTTTGAAAATAAGTTCTTTATTGATAAAGTCCATATAATTGTGTAAAAGATAAAAGGCCATGTAACAGCCCTTTTACGGTACAATGTTTTTAACCACAAAAACATACCCAGGAGGACGTTACATGACCCAAGTACATTTTACACT
>NZ_JAPRGK010000031.1:0-11818 GCF_035726465.1 Enterococcus sp. E4-150 | reverse complement strand
TTTCCATGAATAAAAGGATTTTTTATTTTTCTTTTTCCAAATTTGATAGAGTAGTTTGCCATATTCTTGCACCCAACGATAAATCGTCGTATGAGAAACGTTAATGCCACGATCATATAAGATTTCTTGAACTTCACGATAGCTAAGGTTATAACGAAGATAGTAGCCCACGGCTACAATAATCACATCCTGCTGAAATTGCTTTCCTTTAAAAGGATTCATCGTCATTCCTCCTGCTATCTTTTTCTATTATTCTACCTTATTTGATAGTAGATTTAAAACTTTGCAACAGAACCATCAATCTAATAAGAAATGTAGGAGAAGATAAATGTAAAACCGTTACACCCGATAGAGGAAAAGAATTCTCCCAACATAGTCGAATAACGCTAGAATTAAATGGCACTAAAGTGTATTTTCCAGATCCACATGCCCCATGGCAACGTTGTACAAACGAAAATACTAATGGTTTATTACGAGAATATTCACCCAAAGGTGAAGATATTTCAGGTATTTTCAATAGTCAAATTCAAGAATGGGCGAATAAAGTGAACTACTCACCACTTAGCTAAACCTGACGGTTCTTAACGCTTGAAGTGGGAGCTTCTTGGGAATAGAGCATACTTGATAGCGTATTTCTTTACTAACAGCGGTGTCTCTTATTTACCAAGCTATCCCCGTAGTTCCTACGGTTCTTGATGATTGGATCTAAGCCAATCCCATAGAATGTAGTCTTAGACCTTCGGTCAGAATATTGATACTAGCATTGATATCACGATCATGATGAGTATGACAAACAGGACAAGTCCATTCTCGAATTTCAAGAGATTTCTTGCCATCTTTATGTCCGCACTCTGAACAAATCTGACTAGACGGAAACCATTTATCTACTTTGATGATTTTTCGTCCATACCAGTCAGCCTTGTATTGTAATTTAGTCACAAACTTTGACCAAGAAACATCAGAAATACTTTTAGCTAATTTATGATTTCGCAACATACCTTTTGTGTTTAAGTCTTCAATACAGATAATATCGTGATTTTTGATCATTTCTGTACTCAACTTATTCAGAAAATCAGTACGTTGATTCATTACTTTTTCATGCAATCTAGCTACTTTGCGTTTTTGTTTTTGATAATTTTTAGCTTCAAATAGATTGGTACCTTTATTTTTAGCCAATAAAGCACGCCTAGACAATTTGCGTTGTTCACGCTTTAGTTTCTTTTCCATTTTGGACGTGAATTTATTATTATCAATTTTTTGTCCATCAGAAAGAATCGCAAAGTCCATAATACCTAAGTCAATACCAATTGTGGAATTAGTTTTAGGTAATTCGATAATTTCTTCTTTACACAACAAAGAAATATAGTATTTACCGCTAGAATGACGTGATATTGTAGCAGATTTGATAATCCCTTTTGGTTGTCTATGAAGCTTAATTCTTACTAATGACTTCAATTTAGGAACTTTGATGAATTTACTATCAATCAAAGCAACTGTACCATTTTGATTATTCGTTGTATAACTCTGAACAGGATTTTTCTTACTTTTGAAACGTGGAAATCCAACGGATTTATCCCGAAAAAAATTCTTGTATGCTTTATCTAAATTAAGTTGGGCATTGGCTAAAGCAAGGCTATCAATTTCTTTCAAAAACGGAAATTCTTTCTTGTATTTAGCTGGTGTCGGAAAAGTCATTTTTTTAGAAGAATCATTTTTAACTTCTTCATACGCCTTTTTTCGGTCATCAAGCATTAGATTGTAGACCTTACGGACACAACCAAAAGATTTGGCAAAGAAGATTTCTTGTTCCTCTGTTGGATAGATTCTGAATTTGTATGCTTTTAGTTGTTCCATAAAGTTCACCTACTTTCTATTTATGATTGTTTCCTTGATTTTGGATATACTTCTTAATCACATCAATTGGTGCGCCACCAGTTGTCAGAAGACAAAAGCTTTTAGACCAGAACATTTCTTTCCAAAGAAATTGTTTGACTCTTGGAAAGTCACGTTTTATCAATCTTGAGCTGGCACTTTTATAGGCATTGATGAATTTTGTCAATTCTGTTTTAGGTTGAGATTTGAACATAATATGAACGTGGTCTTTATCATGATTCCACTCCACTAAAGTAATGTGATACGATTCTGAAATTCTTTCAAAAGTAGTTTTGGCATAATCAGATATTTCATCATCAATCACTTGTCTACGATATTTCGTTACTAAAACAAGGTGGTAATAAAGAAGAAATACTGAATGATTATTTGTATCTAATTCCATGTTATATCAACTCATTTCTTGTATAGACTGATTGTAACATGGGACAAAATAAAAAGGCAATACGCCTTAGTTGTCGGTCTTCGAGTTACCAACGGTAACCCTCATACCGAACGGCATTCATCACCCACCTATAGAGGATGGGCGACTTCTGCCTAATTCTGTTAAACACGCGACCACGGAAATGTCTAAATTGGAAAACCCCTTATGAAGTATTTTTTAATGAATCGTTGCACTTAATTTGACAATTGAAGCCATAAAAAAACCGCTCAAATCGACTTTCGTAAATCTGAACGGTTTTTTAGAAATTCAATTTTTAAGCGCCTTCTACCATATCACGGCGTTTGTATCCTAAATAGCCGACAAATAAGAAGACGATACTGATAACAGTAATTACTGCAAAAATCGTTCCATCAAATTCTTCCATCGGTAAGCGTGGAATCCAACTTTGAATCGCCGTTTTTGAGAACCAATCCGGCAAATCTAAGATTCCGCCGAAATAATTCAAAGCAAAGGAATAGCCTAGATAAGCATAGATTACTTTTCCAAATTTTGGCAACCAGCCTAACGCTAAAGCAGCCAAACCAATATAAAATAAGATGGAAGGGAGAAAATTGTATCCAGCAGCTAAGAAATCGGTCAGATCCATAGTCGATTCATTTTTCATCGCAGAAATCGCCGTTCCACCTAATCCCGCTGATGCTAAGCCAATGCCTACGACTCCAGCAAAAATAGCTAAAAATATCGTTGTCCAATATAATTGGCCTCGCGTAATCTTCGTTACATACAGTTGACTCAGATGCAGTCTTGTTTCTTCTGCAAATAATTTATTGACCACCGCGATTGGCAAGATTGTGACTAATCCAATCATTACCATCATGATCGTTGCCGTAAAGGATTCTTCAATGGAAACGCCAGATTGAGTGAACATTTGTTTCATCAGTTCATTTCCGCCAAGAAAGACTTGCATGTCTCCATAAATGGAGCCATACGCAGCTCCCATAACCACAAATGCGATCAGCCAACCAATCATTACTCCTTTATTAATCTTGAAAAACAAACCAGGTACAGAAAGTAGTGATTTCTTCGCCGTCGCACGTCCTTCTCGTTCAGGAAGATAACCTGCGCCCATGTCGCGATGTTCTTCCAACACAAACGCAAGTACGGTAAAAACAAGACTAAAAATCAAAGCAAATAATAATGGTAGCCAGTTATTTTTTGTGAAAGGATAGGTCAAGTAAATCCATCCCATTGGATTGAACATTGATAGATCAAGATTAGACACATCTGTTCCAGCGCGCACGATATACAAAAGTCCTATAAGACTTAATGTCGAGCCGGTTGCTCCAGTAGAAGTCGCCATAATCTGCGACATCACAAGTGCCAATACACCACCGATAATTCCCGCCAATGCAATTGATCCTCCGAACAAGAAAGCTCCTTCGGCATCAATCGTTTTTACACCAAAACTCATCATGAGTCCGCCGATTAAAAGACCTAATAAAAGATTGATCAACAGCATCTCACTGATAACAGCTAATGAATTGGCTTGTCGTCCTACTCGAAATGAGCGAACCAATTCAGTCAAACCTAATTCTTCTTCTTTTCGCGTGTGGCTCACCACATGAAGTGCTGAGATAATCATTGCGAACAATCCGCAAAACAGCAACATCTCTTGAGCATACATCGCTCCTAAAGTATAATCCGTACCTATTTTGATTGGTGTAGGTCCAACCATCGAGATCATCGCTGGATTTTGCATCGTTTCAAACATCCCTAAAAGACCTTGTCCTTTAGCAATCTCTTCAAATGCTGGTACATATGCTCCTGAGAACAAACCCAAACCTAAAACCCAAACAATTATTTTTTTCCAATCGCGTTTCACGTATTGAATGAACAATACGTTCCAACGCGCAAATTTTTCATTCATTTTCTTTTCCTCCGTTCCGACAATCAGCCTTCGTAGTGACGCATGAATAAATCTTCGAGCGTTGGCGGTACAGATTCGATTTTTATCACACCTAATTTGGTTGCCTCGGTCAGAATCGTATTCATCGCTTCATTGTCAGCAGAAAAAGTTGCTTTGCCGTCTTTTTGAACAAAATCATGCACGCCAGAGAGCGTCGCAAGTTTCTCAATATCGCCTTTTGTCACCAATGTAACTGTTGAGCGAGTCAAATGACGCAATTCATCTAATGTACCTGTTTCAACTACTTCTCCACGTCGAATGATTGCTACTTTATCTGCTAATCGTTCAACTTCACTTAAAATATGTGAAGATAATAGAATCGCTTTGCCATCATTTTTGATTTTTTCTACTTCTTCTTGGAATACTGCTTCCATCAATGGATCTAGTCCTGAAGTCGGTTCATCTAAAATATACAGATCAGATTCAACTGAAAGTGCAGCAATCAAACCGACTTTTTGACGATTTCCTTTAGAGTAACCTTTGGCTTTTTTCTTTGGATCAAGTTCAAATCGTTTGATTAAATAATCACGCTTTGCTTTGCTCCCGCCGCCATGAAGTTTGATAAATAGATCAATGATCTCTCCACCAGTCAGGCTGCCCCAAAGAGCAACATCCCCAGGAACATACGAAATTCGTTTATGGATTTCTAGACTATCTTTCCAAACATCTTTTCCGAATATTTGGACATCTCCTTCGTCTCGGTTGATGATTCCTAGCAGTGTACGAATCGTCGTTGACTTTCCTGCTCCATTTGGTCCGATAAAACCAACAACTTCACCGGCGTTTACTGTGAATGAGACATCTTTCAACGCCTGGAATTTACCAAATTTTTTTTGCAAGCCTTGTACTTTTACAATTTCTGTCATGGTACATAACTCCCTTTTCTTTTGACATGATTTTATAACGAGCTTTCCAGTCTGAACAAAACGCACCTTTTTTATGAACCAATACAATACGTATCGTTCATAAAATACCCCTTTATACTTTGTTTCAAACCAAAGTTCTTTTACAGCTCCAATAATATTCTTTTTTATTTTAACAGTCAATAAAAATAATTTTAAATTTAAACCTATGATTCCATTGTTAGTTCGTATTATTTCCTATATAATATATACGAAGCTATTTTTGAACTATGATAAACAAAAAGTTCTTTTTTATAGAAAGTAGGTATTTTTAATGGATGGTTTTGAACGAAGAACAGAAGAAAAAAAGAAAAAAGTTTTACGAGCTGCTTTTGATCTGATGAATACAGATACGGGAATCGAGAATTTAACGATCGATGCCGTAGCCAAAAAGGCCAATGTAGGAAAAACTTCTATTTTTAAATATTTTGGCAGCAAAGAAAAGCTCATTCATGAAGTCTTTATCCGGTCAATGGATGAAATGGGGGAAAAAGCTAAAAAAATCATGGAGAAAAATGCATCATTTGAAGAAACTTTGATCGCCATGAGTCAAAATAAAATCGATTACCTCGAAAAAATCAATAAACAATTTTACCTAGATTTAATGAGCTATTACACTAAAAAAGAAGACAGCGGCTTTACCCGAATGATGGAAGCTTATACAAAGCAAAGTTTTGGCATTATGTTGGATTTATTCCATCGCGGGCGTAAAGAAGGAAAAGTCGATTTAAAATATTCAGATGAATTTTTGATGTTGTATTTTCAAGCCATGATCGAAGGCATCTCTAATCCGCAGATTTATGAGAAAATCCTGCCTTATACAGCGGAATGGACTGAGCTGTTGGTAAAAGGAATCGCTCCGAGACAATAGTTTTACGAACAACAAAAGAAGAAATACTCGCCGAATCCACAAAAAAATAAAATGTATGCATACAAATCAGAATCGATTCATCTGCTAGGTGTATTTGAGATACATATTCACAACTAAAATGTGATGCAATTGTCTCAGAGACAGCCGCTTCTCACAGATTGATCGTAGTCGGCTTCTTTTTTTGTAATCTTTAGGGGCTTTATACCAAGCATATTTTTTAGGTGAATATCGGAATTCTAGGGCTTTTATATCTTCTTTATATGGTTTTGTATTACCTGTTAGTCATATAAATGTTCCTACTACTTCGATTGCTACGCCGTCCATTTTTAGATTGAACAATTTATTAATAATATCCTTAAACTGTTCGGGTGTTTCTGTTGTTTCTTTGGTGTAAGTTTCACCGTCTTTATTCTTATGAGTGTTTTTAAGTTTGCTAAACAGTTCGTCATATTCATTGTTCAAAGTTTTCATTTCTTCTTCATTCCCTCCACAATCGGGGTGTAACTTCAAAGCTAACTTTTTGTAGGCTTTTTTCAATTCTTCCAATGTTTCAACGTTTTTAATGGGTTCTGTTGCAAAGTTTTAAATAAAGAATAAAATCCCTTACGGTATCTATGATTTAAGCTGGGATTCCCAATAATACCTTGATTTCAGTACAGACCGAAAACCCGAAGAGAGTGCCTTCTTTTCGGGTTTTCTTATATAATCCTCGAATGGCTTCCATGCCTTTAATCGTGGTAGAGGCAGTGCGTAAACTTCGATAGAATTTATTGCGTCTCTTTACTGGACGATGGTCTTGTTCAATCAAATTATTCAGGTATTTAATGGTACGATGTTCTGTCCCTTGATAAAAGCCGTATTCTTTTAGTTTCTTAAAGGCACTTGTAATAGAGGGGGCTTTATCTGTGACTACAACCTTCGGTTCATCAAACTGCTTCACTAACCGCTTAAGAAAAGCATAGGCTGCTTGTGTGTCCCGTTTTTTACGTAACCAAATATCCAAGGTTAAACCATCTGCACCGATGGCTCGATACAAATAATGCCATTTTCCTTTAATTTTGATGTACGTTTCATCCATTTTCCATGAATAAAAGGATTTTTTATTTTTCTTTTTCCAAATTTGATAGAGTAGTTTGCCATATTCTTGCACCCAACGATAAATCGTTGTATGAGAAACGTTAATGCCACGATCATATAAGATTTCTTGAACTTCACGATAGCTAAGGTTATAACGAAGATAGTAGCCCACGGCTACAATAATCACATCCTGCTGAAATTGCTTTCCTTTAAAATGATTCATCGTCATTCCTCCTGCTATCTTTTTCTATTATTCTACCTTATTTGATAGTAGATTTAAAACTTTGCAACAGAACCCCTTATATTATACGTATCTTGATGAATGTAAAAGAAATTTTTTAACAGATCTTTTGAAAAAAGAAAATGCTGATTTTGATATGCAAGAATATTCTATTACTAGTCTAACGTTTGAAAAAGAATACTATCAAAGTGACTTTGAAATAAAATGGTCAGAATTTAGGAAAAAGTACAACATGGATGGTAAAAAGGCCATGCATTTTGTTGAATATAAGAAATTAATTAATCCTGAAGCGAGAACCCCTGAGAATATTGGTTATTCAAATTTTCTAATTGATGGAGAATTTTCCGTTGAAAAATTGAAAGATTTTTTTAGAGAACTTAAGGCTATGTTAGATGAAGCAAAGTTTTTTATTGTTCATACAGATTTTATATGGGAGAAAAAGCAGTATTTAGTAAGAAGAAACAAAATAGATAAAATAGATAAAAGTTCTTTAAAAAAACTAAGTAGAAATGTTGCGCCTAGATTATTAAATGCAGTACCTTATGTGAGTATGAGAAAACATTTAGATTCATTGCTGTTATCTTTATTGAAGCAAGAAATTGTAGGGAAAGAGATTCCTAATGGGTTATATTTAGATGAAGAATTACCCAAAAAAATATACACCAAGTTAAGATTCGATGCTGACGGAAAAGAGTTTGATGCTCGTACAGATTTAAAAAGAGCATATAATCATACGATTACTGTTGGTAGTGATAATGTCAGAGAAAAACATGCGGTAGAAATATTAGATGAAATAAGATTTATTAGAAAAGAAGAAGTAGGCCATGATTTAATACCTAACCATTGTGGCTTGGAACTAGTTGACATGTTGTGTTCTATGATATCTGGAGAAACACGATTTGAAGAATATAAAAAAATGGGGTTAGTTTCTGATGAAAGTGATTTGAAATCTGGTGATTTTATCAATTTGAAGTTTCCAGATGAAGAAATTATAGATTTTAAGTCCATTTTAGATAAAAAATTACGTTATAAAACAATTAATTATTTAAACTATTGAAAGAAAGCAAAAAAAAACTCGCCAGATATCATCCGCGAGGCTCGATACAGCGAAATATCATTCCTGTATCTAAAATTATTATAGCAAACTAAAAAGAAAAATCAACCTTTAAATAAAAAAACTCGCCAGAGTACATCCGCGAGGCTCGATATAGCGAAATATCATTCCTATATCTAATAAGAGAATATCATATTTACTTTGATATTTCAAAGAATTGAATTTTCTTTTTTCTATAATCAGCTTTCCGATTTACCTTATATTCTTTATATTGTTTATTTGTGAAAATAGATTATTACTTACAAATATCACGAAAGCCAAACCTACTGCGTATAGGTTTGGTTTTTTTATTTGTTGTGACTCTAAATGTATGGGTTAGTGACAACTAATGTGATTACTAGCCCTGAATATCTAGAAGATAGATTCAGATTTCTTTTTTTATACGGTAGATTGTTTGTCTCGTAACATTGTACTCTTTGGAAATTTTTGAAATAGCAATCCCATTCTCAAGATCCTCAACGATGTTTTTATAAACAAGGCGACGTTGTGGATCTTTTGCGTCCGCACTATAGAGTTTAGGACGTCCTTTGTAAACACCATTAGCCTTAGCAATCTTAATCCCTTGTGCCTGGCGTCGTTTAGATTCTGTACGTTCCTGTTCGGCAATCATAGCCAAGATTTGAATGATTAAGTCTTTGATGAATTTATCCAGGAGAGGATTTCCAATTGCTTCAGCCATGATTGGTAAACTAGTGATGATTAGCTGCACATTTTTCTTTTTAAGGTAATTGACCGATTCAATAATCTCATCATAATTTCTTCCAAGTCGGTCGATGGCTTCCACGATAAAAATATCTTGTTCTCGGACAAATTCTAAAGCTTCCTGGAAAATTGGTCGATGAGTAATCGTTGCTCCAGATTGTTTCTCAATAAAAATTTTTTCTGCACCGAACTTTTTCATTTCTTCAATTTGCCGTTGTTCATTTTGATCGATCGATGAGACACGTATGTATGCAACTTTCAAAATGTTTACCTACTTTCTGCAACTTTTTAAAATACACCCTAATCATACATTAGAAAACCAGATTTTTCAATGTTATGCCAGTGTCTATTTAGGGTAAACTCAAATTGAACATTTAGTAAAGAGGCAGGATATGTGAAACAAGTAAAGAAAAAATATTTAATAAAATACTTAGAGAAACAATAAGACTATTTGTAGCGTTTCAAATACAAGAAGTAAAGTAATTTATTTTAAGTGTGGAAAATAGAGATATGATGCCAATTGAAACTAGGTAGTAATATAGTGTGATAAATTTCCACATAATTGTACATGCTGCTAAATAGTGTCTATACCAACAGATATAAGTAAAAGAATTGTGATGATTAATCTTAATGAATTGTTTTTGTGGATTTTGAACATATTTTCTATAGACTTGTTATTTTGCAAGGTTTTTGATACACTTTTTTGTATCATATTTCATCTTTTTTGTGTGTTATATGATTGAGTATTATCTAGCCATATTTCCATTTTTAGGACTGCTCGTTAGAGCAGTTTTTTTTTTATCTAACAAGTTTATCTAAAGATTACTTTTTTTCAAAATAAAGATACATAAATGAACAAAAATTTCAGATAACTTAATAAACAACTTTTGAAAGAAGTGAGTAATTCCACTCATATGGTTAATAGAAGTATAATTATATATTGTTCTAGCAAAGAAGAAATTTTGGGTATTAATTTAAGTTGAGTGAAAGAATTTATAGAGAATCTGGAAAATAGTACAGTATTTAGTGTTCATATGATGATTCTAAGGTCATTTAGAATCGATTAGCTCTATAGTGGAGCTAAAAATAGTAGAAAGTATTTGGAATGGCAACAGTTTTTTTGACAAATTTTATAAGGTGCAGAACTTCTTTCCGTATGCTATTCCGATTGTCCTTGACAATGAGCCTCCTCGGATGTGACGATGTTCGGCAGGAGCTAACAGTTAAAGTTAGACTGCCTCGCTAGCGTTAGCACATCCGAGCTCATTATCAAGGATTCGCTGCGCCAATCTCTGGTTACGGTAACCAACCGGTGTCTCGTAGCCAAGTGTACCGTGCAACCGAAGGTGGTTCCACCAATTGACATAGTCAAATAACTCCAAATCCAATTGTTGTAAGGTTTCAAATGTGTATTGATAGACAAATTCTACTTTCAACGACTTATAAGTTGATTCAGCTACGGCATTATCAAAAGGACAGCCTTTATGACTCAATGATCGATTGATGTCAAAAGTTGTTAATAATTCATCAATAGCTTGGTTATCAAACTCTTTTCCACGATCAGTATGAAAAATCTCAACCTCTGTCAGAGGTTGTTTGATACGGCTAAATGCTTTTTTTACTAGAACGGCATCTTTATGTTCTCCACAAGAATAGCCGAGAATTTCTCGATTGAACAGATCCAAAATGAAACAGACATAATTCCATTTTTTCCCGACTCGTACATAAGTCAAGTCTGTTACGATCGCTTCTAATGGGTTGTCTCTTAAGAATTTACGATTCAATACGTTTGTCGTTTTGGCTTCATTGCAAGTAGAATGATGTACTTTAAAATAAGCAACAGTATAGCTCGATTTTAATCCTCTATTTTTCATGATTCTACTAATTTTTCGTCGGCTGATCTGAATGCCTCGTTTTGATAAGGCTTTTTTTATTTTTCTTGAGCCGTAGGCCTTTCGGCTGCGGATAAATTCTTCAGCGACTACTTCTTCAAGTTCTGATTCGTCTTTCTTTGGTTTTGATTGATAATAATAGGACTGACGTGATAGACCTAATATTCTGCACATCGCTGATATAGGGTAAAGATGCTTATTCGCATCGATTACTTGTCTCTTCGTCCGAATATCAGCGCTGCTTGCTTTAAAATATCATTTTCCATTTCTAATTGCTGGTTTCTTTTACGTAGTTCTAACAATTCTTTTTGTTCAGGCGTAAGATTATCTTTTTCTTTGAATGAACCACTCGTTTTAGATTGCTTTACCCATTTGTCAAATGCTGAAGCCGTTAGTTCATATTCTCGAATGATTTCTACACGTGGCTTTCCAGCTAAGTAAAGATTGACGATTTGTTGCTTGAATTCTTGTGAAAAAGTTCTTCGTGTTCTCTTAGACATAAAAATTCCTCCTGGTATGTTTTCTTCTAGTCTACACACCTTAATTTTTCTGTCTAGTTAATTGTAGCCTATCCAATTAATAATTTTAAATATAGATATGATTTATAGTTCTTAACATTAAATTCCTGTGTATATTAATTCCTCAATATATAGGGAGCGTCAATAATTTTGTGTAAATAAATTGTCCTCCTGCAAAATAATTAGTTACTCAGTAAACATTGAAACTAATGTATCGGTTACCTGTTGAAAACCTTTATGGCTTCTGTTTAGAAATTTTT
>NZ_JAPRGK010000030.1:0-12126 GCF_035726465.1 Enterococcus sp. E4-150 | reverse complement strand
TCACTATCCTTTCACTATCCTATTTTTAAATATTTTGTTCCCACATTTATTTTTGAGAAACGTAATAGGCACAGCCTATTGGAACACTTTTTTTAAAAAGTGTTCCCACGTTTCCTTATGCTCTTTACAAATAAAGGCTTTTAGAGACGTTCTGGAATTTTAGATTCCTTGAATTGTTCCCATTCATCAATCAATTGGCTATAAGTAGCCATTAATTTTTTTCTTGCTCTTGTTGCTTTCGAATCAACAAAAAATCAGTTTGATTCGTTAATTCTAAATATTCTGTTCGGTATTCAATGTTCATCGTACCCGTTTTACTACATAGTAACTGATTATGACGTTCTTTCACTTTGAATAACTGCTCCTTCTTTAAGGTTTTTAACTCCATGCCAACTATAAGCACAATCCTGTATAGAGGAATCATTTTCAAACGATTCTCCATAATTATTTATCTTTCATTGGAAGTTCTAAATCACTACTGTTCCAAAAAATGTATGGTTTGTTTTGACGAATATTACTTCCATCTAACCACAATTTTCCGATGCCATATCGTAGGCTTGCTTCGACTTCATAAAAATTGTAGATCTCTTTTCTTCGATCTATTGCTTTCATTTCCTGGCCATTTTTTAAAATAGATCTGATGCCCTTAACAGTAGATTCATGGATACTCGTGTGAACGATATCCGTATTGATCAATTCGTCATATCTTCCAAAATCAACATTGTACTCATAACCAAGAAGTGTCGGAATCAGGTCAATTTCAATTTCTTTTTCAATTGAACGTTTAATAAGTTTCGTGGATACATACCCGACAAAAAAGAGAATAATACCCACTTCAAACAAATACATGTGTCCATTTACAAAGTGAATAAACGTCAATAAAAAATCCTTCACTCCTTTTGTTGTTCTTCCAGATTGTTCAATTTGTTTTATTAAAGTCGCTAGAATTGCATTTACAACAATTAAATCGAATAGGCTTTTGAAAAGTTTTCCTGCTGTTAATTTTTGCCTGGTAAATTGCATGACTAATTGAGTAAAAATAGACAATAGCATGACAAAAATCAACGTCATTAGCACTGTAAAAATGTCTGATGCTGCAATCCTATTGGGATCATTTATCAAGTAATAAGCCGTTCCAAATACTCCAATCGAGTAAACGGTTAAATCAAGAATAAGTCGTGCCCCGTAACTACAAAGTTTTCCTAATGGCCATAATTGCAATACCCAAAATTTCTTTCGTTTGCTATTTCTTTTCAGAGGAAGCCAGGTGTGTTCAATCCAGTCGTCCGATTTCATTTCGATTTCTTCCCTAAATTCTTTCCTTTAACGTTTTCCTTTGCTACTTTAGCAGCGATAGGTTGCTCAATGAACCAATTTTTTAAGTAAATAAAAACTACTACTGGATATACTTCTTCCTTTTTCTTAACTCGTTAGCTATTTTATACTCAATATACTCCTGCTCTAACACACACAAACAATCATATACCTGATCCATAGTCTCCCCAGAAGCTAAGGACAACCCATGAAGAAACTCAATCGGCAAAGAAGCAACTGTTTTTTCCCTGGTAACCCAAGAAGACAAAGTCCCCTGCTTAAAACCATAAAGCTCACAGAACACTTCCACAGATAATCCCAAACGACCAATGATAAACACATTAACAGGATGTGAATAGACATAATTTTTTAACGACATACAACTTCCTCCATGATACATAAGACTGCATACGCAGTTATAAGTATACCACCTACACGTAGCTAGGCAAAGGGAGCAACACCTACAGAAGTATCATAGATATATTGTATAAGGCAATTTGCACCTTTTATTTTTCAACCTGTATCTACTTCAAAAAGATTCACTTCTTTAAGAGGGTTCAAGGGGGTTGATAATTGTCTAAATGTCTCTTCTACTAAGCTCTCGTTGAGTCCAAATACCTCTGTGATCCTTGTTGAATAATCTAGTCTCTTTTCTTTACTTAGTTGAATAACCCTCGCGAACAACGTTTTGACTGAAGCAATGATCATTCCGCCATTTCTTCCTCGTGTTACCTTGTAGAAGACTTTATTCTCCTCTCGTAACTCATTTAAGATCTTATCAAGTGTTCGCTTGGGCATCGTTAGTTGTGAAGCCAATTCTTTTTTTGACAGGTTCAAATAAGGCTCACTAGCAAGACTTTTTTCGCTTAGATAAGCCAATAGATCTTCTTTCCATTCATTTTTATGACTATATTTTCTTTGATCTCGTGGCTTTTTAAATTTCCACCAGCCACGTCGTTGAATGAACAGATCATTATTTTTTAAGGTTGGTGAAACCCATTGCTGGCACAATTCAATAATGAATTCTCTGCTTGCTGCTTGATAATTACCAGAATAAGCACTACGTACAATCTTTACTAATTCTGCTTCAGATAGCGGTTCCTGTAACCGTTCGTTGAATGTGAACATATTGTATTCGCAAGTATCCAATGCATAACCTGAAGAGTAATAAGCTAAAGAAAGCGTGAAAATCACATTATTTCGACCAAGACGTCCTTCTCCGCCGACGATGTTTGCTTTATGAAGTAACATATCGAACCACGGTTCATCTACTTGACGAATTTCTTTTTTCTCAGGAAAGACAATTAGTTTTCGTTCTCGATCTTCTTTTGTTTTTTGATCTGATTCAAGCTTCATCGACCATTGAATCCAGTCAGCAAAAGAATACTGATAGTTCATTTCTTTAAAAACAATATTATTTTCTTGTGGGAATCGAGCAATTCCGAAGTGGTTACATCCTAGATCCACTCCGGACAATTTTTCAGCCAACTGTAGACGAATTGTTTTTGAAATTTTTTTTGCTACATCGATCACCTTGAAATTGCTTTTCTTTGTGACATAGCCTGGTGTCTTTAGTACAAAATAAACTTGATAACCATGATCTGATTCTAAAATTAGCGTTGGCATGTAGCCCACTTGATCTAAACAGGCTAAAATAATTTCGCCTTGATGGTTCTCTTTTGAATCGATATCAACTACAAATGTGTTGATTTGACTTAAGTTTTTCTCAGAATGACCTTTAACCACTGTTCGATAATCATCCGCATAAGTACCAAAGCGATAGGTATTAGGTGTCCAATGCGTTAGTTTCTTTTCGTTCTCTAAAATAGCTTCTTCCGAAGTAATGACCATACCACGCCCAACATTCATTAATTGCTTGCTACGGTACGCAAAGATAGCACCACTCCTACTGGAATCAATATGACCTGCAGGTTTCATGGTGCTGTTTCGATATTTGTATGTACGTAAGCCGTTTTTAAGAATAGCTGAATAAATTTCGCTCAACATCGATTGTAACGTCCTTTCTCAAACAAAAAGAGAACACAGTTTAGCTTTAATCTCAGCCATAGTATGTGTTCTCTCTTCAGTGTTTAAGAATATTTAATTTAAGTACACTAAATAAACGTTCTTCTGTTGAGTTGCTCGCCTTTTTTTGGTAGAATAAAGGCAATCGGAAAAGGTATCCGATCAACTTTTAATATAAGTAGTTGGTAGCTACTTACATATTCTTGAGACGAGCGTGAACACATGTCCTAACCATGTGATTCAGAAATAATTGATTCTGCTAAAATCAATTATTTCCGTCTCTTTTTTTTATGTAATTTTTCTGTTTAAAGAGTACCACTGCTTTTGCTACTTTGTAAATAGTGAATTATCTGTGGTTTCTATAGAATTAAGTTTACCTCTTTTCACTCTAAATTGTCAACGCAAAACGCACAAATATATTTTGACATTTTGAATATATCTGATATACTGAATATAGCAAATATATTTAGTATATCCACTATATTCCTTATAAAGTCTGAATTCTTATCAATTTGGAGTATATTAGATATATCGAATATATTAAGTATATGAAGTATACTAAATATATTTAGTATAGGAAATTGGAGGGAACTATGGAAAACTTACGGACTGCATTTAAAACATCAGATAAACTAGGAAAAGTTGTAATGCTTACAGGTAGAAAAGGCGGCATTGGTAAGACTACAGACAATGATTTATTAGCGATTGTTTCTAGTCAACTTTTTGAAAAAGACGTGTTGCTAATTGATTATGACCAACAAAGAAATACTACTTCCAACATTGGATCAACGTATCAAATTACTAGCTTTGATCGATCCATGTCTGCAGCAATCAAAAAAGGGGACTGGGTTTCAGGTATTACTCAAGTAAGTCCACATTTATATATTATGGCTGGCTCTCCTGGATCTGAAGAACTTAATGAATACTTGTCCGAAAAATATCCTGATCGTCGTAAGAGATCATTGGCCTTCATTAAACCTTTAGAAGAATTGAGAAAAAATTTCGATTATATCTTTATCGACTGCCCACCATCAACAGATAATGTGGTTCGTGCATTCTTAACTGCTGCAGATTATATTATTGCAATGCAAGAATTAAAACGGTACGCAATGGAAGGAACAGAAGATTTTATTAATAAAGTTTTAGTTCCGATTGTCACGAATTTTGAAGAGTCTCATCTTCAAATCATTGGAATTTTGCCTGTTCTTTTCTCAGTGCGACGTTCCTCTCAACACGCAAACTATCAAAAAACAATTGATAAGTATGGTGAATCAAACATTTTTAAAAGCATTGTTAAAGGCTCGGATCGGTTAGAAATGTATGGTGAGAATGGTATCCAATTAAATGATTATGTAGATCGAAGATGGTGGGCTATTTTTGCAGACATCTTTACAGAATTAGAAGAAAGAATTGAATACTATGAACAACATGGTGATATTGAAGGATTTGATTATACACCTAAATATGCTGACTCAATGGCCAATCATATCCTACCTCTTGGAAAGGAGATTAAACTAAATGGCATTATTACCAACGAACAAAGATAAGAAGAAAATTGGTGCTGAAGATATTTCAATTAAAGATGATATTAATGTCGAGTTAGGGGAACGAAAGTACACTGCGAAAGAAAGAAAACCAGTTCAAGTAGATCCTCCCGTACTAAAAACCATTCGGGATCTTAGTTATGCAAAAGATATTCCTATGTATGAAATAGTCAAACTTGCAATGGACGCCTATGTTGATACTTTAAACGACGAGGAACGGATTATATATAATAGACGATCAAAAGATTAAAATATAGTAGGTATACTAGATATAGTAAATATATTTAGTATACTTACTATATTTTTAGCTTTATTAATCCTAATCCTTCAAAATATGTGTATTGTTTGGGGGTATACAACATTCACAAATTTTATTGTTTCTAGTTTTTACTATACTAAATATATTTAATATAGTGAGTATAGTAAATATATTGGTTTTTATCTACAGGTAATGGTGGTTTTAACAAACATATAGTTACAGTTACTGAAGAACAGTCCGTTAGTCAGCAGGAGTAAGTAATAAATCGTTTGTGAGACACTATTTTGATTGATACGACCTCTAACCATGTGTTTGTTTCATTTATGTTATAATAAGAATGTAAGCATATTAAACAGCAAACTATCACAGCAGCACTAGACTCAATCAAATGAAGGGGGATGGTGCTAATGAAAAAACTACTAGCAATTTCCCTTATCCTAAAAAGGAGAATTAATAGTGTCAAAAGAACCTATGTCCGCATGGATGCAGCTCGCTCTTAGCATCATAAAGCTGATCTCTAATTTTGTGGCTTTAGACAATAGAGCAAAGGTTCTAACTACGCAATGTTTAGTAATACTTACTTGTAGCCTACTGGTTGTAATAGTATTTCTTTTACTTGCGTTATTCGTAGTACACCTTTTGTTTTTTTAAAACAAAAGAAGCTTATTCAACTATATTTAGCTGAATAAGCTGGTCTCAATGTTAAATCAAGTTTGTTGGACGGGTTTAACATTGCTTTCTAGTGCTATTTTAGTTAGCTCTAGTATGCTTCAAGCTAGTTACAACGTCCTAAGGTTGTAACTAGTTTTTTTATATTTTTTAATTACCTATAGGTAATTTTATCAGAATTGATACAAAATGTAAAACATAAAAGAAATATAATTTTATTGCACTTTAATAGCCAATATAGTATTCGTATTTATGGTATCCTGCTGCAGCTTCTACATAGAAAGAGAAGCGTTCAACACCAACCTCATTTATCAAACGCTGGCCATAACCCCAAATCTCTTCTGATAGCTGATCAAAGGTTATATACTTTAGCTCATATTGCTGGATAATGTTCATTCTAATCGACCCCATTTATTATCCTGGTAAAATTCGATATGACGTATTTCGTCGTAGTGAACTTTGTTTTTTCCAACGTAGATCCCCAGCTCATCACTACCTAAGATCTTGCTAACAATATCTTCTGGATAGTATCCTTCAGCGTTTCGTTCTTCTTTTTGAATACATACTGATCTATTTTTTATGACTGCAGCGTTCAATACTTCCGCAACCTCTTCAGTCGTCATTTGTTCTTTTGCCAAATTTTGATTGGCTCGTTGTTCATTGTCGGCATCAATTTTTTCAGTATGATCAGATAAATAAAAACCTGCCCACTTTAAACGTCCACGATCATTATAATCAATCATTTTTAAGCCCTCCTGCGCCGCCTGCATGGCCACCAACCAATGTACTTCTAGTAATACTACGAGCGCCTTCTAACATAGAAGAAGCATGTACAATCGACGTAAAACCATATTTTTGCCGAATCTTGTCAATAATTTTATCTAAATTTTCTTCGTCAATTTGCTTTTGTGGATCACTAAATAAATCCAGCTGAAGCGAATCAGTGTACACAAGCTTGCTATAGGTTATTCCAACGTGCCTTACTTCTTGTCCTTCATAATACTTATCAAACAAGAAAAGACAGTAATTCTGCAATTCCTTTGTATTATCTGTTATAGGGATCTTCATCTGGTGTGAAAAACCTGGTCTCGTTTCTAAGATCGACGTGCCAATGTATAAATGGACACAACCTGTTTTACAGTTATGTTGCCTGATACGAATAGCTACTTGTTCCGCCATTTCTTTTACCACCAGTTCGATTTCATTTCTCCTGGTATAATCTCGTGGTAACACTTGTGAATTACCATATGATTTTTCCTTTGTCGGTTCTGGTGGGATCGCTATATCTGTTCGATCGATCCCGTTCGCATGAAAATACAGCTGTAAGCCAATCACACCTAAATGGCTCTTAATAGTGTATGGATTCCAATTAGCTAAGTCTTTAATACTCATGATACCAATTTGGTTGAGTCTTTTTTTCATTCGAGATCCAATACCCCAAAGGTCTGTCATTTCAGGAATATTCCATACTTTATCAGGAACATTTTGATACGTCCATTCAGCAAGGAATCCATCATTATGTTTTGCTTCATTGTCTAAAGCAAGTTTAGCTAATAAGGGATTATCTCCGACACCTACTGTAGCAAGCAATCCTAGCTCTTCTTTAATATTCTCCTGGATCATTTGAGCCAGCTTCTTTCTCCGTTGACTTCTTGTTCCTTCAGTCGTAAAAAGATTCATTGATCTGGTCACTTTTAAGATCGATTCATCGATCGAGTAAATCAATAAATCTTCGTCTGCTACATACCTTCTGAAAATATTGTTTACCTGCATATTTCGCTTAATATAGAGATTCATGCGTGGTGGAACGACATGTAACGTTTTAGGAAAAGGTTGCGGTAGATCTCGTGGTCGACTGACATTAGAAATACCGTACTTCTTCTTTGCAGCTGGTGAAGAAGCTAAAATCAACCCTGATCCTGTATTATCCGCTCGACTCATGACGACTAATTCAGTCGTTAATGGATCTAAATTCCTTTCTATACATTCGACACTTGCGTAAAAGCTTTTCATATCGATCAAAAAGTAATCATTTACTGGCTCTTTTGAATAATCCATCATAAATAACACTCCATTCTTCCACATTATACAAACATACGTTCGTTTTTGTAAAGAAGAATCGATTAAATGTACAAAAAAAGAAGCATAGGTAAGTTATTTCCCTACTTCTTCTGTTGATTTGTAAAATCAACACATTGTATCACTTTATTAAATGGATATTTACTATTAGTCTTGTGAAAATTTGAAAATAAGTGTCGTATTATCCAGTTTTGCTTAGTTATATTAGAAAAAAATAAGAAATTCAAAAAAGAAAAAACTTTCCTTAAAAACAAAAAATAGGAGTATTCAGTTTCTTAATAGTTTTGTAATAGTTGTATGTAGAAGTTTTCTTAATAGTTTTTGTAATAATTTATTAATCGTAGTTTATATAACTTATTTGTAAGTGACTAGAGAATTAAATAAAAAATAATTACTATCTAGTACGAAATTAATTACATAGGATAATATATTAAGGTGCTGGACTACAAGTAAAAAATACTGTATGATCATGACAGATTCAAGAAAGGAGCAATAAGATTGGTTAAGATAGCAGGACTTTCTAAAGGTGGAAAAACCGTTTCACAACTTTATAAACAAAACTACAGAGACTGGAGACAGTTCAGAAAAAACATTAAGGATTCTTACTTTATTCTACCAACAGAACTTGAAAAATATTTACCGAATAACAAAGCTATTAATTTATATCTGTATTACTGTTTTAAGGCAAAGAATGAAGGCGGGGATTCCTGGCATTCGGTCAATACCATAGCAGAGTCTCTAGGAGTGACAACTAAAACTATAAACACCTGGAATAAAACCTTAGTTGATTTAGGTATGATTGCACGTATAGACGATAACCATCTCAGTAAATCGACAATTTTACTTCCTCTCTCTAGTTACTATAAATTAGCCCTTGATAGTTCTTTAAAGGATGTTACCGAGAGCACTGTCCATGAAATTGATGGCAACTTGGTTGCAGTTTATCATTTGTTTGAATGGAGAAAAAATGAGGCTGATGAAAATTATAACGTTCCTTATAACACACTCTGTTGTGTTTTTAAAAGAAAAACACAAAAAGATACTATCTATAAATTTATCTTGGTCCAAGATGAGAAAATAAGTAATTTCGAATTAAGCACTCCTTCTAGTAAGATTTATGACGATGCATATAGATTTGAATGTCAAGATCTAGAAGCCCTCCTTTCCGCAAATAATCTAAACAATATAGAACATGAAAACTTTGTTGTAAACACTAGATTTAATTTAGTTTCTGAAAAGGACTCAGATTTGTTAGATTTGCTGATAGAGCTTACTAAAAATCTAGATAAGAAAGAAAACATTA
Source organism: Enterococcus sp. E4-150 (assembly GCF_035726465.1). Taxonomy (NCBI): domain Bacteria; kingdom Bacillati; phylum Bacillota; class Bacilli; order Lactobacillales; family Enterococcaceae; genus Enterococcus; species Enterococcus sp. E4-150. The sequence goes on along the minus strand of NZ_JAPRGK010000030.1, from coordinate 2,933 downwards.
CTGTACTATAACTAGCATCGGTCCATCATTAAGTTTGGACTATTAGAACACTTGCTATTACAGAAAAAGGTATGCTAGCCACGCTTACTATTTATTGGTATCAAACAAGTATCTTAATTTGAAAGGAAGATGATTTATGGCTAATTTATATATAGAGAACAAAGGAGACTTGAATGCCATTATTACTTTAATCGTAGTTATGGTAAAATCAATAGGTAATATCACAATAGGAATGCTGTTTATTATATTAGCAGCAGTGCTGATTTTTATGATAGTTATTTGGTTCTTAAATGAAAGATCTAAAGACAATCAACACCGTAGGGATATGGAGATAAAATCAATAGAGTCAATAGATTATTTATCGATAATAACACTAAAAAAGCCACGTTCCTAAACGTGACTTACGCTGAACGATATGTGTTGTTTGGTAGACGAACAAATCGTTCATTATAAATATATGATGGTATCCTAATATAGTAAGCGTGGCTAGCATACCTTTAATTACTTTACCTTTTACAGTTACCATACACATTTTTTGAGCAGAAATCAAGTAAATAAAAAAATATTATATTTCACAACATGCTAATAGACTCATATCTAGAACGCATTAAGTATTTACCTGTCTGGTTCGCTGAGACTTCTTTTTTAACTTTCTTCAATTTTCTTCTTTATTCTAAAAAGCGTACTGCGACTGAAACCGGTTATAGCTTCAACTTCCTTATACGATTTACCTGAAGTAAGCAGTTCATATGCGTGCCTCTTCTTCGGTGTGATTGTTGCTTTCGGACGTCCTTCTCTGAAATTAGGATTATTCTTTCTTGCAAACATTTTTCCTTCTTGGGTACGTTCCACAATCATATCACGTTCCATTTCTGCTACACTCAACAACGTCCGTGTCACCATTCGCCCCATGGACGTATTTTCAATCGTTCCTAGATTCAAAACCTTGATCGTTACGTTATCATCGAGTAAAGGTTCAATGATCTCTAATGCTTCTCTCGTGTTACGAGCAAATCGATCAAGCTTCGTAACAACTATTTCATCTCCAGGCTTCAGACCAGCCAACAGCTGATTGAATTTTGGCCGATCCCGTTTTGTACCCGTAAATTTTTCTGAAAAAATATTCTTCTTCTCTACGCCGTTCTCAAGCAACTGTTGAATTTGTTCTTTTGTACTTTGAGAAGCGGTTGAGACACGTGCATATCCATATTTCGTCATTTGGTCCACCTACTTTTACAAATCATCTATCGTATACTCAGAATACCCTTCATAGAAATAGCTGACATCGATTCCTTTCATATATAACTCGCGATCGTCAATTTTATCAGTCAGAGCATTGGAAATTAGATAGCGTATTTCCAAATCGTTTATGGGACTTCGCTCCATTGCAGAAAGATAGTCTGCTTTATCGATTAAGTTCCAATCTACAACTTTTTGCAATTCTTCCTTTAAAATGAGATCCAGCCAAATTCTAGTACTTCGGCCATTTCCTTCTCGAAATGGGTGAGCGATATTCATCTCCACATATTTCTTGATAATCTCTTCAAAAGAAGTTTGTGGCATCTGATCAATATGCTGTAACGAATGTTCTAAATACATAACTGGTGCAAATCGAAAATTTCCTTTTGCAATATTGACCGATCGGATTTTTCCGGCAAAATCGTAAATATCCGAAAATAGAAATTCATGAATTTCAGATAAACCTTTAAATGTACCAACTTCGATTTCATTTATTTTTCCACAATCGTACAATTCTTTCGCTTTTTGTTTACTGAGTTTTTCTTCAACCTTAGCCAACTCAACTTGATTGGTTAATCCCAATTTATTCTCTAAAATCATGCGAAATCTCCTTAACTTTATGACATAAGTTTATGAAACACTCTCAACCCCATTATATCGCGATTTTGTTTATGTGTCAAAAACTATTAAGTTTCTGACCCCCGATAGATTTTTCAAGTGTCTCTATTTTGCACAGTCTAGTTGACCTTTGATACACCTCTATATTTATAGAGAATCTAAAACATCAACATGGCATACTCAAAATTCTAAATATTAGGGATAAAGAATTCTCCTATACAATCAAAAATTTCCTTTATTTCGAACTCCGGTCACCTAACTCTATTGATCTCTTACAAGCCAAAGAATATCTCTATACTACAAAGAAACAATAGGGTGCCTGGTTGGTCTCTTTGTGTTTTATTTTAGAATCTAGAACGTAAATATTCTTGTCATTCTGATTTTATCTAAGAATATCAATTAAATCTTTTTTTGCAGCCTCTGAAGCGGGCATTACAGAAAAGACCAGTCCAATAACCGAAGATACCCCAACCGCTAGTAAAATAGTAAATAGATCAAGTGACACGTTTACCTTTATCAAAGAACCAACACTATAAGCAAGAGCCATTCCTAATAAATAGCCAATTAACCCTCCTGAAAGAGTTAAAATCAAACCTTCTAAAAGGAACTGCAGCATAATCGATTTTCGAGTAGCTCCTAGGGCTCTTCTTATACCGATCTCTTTTGTTCGTTCAGATACAGATATATACATCATGTTCATTACACCTACCCCTGCGATAAATAAAGATATACCTGCTACAGCTGTTATAAAATAAGTGATCGTACTGAGGATTTGACCAATTCCTTTCGTTAACATAGCCGTATCTAACACTTCATATTCCCCCAAATGTTTCAAACTACCTTTTTCTTTCAATTGGTTTATCACTTTAGAGGTCACCTTGTCAGGTTCAACTCCTTCCTCTAAAGTTAACGTTAGAGACGATGTATCCTTTTCAGACTTAAAATAATAGGTTCTGTTGCAAAGTTTTAAATAAAGAATAAAATCCCTTACGGTATCTATGATTTAAGCTGGGATTCCCAATAATACCTTGATTTCAGTACAGACCGAAAACCCGAAGAGAGTGCCTTCTTTTCGG
>NZ_JAPRGK010000029.1:0-12290 GCF_035726465.1 Enterococcus sp. E4-150 | reverse complement strand
TGGAGCTGTCCTTATGGACCTTCATGACGAATGGCTCAGTTCTACAAGAAAATATATTAAGTTTGATCAATGAGAGACCGGTAAAACATTGTATAGTATTTTACACAGGATTATGGACTTGACTATTTGATTCTCTCTTTACTTCATGATTGCAGGTAGAGAAGTTATTTGAAGAATCAATTGCTTTTAAATTTATCGTGATTATTAGTTAGAAATTTTGCGACTATACTATTTTTCTCATATGGGAAATTGTATTTTTTGCTAAGATCAGAAATAAATTTTTCTGTTTCAAATTGGTTTTTAGTAATTTTATAAAAGAAATCCTCGACAGATGAATACTGTGAAATATCTTGATAGGCTAAGTCCATTTCGTTTAATAGCTGTTTTGAAGAATCAATCAGTATTTCTTTTTCACCGTATTTGAAATCCCCATTTCTTATCTTATCTTGAAGTTTACTGTTGGCTCTTTTGAAAAATAGCTCTTTAGAGATAGAGTGTTTTTGACTAGCATACTCTTCGATAAGAGGATTGATATCATTAGCAAGTATCTCATTTAGATAAATTTCAAAATCTTTTGAGTAATATTTTGAAAATATATTTTTTATTATAGGATTCAATAACTCATAGTCTTTATCTAGCGAAAACGTATCACTATATCTTTCTTGAATATCATTAAAGACTTTGTGAGGTATCTCTGGGAAGTCCTTAATATATAGCTCATACCCTGAATCTATAAGGTATGAAGCTATGTATTCTTCCAAAGTTCCCCATTTAATCCAGTCTGCACTAGTGTTTCCAATATTTGCAATTGTTAAAAGCCTATTTTTATTGGGTAAAGACACACCTCTAAGCCAATTATTAACGGAACTTATTGGTGTGTCTCCAATTAAATCACCGAATCGTTCTAATGTCAGACCTTTGGATTCGATAATTTTTCTAATACGTTCACTAGTTAACGATAGATTAGGTTTCATAACTAAGCCTCCTTTTTCTGATTTATTGTAACATATATTGCTATCATTTACTAAAATTTATTAAAAATGTTGACAATGGAATTTCTATAAGATATTATAAAATAGTAATTTTTAGTAATTATTTTTTTGTTGCTCATTACTAAAAATTACTATTTAGGTAGAGAAGTTATAGAACAATCAAAAAGGAGAGGTTTTTGTGGAAGCAATAAAATTAATGATCTCAGAAGAGCAGGAGGAAATGTTTCTGAAGCAGTTTTATCAAATTGCTACAAAAGCTATTGAAAAGGCTCAAGAAAATGCTGGTATGACAAGGGAATATCTCAATCAAAAAGAAATGGCAGAATACTTAAATGTGAGCGAAAACTTTTTAAAAAATGCTGTAAGAAATGAGGGATTACCTGTGGTTGAATTGGGGGCAAGAAAATTTTATTCGAAAAAGGCAGTTAATGAGTTTATGTTTGCTCGAATGAAGAGAGGTGAAAGTTTTGAGAGAAGATGAAATAACAAATTTAGTATTGAAAAGAATTGAAAAATATATAAAAAAGAGTGCTCCCGATAGTTTGCAGACGAAGGGGAACACTCGATAATGAATAAAGTTCTAAGAAAACTTTATTTGACTACATTTTAACATACTTTAAAGATAGGGAGAAAGTATATGAGTGATGAACAAAAGATTCAAAGAAATTACTATGCTATCATCCCCGCTAATGTTAGATATGACCGAGACTTAATTACAAGTTCAAAGCTTTTGTATGGTGAAATCACTGCTTTATGCAATGAAAAAGGATTTTGCTGGGCGAAAACACAGTATTTTCAAGATTTATACGGCGTTAGTAGGGTATCTATTCAAAAATGGCTTAAATCTTTAGAAGCAAATGGCTACATTTCGAGAGAAGTTATATATAAAGAAAATTCGAAGGAGGTAGATAAAAGAGTTATAAGAATTGTTAACACCCCTGACAAAGAAAAGTTAGCTACCCCGCTAACAAAAGTTAACACCCCTAGCAAAGAAAAGTTAACAGAGGATAATACATCTAATAATACAATTAATGAAGAAGAGGATATTAATATAAAAGAAATTTACACTAAGGTTAGTGTTCTTTATGAAGAAAATAATGACGATGGTCGAAAATTATTACAAGTGTATCACTATTTGAAAAACGCTAATGTATATATAGATGATATCAGAAAAATCATTGAATTTTTATATGAAAATACTCAGTATCTTAACGCTCAATGCATTATAACACAACATAAAGCATGTGTTTTTCAAGCGAAAACAGACGAAGGACTATTCGATTACGCAAAATTTTTTCTAAATGGACTTCAAATTAGATATAAAAATCAGCTTTTAGAAAATATAGAGACTACAGATCAATTCAATAAAGCATTCGGAATTAAAGAGTTACCTAAAATCCCTATGCATAATTGGTTAGAAGGAGAAAAAACATGATTAAAAATCGTCTAATAGATCAGATTTGGTGTCTTGATCAAAACACTGATACTCTCGAACTAATCGAGAGTATCTGCTTCAACACAGTAGTTCTCGATTTAAGAGCTGAAAATGACAATTGTGTAACTCATGTCATAATTAATCAAAAAATAGCTCAGCAGCTCTCTGAGAGTCTTAGAAAATGGGCTGAAGGGGAAAAACTATGAAAGCAATTAAAGAAAAAATCGTTAGTAGAAAAATAAACTGGTTAGCACACAGTGTACTTGTTTTAATGATTAGCGTTGTTTTTACAAGTAATATTGTTGAAGCTAGCATTTTCAATTGGTTTGATGACACAAAAAGTCAAACAGAGTTTTTGAATAATTCTCTTTATAGACCTTACCTGAAAAAACACAATGGAGATTTCCTTAGTCAGTTTGGGTTTTGGCTTGGATGGGCTGTGGTAAAAGGTATGTTTACTGTGACTGATTCGATTCAAAATATGATTCCAGATGTGCTAGATTTGTTCAATTTTATTGAAAGTACAGGGCTAAATAACGTTTATCAATCAGTCATGAATACAATTGTCGTTGGATTAATGATCCTTTCATTGATGTTTGTTGGCTACAAGATGATTACTGGAAAAGGAACAATAGATTTAAAATCTGTTGCAATGAATATAGTGATGTCTGTAGCATTAATTCTTTTAATGCCAACGATGATTTCTAGCGGTATTCAATTTTCCAAAATATTTTACAATGATGCTACTACGATTACAAATTCAGATGACGGAGTCGCTTGGTCATTGATAAAACAAGGAGTAACAGATTTGGCATATATTAATAAAACAGATCAGTACTCAAGCATTGATAAAACGGAGGATCGGAATAAGTTAACACGAAAAAATTTTCAACAGACGGATCTCACACAAGTGTTGACGAATAAAGTGATTGATAAATTGGAAAAAGAAAATCCAGCTGCGGATAATCTTCGCTATGAATTAGTTGAAAATTCTAATAATGAATTTGTTGCCACAAAGTTTTCTGATAACTTTTTATCAACATTTTCTGATAGCTTGAAATCAGGCTATTATCGCTATCAAGCAAATCTTTGGGGAATTTCGATTGGGTTGACAGCGTTGGCAATCGCATACGTGTTTAGCGCGTTTGTCATTATTACAGCAATACTAGAACTTGCATTTAAACGTGTGTTAGGTGTTCTTGTTTTTGCAACAGATATTGAGACAGGACAGCGTTCAAAAGTTGTTCTATCAGATATTCTACAATGTTACTTAACTGTTGGATTTCAAGGATTTGGACTATCCATGTTTGCTATGTTTATCAATTTTCTGAACTCAGGACAAGGTATCTCAACAAATATTTTTATAAAAACAATTGCTTATATCTGTGCCGTGTTCGTTCTAATAAAGGGTAGTGGAACAGTCATGCGTTACTTTGGCGTGGATATTGGTTTAAAAGAAGGCTATGGCCAGCTTGCTTCAGCATTTGGCATGGGCGCTATGCTGTTTAGAAAAGGATCAAATGGATTTAATCGAGCGAAAGGAAGTGGAAACGGAAATGGATCATACAGCAGGGAAGGAGAAGATCGAAAACCTGAAAAGAATTTCGGCGAAAGTTTATCAAAAAAAGCTGGCAAAACTGGAAGATTTTTGGGATATGCCCATGAACGTGGAATATCAGCTTTAGCTTCAGATGGAGCTACAATGGCTAGTGAAAGAGCAACAAAACCATTTAAGAGTATGCGTAATATGGCTAATGATACCAAGAATAAGTTCAAAGAAGGTTTAGATGATGGTACCGTGTCCGCTATTAATAAAAATAGCAAACCTATGTTAGCTAAAAACAAAGAAGATGAAACTGGAAAATATGCTGATTCCATGCCAACACGTCTTTCGGATAGAAAAGATGGTGCTAAGGTTGAAAATGCCGATAGAATTATGTCTAGTTCTGAATGTATGCGTGAAGCAATGAAAAATAATGCTGAATCGAATAATAATCCTGTAAGTGCGATTCAGCAAAAAGTCCAACAAGATATTGAAGAACGTAAAAATGCTATGCACGGTCAAGCTAAGTCTGCTGAAGAATTAATTAATCAGAAGCGTCAGGAAGCGAAATACACGCCTGAAGCAATGAATCGTGAGGAAATGTTAAGGAAACGTGTAGAAGGGCGTACAGGCGCTAATATGGACGAAAAAGAAGCGTTGACCAAAGAAATAATCCAAGAAGCTAAAAATTCAAATACAGGATTAGAAAAATTAGTCAAAGAAAATCTACAAAATTCTACAAGTAGTCAAGGTGGCCGATCAGTAGATGTTCGAGAAAATATTCAAGGTTCATTGAATGGTCATGTCGGACGGAATGTTGATGTAAGAGAGAATTTACAAAGTTCTTCAAATGGTCAAGGTACTAAGACAATTGATGTTCGAGAAAATCTGCAAAGTAGCAGTACAAGTCAACCAAAAACAGTAGATGTCCGAGAAAATGTACAAAGTTCTACAAGTAGTCAAGGGTTCAAAACAGTAGATGTTCGGGAGAACGTTCAAAAAGATAGTGGAGAAATGAAAGAAAAAACACAAAAAATCAATATCGTTGAAGAAAGAAAGTCAGCGAAAAAATTTGATTCAAATCATGAAACAGTGATTATTGATAGTGAAATCCGTGAAAATGATAAGGGATCAAAACCAAGACGAAGATTCACTTATGAAGATAACGAGTTGTCCAGAGATACATTTAATGATCCTAATCCACTTTTCGATAGTCTATTAAAAAAATAAAGAGGTGATTGTCATGCAATTAATTCTGCAGATTAGTACGCATGATTTCTTAGAGCTTGACGAATTATGTGAATCAGTAAAGAACGCAACAAATGAAAAAATCACGGTCACTAATTATATTGAACTGATGATTCAAGAAGAATTGAAGATAAAACATGAGATAAAAAACAACCTGAAATATTGTTATCTAGAAAAAAGTGAAGAGAAAATCCATGAATTAAATGTTTTTTGAAAATTGTATTTGACATGGATTTATGATAAAGAATTATTGGGGATTAAGCTGTTATTCTCTTCCACTTCAGTGAAAGAATGGGTAAAAGAGTTAGAATATGTAGAGCAATATTGACAACATATAAAGGAGCTATTGTTTAAAATTGGAGTAACAAAAAAATAAAGAGAGGTTTACATCTGTCAGATTAAAAGTGATAGTATGCCCCATGAAACTTGCAAAAGAGTTGAACCGATATACACTAGGTTCAACTCTTTTTATTTGTAAATTGAAAAAATATCACCGAAGTGACGAATGAAACTGTGACCAAAGTAAACAAGAAAATAAATATTGTAAATAAAATAAAGTAGTATAAAAAGATATTGATGAAGCCAATCAAAATTTAGAATTTCAAACGCTAGATAATCAAATAGATAAAAAAATTAAATCAGTTCTATGCGTACGACTAATAAAAATAATAAATTTTCAATAGAAGAAAATGGAAATGAAATCAAGTAATTATGAAAAAAAACAAAGCACTTAGAGAAGTCTGCAAGCAAATTTGAGTAATCGAGATCCATTTTTTTTAAGGAAGTTTAGCAAAAATATGTAATTCTATTGTCACTATTAAAGAGAAAGTTGGAGCGGAATATAAAGAAAAGAGAAAAGCAATTAAACTCAAAAAAATGTAGAACTTAAAAAATATAAAGAGGAACAACCGTTAAAATTAGGAATGATGTAGTGTAAACATTAGAATTGCTATGATATAAATGAAGTGTTAAAGAAAGCAAATTTAAACCAATTTTGTGAATAGAAAAGAGAGTGGCAAGCTTTATCTTGCCACTCTTTTTTTGTGTGTAAAAGCCTTAGTCACTATGACCAAAATTACGGACGAAACTATGACCAAAAGTAGGTACTATATTATGACCGAAAATAGGTCCAAAATGGATTTTTTTGTGATATCAAAAAAATATGAAGTGATTTTGAAAGAAAACCAGTTGGCACAGCCAACTTAGCCACCTTCCTGTAGGAAGGTGCTATCAGTTTTCCCTTATGCTCTTTTCTTTCTTTTTTGTTTTATATGTCAAATACCATTTTGAAATGTACCATCTTAAGAAATTTATCCTTGAAAACAATTGCGTTATTGGATAAAAAGATGCTACATTATCTTAAAAAAGGAATCAAATATAATGAATTTAGTGGCCAGCATATCGCGTGATTAAGATACTTTATAGTGTAAGTTGAAGGAGAAAAAATGTTTAAAATATACTTCCCATTTCAGCGGGAAATAAAGGAATCTTGTTGTTTCTACTAGTAATGTATCTTTTTGGAAACTATGTAACGATGTAAGCAAGATTTTTTTCAGAAGAAAAAACGATAAAAGTTGTGATAAAAGATTAAAAAATAGGAGAAAATCTATCAAGCGTATAGTATGAAACGCACATTTAAAAAATATTCGACTAACTAAAAAAGTTTACAAAGCATGGTCGTGTATTACAAGTAATCTATGCACTGAAAAATGATAGAGAAAATCTGATACGTCCGCAACAATGAACGATTGAAAATGAAAGTGAGGAAATTGGGAGAATGTCTGATGAAAATAAAGTTGTTCCGCTTGAAACACTAGTGATAAATAAGGAAGAGTTTGAGCAACTTTTTCTTGATTTTTTTGTTCAATATGACAGGATTTATGATTTTAGTTCGTCACTAGATTTATTTGAATTAGAAGCAGAAATAATAGAAAACAGCCAAGAGGAAGATGGTAACATTATCATTTCAGTAGAAAAGTTCCTTGAATTGTTTTCGGAAATATTTGAAATAGATACAGACTATTATCAACCACAAGAAATTTTTCGAGAGTTTAGAAATCAGATTATTCGCTCAGGTAAGACTGTAAACTGAAAAACAATAAAAGAAACGTTGAAAGAATGATTATTCCTTCAACGTTTCTTTTTTAGAATGTTTTAATGACCATATCAGCTTCAGTTTCAGGTTCAGGTTTAGGTAATTCATGGAAGCTTGTGTTTATAGTGCTTAGTTGATCAACTAACCATGTTTTCCTTTTTGAATTGTAGACAAATCTAAAATTAATATCATTGTTCTCGTGTTGAAGAGGTTTCTCCAAATAAGCTGGTGAATATTCATAGTCAACGTAACCTGCTAATACAAAAGAGAGCAATCCATTATTTAGTGTCAGATTTAACGGATGGTCGTAAGCTTTAATTTTTTTTAACGTCATATTGTACATATCTTCAGCCATAAAAGTTGAGTTCATGATTTCATCTTGGGTTTCATTAAAAAAGTTATCCGAATAATCGCTTATTTTTAAAAAGTCTTTATTGGCACCAGCCTCAAAAAATTGTTCAACTTTTTCAGTATAAAGTTGTGCTAATGCTCCTTTTTCAATAGTTACTTTAATGTTCTCGTGCCAATCAATTTCTGTGCTGTTCAGTATGGGAAGATCGGCCTTGAGTTTTATATCCTCTTGATTTCTTTCAATTTCAATTGGCAAAATCTTTTCAGTAGGTTCAGTTTCTGATAAAGGGACATCTAGTTTTTTATCATGATAATAAGCTTCAAATCCATCTGGAACCGGAAAAAAATGTATAGGGTAATTCTTTTCTGAGGTTGTTGTACTAGTTTCCGTACTTGTAGAATTTGTGTCAGAAGTGGTACACCCGCTTATAGTTCCGATGAGTAAAGCGCAGGTTAGAATGATTGCAAATTTTTTCAAAGAAATTCCTCCTTAAAATTGAATATGGACTAATACTAGTCCCATTGTAGCATACCAAATCTTTAACATTAATAAGAAAAAGGACTAATTTTAGTCCAAAAGGTGTGCTATTCTTGAAAGAGGAAAAAATTATTGATAGAGAAAATGTAATCGGTAGCAATATTAGACGATTCCGAGTAGAAAAAGGAATCGGTCAAACCGAGCTAGTTAGAGACCTACAGCTTAGAAAAATCGCTATAACTAGGGAAACATTGGTTAAGATTGAAAGCGGCCGCCAACACATTAAGTTGGATCAATTGAGAGCTATTAGGGATGTTCTACAGGTGTCTTATGAAGACTTGCTTCAATAACTACTTGTAGTCTTTAGTATAAGAAGCTATTTTTACACCCTTATGTATCACAAAGAAATACTGGTATAATAATGAATGGGATATGTAACGATAGGGTATACTATATTCTCAACAGGTTATACTGAGAATCCAATTAAACGAAATCATTTGAAAGTATACAAAACGTTGTTGGATAAAGCATATGAATTTGTATTTTCAGAACACTTTAGATTCTTAGAAAACTATGATTTACCTAGTTCACTGGATGTTGGTATTGAACTATATGGTGGAGTAGAAAAGAAAAATCTAAAGTTAAATTTATCAAAAGATTATAGCAAAAATAGTCCAGTGTTAAGAGAGCTAGAAATGCAATGAATCCAATGATAATTTATCTTAATGTAAATTGCTTAACTCTAATTGTTTCTCGTGATTATGATTTTGCTACTGATGTATATGTTGAAGAAAATAAAGGCTTGAAGTTAGAGCTTACTGGATATAATTTGTCGCAGCAATTGATACTATTAGTGGGGCGGTAAACTCTTTAGCAACCACATACTTCTGAATATAACTTTCAATCAATATCTGTAGGTGAAGATAATGTTGGACAATTGTAAGAGTCTTGTTATCGTTTAAGAAATTGAAGGAGGAATCTTGCTAATTGATGAAGTAGACGCAGGTCTTTTTCCAGCTGCACAAATTGAATTTTTTTATGTCTTAACCCAATTTTTTTAAGACTAGGGTATTCAGGTGATAATGACCCAATACTCTCCAACGATGATTAAAAAAGTTTTTATCCAAAGAGATATTAAAAACTATAAATAAACTATTTAACGAATACTTTTGGTAAAATTCAAGTGATGACAGATTAAAGCTGGATATATATGCAGATATGTATGTAAGGACAAAAAGTTGATGAAGATTTAATAATGCAAAAAATAAATATTTCAGGAGGTGTATTTTTTGCCAACAACCAACTCCCTTTTGAGGTATCTGGCAGGAAAAAGTCAATTGTATAAATTTGAAAAAAACAATAGACAAGAGTATTGGAGAATATGAAATTTATATCGAGATATCGAGCATTTTGCAGAGGGAGCCGGGGTGGCCCATTCAGCTATTAATTCAAAAGAATGTGAAAATGACTGCAATTAATAATTTAGATAAATCTATGCGTTCTTTATGGTATTCAATATTAAATTATCCCAACAAATTTATCAATCTGATTAACAAAACCATTGTAAACATTGAAGAATGGCCAAGACAGAAAGAAATTTGTAAAAAAGAGTTTAATCATCCTTTTTCTCTAGAGGAAGGGTTTGCGACCTTCTTCCTAAATATAACGAACGTAAGTGGTATTACTAGCGGTGGACAGATAGAGGGGACAAAACAAGAAAGTAAGTACAAGGTAGGTTGTTGCTTTAATAAGCAATCTTTAATAAAAAAATAAGGGATATTTCTTTACTAAAAGATTCAATTAACTAATATGGATGTTGAATCTTATACAGATGGTATTTCATTTAATTATCCAAAAGAGAAAATGTTCATTTTTTTGAGCCTCCATATTTTAATCAATGTAAAAAAATCTTTATTTGAATTTATTGATAAAGATAAGCATAGCATTAGGGATTATTACTTATGACAATCCAGATGAAATTTATTGAGATTTACAAAGAATTTCGCTAAAAATATAAGTATATGCTTAGATATTCTGTTAATAATAAGCGTAAAGAAAAAGCTTGGGAATATCGTTTTACTAGTTAAATTACAAAAATTGATAATTTTGCTAATGTAGAACCTTTGAAACTAATTGATAAGTAGCTTTTTACCAAAAGCACACCACGTAACTTGAATACGATTGAAAACTAATCATTAAAATTTATTATTAGCAAAGTGATTAATCCTATTCAAAAAGCACCTAGCTTCAATTATCGTCAATGAACTTAACTTCATAGCTGAAGAAAAATCTGAATAAAGAAACGATGGCTGAACCCTTGATAGATAAGGGTTCAGCTCTTTTTAGGAACTTATGTCATAGCCACTTTTTTACATAAATCAGCTAATTAGAGAACAAATTTTGTAATTTGAGATGATGAACTTCTAAAAGACGTTGATACAGATCAGTTTCAAAATCGCTGTAATGACAAAAATCAAGGACTGTATACTTAGAAGAATCAAGACCAGCAGGAATCAGTAGAGGTGAACCAAAGATGAAAAAGTCATATTCTTCAGTGATGGGAAGTGTGAGTAGCTCGATATCTACAAAGGGGATTTTCTTTCCTAAATTCAAGATTTCTTCGGAAATCAGATGTTCAGAGACGTTAACAAACCCAACTTTCAATTTATAGTTTTCATCGATTTCTGAATAATACGGATAAAGTAAACTGGTTTGTAGAAAGGCTAATTCACTTACGCATGATTTCAGCCATGTATAGTTTTTTCGTTGTGCGATTTTTTTCCAAAAACCTTCGATTTTGATTGTCAAGATACGTAAAAGTGGGTATTTATCTTTAATATAAGAAGAGATAAATAGTGTGGTCAAAGGAATTTTTTGCTTGAACATGCTAAAATTACCAATTGATAGATAGAGATTCAAAAGCAAAGCTGGCTCTTTTTCAAACTGGAGTGTACCAATAAATGTCTGACAATGCTTCTGAAATTCCTCTAAGATATCTTTGACCTCATTGCTCGGTTGTTCATACGAATGATGAACGATCGGCACACGAATGTCTTGATTAGAGGTAAGAAGCGGCCAGTAATAGAATAAGTAAAACAAAGAGTTTACCTCTAAGATATCTAAACGAAGATTCGCAATTTTGAAGAAGTCGTAAAAAAAGTCAATGTTTGTTTCGCTTGGAATAAAGGAATCTCTTGATAATCTATAGATATCCGTAAAATGATTATTTTCGATCCTCAGCAAACAAATCAGGCAATGGAGGCTGGCTTGTTTTTTTCCTAAATCAAACTTATTCTTGTGTTGCGATCCTTCGTGCTTATAAATCAATGCACGAACTTCTTGGCTGTAAGGAATGCTATCCAGGCTTTCCCCTAATGAAACAAACCAAAAGAAATTGAAAAAGATGATGCGAATCAGCATTTCAGAACCAGATAAGGTAAGATTCGATAAATTCAAGTTGATATTGTATTCCTTCAAATATTCAGCCAATTTTTTTATTTGCCGAAAACACGTTGAGCGGCTGATAAATTGGCGATTGCAAAAAGCTGCAAGATTTTCATCTTGTTCGGTCAGAAGACTGATCAATAATTTATAAGGAACACTTTCTGTTGATAGGTAATGTTGGTATTGGGTATATTGAACAAGTTGTTCAGGAATGGATAACTTATTTTTATTATGTAACAGTTTAATATCAGTAAATTGTTCTAAATCATCTTGTATATCACATAGGATTTTTTTGAAACGAGTCGCACTGAAATAGAAATCTAAGTTTTCTCGTACATGATCTAAACTATATTCCCCCGGCCGTAAGGTCATCACCTTTCCATACACGCTTAATTTCATTCTCGCATGGTCATCTAATAAAATTTTTTCAATCAATTCTTCACCTTCTTTTTATGTTTTTATTATTAATACCGTATTTATTTTTTCTTGTAAATACTTGTCTCGATTTTCTAAAAAAACTATACAGGATTTAGAAATATTTTTTTTTAATTTATCTCAAAATTACCACTTAATGAGTATAGTCAAGTCCATAATCCTGTGTAAAATACTATACAATGTTTTACCGGTCTCTCATTGATCAAACTTAATATATTTTCTTGTAGAACTGAGCCATTCGTCATGAAGGTCCATAAGGACAGCTCCAA
>NZ_JAPRGK010000028.1:0-12426 GCF_035726465.1 Enterococcus sp. E4-150 | reverse complement strand
ATTGGAGCTGTCCTTATGGACCTTCATGACGAATGGCTCAGTTCTACAAGAAAATATATTAAGTTTGATCAATGAGAGACCGGTAAAACATTGTATAGTATTTTACACAGGATTATGGACTTGACTATTATATCGTCCATTGACAATCAAATATAAACTAACTATACTTGTTAGAACAAAAAAACAGGCGTTGACTTGTTCTTGATTAGTTAAAAATATCAATAAAGGAATACTTACCCAATATATTTTTCTATTTATTTCTTCTCCTCTTAAGAGTTGAAAAAACGGATAAAAAGTTAGTAAACTAAATGCTACTGGCCACTGATAGTTCAAGGTGGTTGCTCTCCAACCGGTTTCCCCCATTACTGTCAATGGTATTAAACAGTATATAGAGCAAACCAATAATAAATTTTTAACATTTATTTTCTCAAAAACATACTTGCAAAGTAACACTACAATTCCTAACATAATCGTAGAATTTAATAATTTCCATAGCATAAAGTGTTTAGAAAAGAACATTAAGAATAGTTCTATAATAATTCTTGAACTCCATGTCTTATAATGTTCTATCGAAGCACCCAAATAGCCAAGTTCATCTAATCTACTTGCATAAACTACGTCATCCGCTCTCATAGTCGGCATATACATATTAAAGAGCAAAAAGATACCCCAAATCCCTATTAGTAACAAGATCAGTTCTTTGTTATTCGTTATTTTTCTATTATGTTTGTTCATTTTTATACTCCTTCTTATATTTCCTAATAGAGTATAACATAGCTTTAAGCATTACTTAAAGATAACTTAAAAGTTATCTTTTAAATACTTATATGTATCCCCTCATGTGTGGGCTGAATATATCGTCAAATGAATATCAGAAATTGCACATCCTTCACTACACCTTCATCGTTTGACTGATTGCATCGCCACATTGATTCCGTATGCCTTTTTGATGTCTTGCCGAGCAGTCGCTTGAGATTAAATACACGTTAATTCTTTAGGTGTTCCGTGTTCTATCACAAGTACGTAAACATAAGTTCCAACTACACCTTGTGGTTTGTCGAGAACCAGCCAGCCACACGAACTGTTTTGTCTATTACTTTTTTGAAATATCTAGTTTGCCATAAACGTTCCCTTGATGCGTTGGCGTGCTTGCTGATACTTTATCATCAAGGCTCTGATCTTCAGTACTGCTATCAGGTTTCAATGCGGGATTATCATAGTATTTTTTAAACTGTGAATAAAGTAGTCTTGCATTTGAGCAGTGATTGCTACAGGAACTACAAAGTAAGATTACAGCCATAATGCCCTGTCAGTAGACACGTTATTAAGCCATTTATACGACATAAAAAACCATTCAACGAGTGATCTAATATATAACTGCAACTTATATACAGGTAGTTTACGTACACTCCTTTCGCCACAACGCTCTATTTTTTGCAGTCGGTTATTTTGCTTTTTTAATCGTTTAATTTCAAGATTTACGCCTTCTGTGGATAGATATAATGCTATATTTTCTCACTTATGAATTAAGGAATGGCTTCTTTTCACTTCTTGAAATACACTTTTTAAGCGATTTATCTCTTAGATCATATAGATGAAATACTGTCTTGAACACTCATTCTGCTTCCATATTTTTCTTTTGAAATAACTTTTAAAACAATAAAATTAAAAGCTTTCTATCAAATTGACCCTATGTTAGAATCGATAAAAAGAGGAGGTTTGGTATGGAAATTTCTCATATTACGTTAATTGTTAAAGACTTAAATAAAACTTCTGTATTGTTAAATACCTTATTTGATGCAAAAGAAATCTACGATAGTCAACAAAAAAAATTTTCATTATATCCAGAAAAATTTTTCTTAGTTAAGGACCTATGGATTGCAGTAATGCAGAATTCGTCGAATAAACTGCCAAAGACATACAATCATATTGCTTTTAAAATTGACGAACAAGATATAGATTCGTTTGTCTCAAAAATCCAAATGTTAGGTTTAACTGTCGAACCAGGACGTTCTCGTGTGAAAGGCGAGGCTTCTTCAATTTACTTTTACGACTATGATAATCACCTCTTCGAGTTACATACCGGTACTCTCCAGGAACGTTTAAAATCCTACAATTCCGCTACCTGAGACTAGTAATGACTAGTCTCTTTTTATGGCCTCTGATCCCCCCATTGAGCGAATACTAATAGGGCTTCGAATTGATCTGTTCAATCTTTAAGCAATATCCCTCAAATGAGTTTGGAAAGTTTAGTGATTCATCACAAATACTTAAATACATGTAGTTATATATAGATTGAGGTTCTTGTGAGCGTATGCTCGTGTGGGTTCAAATCCCATCGTCTGCATCCATCTTTCCAAAACAAGCGGCTAGGACATTTTTGTCTCAGCCGCTTGTTTTCTAGTTTATTCTTTCATCTTGTCGGACCTTTTTTCTTGGGTATAGACTTTTCTCATATTCTACCACAATTTTGGGTTTCCCTAACACATGATAGGATCTCACAACAAATTGCTTTCTATTATTATAATAACCTGTAACGACTAACTTCATCCCTTCGTCTACTTCAGCTAGGAAGTTCAAACTATGGGAAGCAATCAAACAATTGACCCCATTTAAACTGAAACGGATCAACGGTCTGGCACTGACTTGCAAAGTACGGATCTTATCTACTGTTCCATATTTTTTCTCCATAACCTTCACCTCAACACCATTATACGAACATACATTCCCTTTGTAAAGAAGAAACTCTGTTTTATCTTTTTGACTTTTTGTCTATTACCTTTCTTAAAATCATATTGGCACTTCCTGCGAAGATGAAGGACATGTACTAAAAAAAAAGGCAGCAGTATAGATTACTGTTGCTTCTTTACTAATTTAGGTTTACTTGTTAAGAAAGATTATTTACGCAAATGTTCTTCAACAATTTGCTGAGATTTATCAGCTGTATCTTCCACTTCATCTTTTGCTTTTTCTAACTTTTGAATATATTGTTTCAAGCTTGAGTTTTCAGCAGTTGCTTCGTCTAATTTCTTTTGTGTATCTGTTAACTGAGTTTCTACATTTGTTTTTTCTTGTGTAAGTGTTGCGATTTGTTGGTTCAAACCATTTACAGTATTTTGTAATTCTGAAAGTTTTGCTTGTGCTTCTTGTAGTCTTGCTGTCCAATCTGCATTCAGATGATTGATTTCATCATTTTTTTGGTTGATCTCATCTAGTTTGACATTGATTTCATTTTGTTTGCTTTGTAGTTGTGCATCCTTGCTGACTAATTGACTTTCTAAGTTTTGTTTTTCTGCTGCCGATTGATTTTTTTGGTTTTCTAATTCATTTACTTTTGTTTGGTATTCTTGGACATCTGCCTTTGAATCTTGCAATGTCTGTTCTTTTTGTGCTAGTCGAGCGGTAAGATCTGTAATCGCTTGCTCTTTATCTGTCAATGTATGATCAAGCTGTGTCAGATTCTCATTGATTGTATCAATATCTGTCTCTCCACCCCACAAAATAATTTCATTTGCGTACCGCGTGCCTGTGTAGCCAATTAGACATAGAAATGCAACGACAATCCCACCAGTAATAAATTTCTTTTTCATTTGCATAGCTCCTTAATCCAATACTTTTACATACTAAAAGTAAGTGATCTCAAACACAATGTCAAGCGTTTTTAAATTACATATGTAATTTTAATATAAATACTATCAAATACTCATTTAATCCTCCTTTTTTATCTATTTAAAAAATCTTTTTTATAGAGAAAAATGCAGGTTAATACTTTCTTAAATAAATATTTATGGTGAACAAAAACAAAAAAGCAAGTTTTATTAAACGTAACCCTTTTCATTTCATAGATTACTGTATTTATTACAAAAAACGTGGATTTGTCATAAATTGTCATGCTTCTTTTACCTATGAAATATTTTCACGTGTTAAAGTATTCCTCGTTGAACACAACAAATAAAACTTTTTAACGAATAAAGGAGATTTTTCATGACATCACTTAAAACTTTACTTTTTGGAACAACTTTGGCTGCCGGCGCTGCATTCTTCATGGGAACGACTGCTCATGCGGACGAAGCTTATACCGTTCAATCAGGTGATACTCTATCAACGATTTCTCAAAAATACGTTGGTGATAACTCCTTGATCAATGCCATTGCAGAATCAAATTCAATTTCTGATATTAACCTGATTTACTCAGGACAACAATTAACAATCCCAACAGAAGGCTCTGCACAAGCAGCCGTTCAAGAAGCACCAGTCCAAGCTGAACCTGTTCAAGCTGAACAACCTGTTGTACAAGAAACGGTTCAAACGGAAACACAAGCAGCGCCTGTTGCTGAAACACAAGCTGCTCCTGCTGTAACAGAAACTACTGCTACTCCAGCAAGCACAAGCTCTGCAAAAGAATGGATCGCACAAAAAGAATCAAGCGGTTCTTACACAGCAACGAACGGACGTTACATCGGCCGTTACCAACTAGATTCTTCTTACTTAAATGGTGACTACTCTGCTGCGAACCAAGAAAGAGTAGCAGAACAATATGTTACTTCACGTTATGGTTCTTGGGAAGCGGCGAAAGCATTCTGGGAAGCAAACGGTTGGTACTAAGATTCATTTATTAATCGAACGGTTTACTTTTATATAAAGAAAGCCAAAAAGAGGTGCGACACTAGTTGTGTCACACCTCTTTTTTATTTACCTAATCTAATGAAACGTTCCAAGTTTTGATAAGTATTTTTTTTAACTTCTTCAACTGATAGCTCTTTGATCTCAGCGATTGTCTTTAATTGTTCTTCAAGCAGTGAGACATAATCTTTTTCTGAAAAAATCCCCCCTAAAGCCCACTCTGCTGCATGTAGTCCATCCGTTTCAATAAGTAAGTGGTCGATTGGGACTGTTTTAGCTAGTTGCCAGACTGCTGGGTTCTTTTTCAAATCAAGACCAATGCTGAAATAACAGCCTAAATCAATATAGTCTTGTTGATAGTCCAAAGAAGAATACCAATGAATCAAATAGTGATTAGGGTTAGCTTGGATATAGCTTAAGATCTCTTTTTCGCATCCTTTTGTATGCAGTACAACAGGTTTCTCATTTATGGCTGCAAAAGCAAGCTGTCGCTCAAATACTTTTTTTTGTGTAGTCATCGGTACATTCGTCCAAATATTATCTAACCCTATTTCACCGATGATCCTTGCTTTTTTCAAAAAAGGCTCAACTTGTTCAAACGTATAGCTATCTGCTTTCCAAGGATGGATACCGTAACTTAAGGCTTGAGTCTTACTTGCTGCAAGCTGTCTGTTTTCCTTCCATTCTTCTGGCGAATCACAATTGATGATCGTCAAAATCGTGTGTTCCTGCTGAAGGAGTGCTAAACTCTGACTCCCATCTAAATGACAATGAGCATCACTTAACATCTAATTCACCTGCCAATAAGTGATAAATCGTTTGCTTTAACTCTGATTGCTGCAGTAGCCATTCACGTGACCGTCGTTTTTCAGGCACTTGAATCTCAGCAATCACATGTGCCGGACGGGCGGAAAGCACAAGAATCCTGTCTGATAAATAAATTGCTTCTTCGATATCATGCGTCACAAGTAAAGTAGTCCGCTTTGCTTTTTTAGGCAGCTTCAACATCCAGTCTTGCATCTGCCCTCTGGTCATAGCATCTAACGCTCCAAATGGTTCATCAAGAAGCAAGTAAGAAGAAGGATTCATGATTGTTCGTAACAAGGCCGTTCGCTGCTTCATCCCGCCAGATAATTGTTCCGGCAAAAAATGTTCATAGCCGTTTAACCCAAAGATATCCAGATAATCCCTTACTTGTTCTTCATTGATTGTTAGATGATTGATTTTTTGATATAACGTAACGTTTTGATAGACGCTCAGCCAAGGAAGTAACATATCTTCTTGCGGCATATAACTAAATGCTGTATGGAGACCAGTTACTTTTTGATCGTCTACTTTGATCGTTCCAGAAGTCATAGGCTGGACTCCTGTTAAAGTTTTCAGCAATGTTGACTTACCGGCTCCGCTTGGCGCGACAATCGATGTAAAGGTATCTTTAGGGATAGTGAAATGGATGTCTTCTAATATTTTCAGGTTTTCAATGACTACATTCAAGTGGCTGATTTGGATTGACACATCTATCACTCCTATTTTATAAACTGATTAGTGAATAGTTCTTGCGAAGGTACATCTTGCTTGATCAATCCGTTTTCCTGCATAAAAGCTGTATAATTGCGCCAAACTTTTTCTTCCATCAATCCCCAATTCTCAGGATCATCCGTATAATTTTTTGACAAGAATGCTTGTGATTCTTCTAAAAACGTCCGATCATTTTCTTTTGCATATTTTTGCAACAGTTTAGCACTGTCATTTGGATCCTTAATAGCTTCCTGATAGCCTTTTTTCGTGGCATCCATAAAAGACTGTACCAATTCTGGATCACTTTTGATCAGTTGATCATTCGTAATAATTACCGGAGTATAGTAATCTAACCGTTCATCTAATTCTTTCAATGGGATATAGTTTAGTTCAATACCCGCTTCTTTTGCTTTGATCATATCCCAACCTTCAAAGTACCATTGGATATCTGAGGATTTTCCTAAGCTTTCTGGCCCTTCTCCATTGCTTCCTACCATTGTCAGTTTTGAAAAGTCCCCGCCGTCTTTTTCCATCACAGCTTTTAAGACAGCTTCTTCACTTGGACTTTGCCAACCTGCATATGTTTTTCCTTCAAAATCTTTTGGTGAATGGATGTTACTGTCTGATAGGGTGGCGAATCCAGAAGTATTATGTTTGATCACTGTAGCAATTGCTTTGACTGGTATATTCTGTCCATCTGCGTGAGCATAAGTGACATCTTCTTGATAACTTACACCAAATTGTGCTTTGTCCGCACCTACTAGACCAATACTTGTCGAATTATCTCCTGGTTCGATGATTTGGACATTTAAACCAGCCTCTTTATAATAGCCTTTTTCTTTTGCTAGGTAGATGCCAGTATGATTAGTATTCGGTACATAATCCAAAACAAGTGTCACTTTTTTCAAATCCTTTATTTCTTGTTTGCTACTTGTTTCTTTTGCAGTGCCACAAGCGGATAAAAGCAACAGTAGCGGTAATAAAAGCCATAATTTTTTCATTTGATCCCCTTCTCTTAAAAAATATAAAGCATACGATAATACCCTTTTTTCAATAATGAACAAGCGCCATTCAGCAATAAACTCAATAGAATGACACAAATGATCGCAGCAAAAACTTTATCGATCTGGTAGCTGTTTTTTACGCGTATCATGTAATACCCTAAGCCTGCTTGAGCGCTTAGCCATTCTCCAACGACTGCTCCGCTGACACAATAAGTAGCAGCCACTTTTAAACCGGAAAAGAAGCCGGATAAACCCGCTGGTATTTTATATATTCGATAAATCTTCCCTGTATCTGCCCCCATCGTTTTCAAAAAGATGATTTGCTCTTTTGATACTTTCCTCAATGTATCCGAAAAAGAAACTACGATCGGAAAATAGCTTATCAAGACAACAAGGATCACTTTTGGAAGCATACCGAAACCAAACCATAGGGTAAGTAATGGCCCTAACACCATGATTGGCAACATTTGTGAAATCACTAGTAACGGATAAAAAGACATTTCTAAAAACTTCCAATAATCCATTGCCAAGGCAGTAATAAAAGAAAGAACGCTAGCTATTACCAAACCAAGCACTGCTTCATTTAATGTCGTGACAGAATGAGAAAGTAATACTTGTGCATCTGCCGCTAATGCAGAAAATACAGCAGCAGGTCCGGGTAAAATAAAGGCAGGTATTTTCCAAACTATGACAACAATCTGCCAAATAATTAAAATGAATGCCATACTGACTGCTGGATAAAGATTTTTCTTCATTTTGTTACCTCCTTTCTTCTAATATGAATAACAAAAAACGCTTGAAATGGGCACGACATAGTAACCCGCTTCAAGCGTCTGCTATGTTTCTCCCTTCACCAGTATTAACTGACAGGTTCAATGGGTCTAAGTTCACAACTTACTCTCATGTCGTCTACGACATCCCCAGAAACAGGTATTCATTTTTTAAAGTGTAGCACAAGAAGGAAAAAGCAACAAGCGCTTTAGTTATCATGCTGATTATTTCAATAAATAGGAGAGATCACTTGCCAATGTCGGATACCCCATGATATAGCTATCCAACTCTTTTTTAGTCAATTTTTGATTGATGACTAGTGTCAAATCATCGATCAATTCGTCTGCTTGCTCGCTAATCACTGCAGCACCAATCAAATAATTTTGCTGGTCAAAGGTCAATTCAGCCTTAGCAACTGGTTCATTGACACGATGATAGGTGAACCAACTGGTAAGATCCATCTCTACCACTTGATCTGACGAAGAGGCGTGACTTTTTGTAACTCCTACTTCAGCAAGTTTAGGACTGGCGTAGACGATCGTAGGTATAATCGGATATTTGATAGGTTCGCTTGTTGCATCCGTTATCCGCTTAGCTACATAATTTCCTTCAAAAGTGGCGACTGGTGTCAATTTGGGGGTTTTCCTTGAAACAATATCTCCACACGCAAAAATTTTTGGATTGCTCGTTTGCAGATAATCATTGACTGCAATTCCGTGTTTATCAAAGACGACATTCGCTTGCTCAAGTGCTAAAGATTCTGTATTCGGCTGTCTCCCAGTCGCACAAAAAATCATATCTGCTACTAATTCCGTCTCTTTTCCGACTAAACGATAGCGAGTACCTTCTGAAATGATCTTTTGGGTTTCAACACCAAAAGCAAACTGAATGCCAGATGCTTCCATTTGATGGACGGCTTCCTCTACCAAAGACGCCTCAAATTCTTTTAATGGCCGTTGATTATGATGGACAATGGTTACTTTGCTCCCTGCAGCATTGGCAATCGTAGCTAGCTCAAAAGCAATATAACCACCACCGATAAAAATGATTTCTTTAGGCAGTACAGGCAATGATAAAAAGTCTGCACTAGTTTTCAAGTATTCCTTTCCCTCCACTGGTAAGATCGTAGGTCTTTGCCCGGTTGCCAAAACAAAGTAATCCGCATGGAAGACTTCTTCGTTGACTTCAATAGATGAATCATCCAAAAAACGAGCGGTTCCTGAAAGATGATCGATTTCAGCTTCTGCTAATTGTTTTTTCCGGCTTTCTGGGACTGGATCCGTAAATGTTCGTTTGAATTTTTGAAGTTCTTCCCAGTTGGCAGTTGGGATCTCGTTAAAACCTTTTCCACTCAATTGCTTTACCCGATTACGTGCCTCTACTGCACTTAACAAGACTTTTTTAGGATCACATCCACGGTTAGGACAAGTCCCGCCCCATAGATCTTCTTCGACCACTAGTACTGTTTTACCTGCTTCTTTCAATCCATAAGCAGCACTTAAGCCACTCACACCTGAACCGATGACGATTGCATCATATGTTTTCATTTCCTTCCTCCTCTCGACTTAAAAAAGCAAAGATTTCTTTACTTGTCAGCGACCCAATACTTCTTTGCTTTTCTACTATCACAATGCTTGGATACACCGAAAGAAGCGAATATACTTCTTTCATAGGCGTATCAAAGCAAACTTGTTGACGAGCATTTTCTGGTATTTCATTTAAGAAATATCCATTGACGACTAAATCTTCTACTCGCCACTCTTTCGTCTGTTTCGGTTCATCAAAGAAATGCCGAACGTAGTCGTTTTTAGGATTCATCAATAACTGCTCTGGTGTGTCACATTGGATAATTTCTCCATCCTTCATAAATGCAATACGATCACCTAGCTTGATTGCTTCTTCCATATTGTGCGTAACGAAAACAATGGTCGTGCCCAATTCTTCGTGTAAGGACAAAACCAATTCTTGTAATGAGTTTCTTGAAATCGGATCTAATGCGCTAAATGGCTCGTCCATCAAAATCACATCTGGGCTTGCAGCAATAGCTCGGATGATCCCGATCCGTTGCTGTTCTCCTCCAGACAACTCTCTAGGCATACGATCTCGATAAATATCAGGAGATAAGCCAACTTTTTGAAGAAGTTCATCTACACGGTCTGCTCTTTTCTGCTTTTCCCAACCTAACATTTCAGGGATGACTTCAATATTTTGCTTGACTGTCATGGTCGGGAACAAAGCGATTTGCTGCAGCACATATCCCATATTCCACCGCATTTTCTGCAGATTATATTCATTTAACGATTTTCCTTTGAAGTAGATGTCTCCTGCTGATGGTTTAGATAATCCATTGATCATTTTCAAAGTAGTTGTTTTTCCACTACCGGAAGGACCAACCAAAACAAAGATTTCTCCTTTTTTGATTGCCAGATTTAGGTCATCGATGACATACTTTCCATCATACTTTTTTTGCACATGTTTGAACTCGATTAATTTAGTCACTGATCTTCCTCCTTTACTAATCCTTCATTTTTCAGGAAGATTCGTGCTACTTCTGTCGGCTTTTTCTTTTCGACATTGACTTGGTAATTCATATCAATCATTTGATCCTCTGTTATTTTTCCGCTTAATTTATTCAGTGCTTTAACGATTTCAGGATGTTCTTTAGCAAAATCTTTTTTCATCAGCGGTGCGCCTTGATAAGCTGGGAATAACCCTCGATCATCTTCTAGAGTCACTAGATCGTACTCCTTGAGCTGGCTATCTGTGGAATAGGCATCCACAATATTGACATCTCCAGTATTGATTGCTTGGTAACGCAAACTTGGCTCCATGCTTTGTACACTTGAAAAATTCAAGCCATATGCTTCTTGGATTCCTTTATATCCATCTGAACGATCAATAAATTCCAGTGTGAATCCCGCTTTGATCTGATCAGAGATAGCTGCCAAATCGGAAATCTTTTTAAGTTGATGTTCGTTCGCAAAAGATCTCTTGACTGCCAAGGCATACGTATTTTGGTAAGCCATTGGTTTTAATAATGTCATATCGAATTGCTTATTCAATAATTCTTCTGCTTCGTCATATGTTTTTTCTTTTGTCAAATCAGCACTTTTCATTGCTTCAGGTACCTTCACCAAGCTTTCTAGGACAGTCCCTGTGAATTCAGGATAGATATCGATTTGACCTTGATCCAGTGCATTGAACAAAAAACTCGTCTTGCCAAAATTCGGTTTTAATTCAACTTCTGTTTTTGTGTTGTCTTCAATCAATTCTTTATACATTTGGATCAGGATTTCAGGTTCCGCTCCTAATTTTCCAGCAATCGTGATGGTTTCATTTTTAAACAAGGCAGACTGATATAAAGAAACGCCGCCAAATAAACACACCACTGCTGCTAAAGTAATGATGGAATATCGAGGTTTCTTATGCTGCAACCAGCGAATCAGTCCGCTGAATATAATGGCAAGCAAGGCAGAACTGATCGCACCAATCAATGTCAAAACAGGTGTATTTCGGTCAATACCTAACAAAATAAATGTCCCTAATCCACCTGCTCCGATCAATGCTGCCAAAGTAGCCGTACCGATGATTAAAACTAAGGCAGTTCGGATACCTGAGATAATGACAGGTAATGCGATGGGAAGCTCTACTTTCAGCAAGCGTCTCATTCTGGACATACCAAATGCTACCGCTGCTTCTTCAATAGACGGGTCAATTTCAGCTAGACCAATATACGTGTTTTGGAAAATCGGAAGCAAAGCGTAAATAACAAGTGCAATCAATGCTGGAACAGTTCCGATCCCTACAAATGGGATAAGTAAACCTAATAAGGCAAGTGAAGGAATCGTTTGGAGCACACCCGTGATCTGTAATAAGACTTCTGCCATTTTTTTATGATTGGCTGCCCAAATCGCTAAAGGAATAGCAATCAGTGCTGCAATCAGCAAAGAAATGAGAGAAATGGACAGATGTTGAAATGCAGCTTCCAGCAACTCGCCTTTTCTTTCACTTAATGTTTGTATAAAATTATTCATGCGACCTTCCTTTCTGTTATTCTTTAAGTATAAACATTTCTTTCCTTTTTCCCAACTAACTTGTCTTGCCTTAACCTTACAGCACGAACAAAAAAAAGAAAAAAATACCTCTAAATATGCTGACAAAAAAAGAATCCAAGCAACAAAGTCGGATCAACTTTTTGGTTCTCGTTTTTTCACTACGAATACCATAAAAATCTATACGAAATTGTCACTTGGAATCAGCTATATCTTTTTTACACACACAACTTTTATTTTAATAAAAAGAAACAGCCAATAAAGTAGAAATCTCGTGGGGGAGAACACCTTTATTGGCCTGTTCAACGAATATTATACTGTATCATGACACTTGAGAGTGTAAAATATTTTGTGTAAATAGAAAAAAGGAAGTCCCTTCTGTAGAATAGAGTTACCACAACACATTCACAGAAAAGAGGACTTCCATATGAACGATTTTACTACAGAAATTCTAAAGA
>NZ_JAPRGK010000027.1:0-12740 GCF_035726465.1 Enterococcus sp. E4-150 | reverse complement strand
GTCTTTAGAATTTCTGTAGTAAAATCGTTCATATGGAAGTCCTCTTTTCTGTGAATGTGTTGTGGTAACTCTATTCTACAGAAGGGACTTCCTTTTTTCTATTTACACAAAATATTTTACACTCTCATACCACTAAACGTGTATCATTGATTAGTTTTCTTTTATTCATTACTTTTAAATATTTATAGTCATAGATAAGCTTCATGTAGGAATTCGTCAGCCGCGTATTATTCTACATGGAGTTTAATTTTTGTATGGTGATCCAGTCAAACTTTATTTAGGATAGAACGTGTAAGCCATGATATTTTTAGAGAATATACGGTTTAAGATATTGAAAGCTGTTCTCAATTTTTTAATTTAAAAAATTTGAAAAAGCGTTTGATTATTTATATTACGACTTAGTGCAATAAAAAACGCATTTTAACAGTACATGTAGTCGTCTTTATAATAGATAAACTCTGTAATATTAGTTAAAAAGCTATAAGTTGCACTTAGTTAAGTGCAAACATTTCATATTGTCGTTAGTTTAGAAAACGCTTATATTAGCAATGTAAGGAGAGATGATAATGCAGCAGCTAACAAAAAGAGAAAGGCAGCTTTTGATTTACTTGGTGGAAATGTCTGAACCGGTAACAATCAAAAAGTTGGCTGAAAAAGAAAATGTTAGTGTTCGGACGATAAAATACGATCTAGATGATATAAGAGAGTGGCTGAATGAGCGGAAGCAAGTCCTATATAGCAAACGTAGTCAGGGAATTTGGATGAATATTAGTAGCTCTGATCGAATCAAATTAAAAAGCGAATTGATGGATGTTAATCGTTTTGAAATATTTGCAGATCAAAGTCTCCGAATCAAACGTTTACTAATTATGCTTTTAGTAACAAAAGAAGCTATTACTGGAATGAAAATGGCCAACGCATTAGATGTCAGCAAAGATACGATCATGAATGATTTAGATGTGCTGGAAAATAATTTTCTTAAGGAAGGATTGACCTTGAATCGTCAGGCGCGAAAGGGTTTTTGGATCACAGGAGAAGAACGTCTAGTTCGATTAACGATTGAAGAGATTCTTCAAAAAGAGTTCACGGATTATGACATTTATAAATTAATGTCATTGTTATTGAATGGCGGTGAGACTGAATACTTTGAAATGTATTCTGCTACAGCTACACCTATCCAAGAGGTATTTAATCAAGTAATCATTCGAATGCGGCACTTACTGGAATTTGAAAATCTAGAGAAACTGAATTACGCGGAATTACTAAATATTCTGATTCGAGTGACAATTGCTACCGTTCGCTTACGCAAAGAGGCTACGATTGGTCGTTATCAATTGGTTGCTGAACAAGAATTAGACAAAAACGATCTTTCTTATCGCGTCATGCAGCAGGTCTTTGATTATTATCAGTTGCCACTGTTCGAGGATGAATATCATTATATCTATAGTGATACATTCGACACGATTCACCAGCAAGACGTTATGAAACTAGTTGAGAATGTGATTTATAAAGTAAGTAAAGCAATCAATCATTCTTTTTATCAAGATCCACAATTGTTGACGAATCTGTATGCTCATTTATCTATGCGATTATCGAGAAAGAAAAAATTTGTCAATGAATATAATCCTTTTAAAGAAGATATCAAGCAGAAATACCCGGAATTATTTGATGCAATCAAGCAAGCAGTTCGACAAGAAATAAGTGAACAAAATATTCTGATCAATGATTCTTTCGTGGCATATATTGCCTTACACTTTTTGGTTTCCTACGAAAGAGAAGAAGATCTACGAAGCGTTAGAGCCGTCTACATTTGTTCAACAGGGTTGGGTGTGACTAGTCTGATCAAGCAAAAGATCAATGAAGAATTAAATAATATCACTATCGTGGCATTTGCTTCAGTATTGAATGCGCAAGAAATGATTGCTACCAAAGATCCTGATTTGGTGATTAGTATTTTTCCAATCAATGGCATCGATCGTCCTTTCATCAAAGTCCATCCATTACCCACTGAACAGGACTTGAAAAAAATTCAACAAATAATAAAAAAAATACTTGCTTCTTCCAATCAGCAGGAAAGGCATAACTTGAATCTTAGAGAAACGTCCATCAATAAAGATACTTTAGAAGACTTTAGCAAGGAATTGATTTTGAAAGCTTATACGATTTATGAACGTTTACTTGTCATTTTGGAAGCAGAATTGATCCAAGAATATCGAGAAGCTTTTTTGCTTCATGTATTCTTAATGGTTCATCGTATCACATTTGATCAACAATATATGGCAGAAGGTCGTCAAGCAGACCAGATTATTTTAGACAAAGGAACACTGGTAGGAAAAATCGAAGCAGTTTTTGCAGAAAATAATTTAGGAATCAATCAGTCAGAAATCAGTGCATTATTCTCATATATAAAAGAAGGAGCGTCAAGTTAGTGAAAATGTCAGACGAGGCTTTAAAAATTATCGAGGAAAGTCAAAATCGGGAAAAGTTAAAACAAGTGATTGATCTAATTGAAGAGCGATTAGCAGAACATGCTATTGTACCAACCGAGTTGCAGTGGACCATTCTAATTAATCACTTGAATGAGATGCTGAAACGTTCTCAAAGAAAGGAAACGATTCCCGTAGTCGATCGGGATTTGTTCAAAGAAGTATCCAAAGAAGCCATAACTATTTCTGATGAAATAGTTAGAAGTATCGGTAATTTAACCGAGGATGAAATATATGTTTTGTCGATTCATTTTGAAACAGCAAAAAATAATTAATATTTAGGAGGAAACAATCATGATTAAAGTAGTTATTGCAGACCGTATGGGTAAAGGACAAAATGTGGCCAAAGGGGTAGAAGCAGCTGGCGGAAAAGCAGTTGTCGTACCAGGAATGGGGGCAGATATGCGTTTGGGCGATGTGATGCAACAAGAGCATGCAGATATGGGTATCTCTTTTTGTGGTAGTGGTGGTGCAGGTGCATTAACAGCAGCAACAAAATATGGCTATCCAGAACGACATGGTATGCGTTCGATTGAAGAAGGGATCACAGCTATCAAGGATGGCAAAACTGTTCTAGGTTTCGGCTTTATGGATCAAGAGGAATTAGGGAAACGTCTGACAGAAGAATTTATCAAAAAGCATGGAAAATAGAAAGAGGGACATGAAATGAGCGTTCAAAAGACAATTCAGCAAAAAGTTATCGTCTCCGGTAAAGGGGAAACAAAGCAACATGCTTTTGCATCAGCGTTAGCAGAAATTCAAAACAAAATAATGGAACAATCAAACGTATTATTGCGAATCGAACCAGTCAATGTGGATATTTTAAAGGCGGTCGAAAACAAATACACAGAACGCTTTCTATTTTTCTTCTTCCCACGGCAACGTATTAGCTATGAAGTCGAACTCTCTGTTACTGTGGCTGTAACAGAAATAAAATTGGCAGACATATCGTTCAGCCAGCAAATGACTGAAGATCCAAATGGGATTGCCATTCCATTTGTAACTAAAAAAATCTAATTTTGAATCATAAGGGGGAAAGAATAACGTGGATTTCGTAATCATTCTAGTCAAATCGGTCATTATCGGGGGATTACTTGGTTTTGCAGCATCTGTCGGGGCAGCTCGAATGTTTCATGCACCTAATACACAAGGTTTAGGAGCTTTTAGAACATTAGGCGAAATGAATGCCTGCATGGGTGATCCAGCTTCTCATTTTTCATTTGGTTTAGGCTTTTTCTTTAATGCATGGGCTTCTTCAGTTGGTGCTGGTGCATTCACACAAGATGTGACGCATCGAATCATTCCCAATTGGGCAGCGGCAGCACTTCTAGCAAAAAACAAAGATGTCACCCAGACCATGCATGATCCGAAAAAAATGGGGATCATTGGAGCGGTTATCGGGGCAGTGGTGGTAGCCTTCTTAAACACAACAGCTGCAGCAATTCCAGAGGCGTTACAAGTGACGGCGGTTTCCGTTTTGGTACCAGCAGCGACGATTCTGATCAATACAGTAATGCCAGTTATTTTTTGGTTGGCAGCTTTAGACGCAGGGAAACGAACTGGTTTTTGGGGCACTCTTTTTGGTGGTATCGCGCAATTGATTATGGGAAATGCGGTACCTGGTGTTGTTCTAGGAATCTTGATTGGTAAAGGCGTCGATGAGAGCGGTTGGAATCGCGTCACGAAGAGCATGATGATCGCTATTGTTTTATTATTTATTTTCAGTGGATTTTTCCGTGGATTTGATATGGAAATGATCAAGAGCTTCCAGCTTCAAGTGCCTAATTGGCTTGATAACTTGCACAACATCTTTAGTGTGAAATAGGAGGAGAATCATGGAGACAACAGAAGAACAAGCAAAAGTATTAGAAGCAAAGCGGCAAAAGAGCTTTTGGTTTGCAGACTGGTCTTTTCCGCTAATCGTAGGAATTATGTCCGCTGCTGTATTTGCAGGAACACACATGTATGTGATGTATGGTGTGGGTGCATTCAATGAAGTTTCGATCGTGGCGATGTTAAAAGCCGGGCTGGATGGCGGATCCTATGGCGCAGCGGCAGCGTTTGGTGCTAGTTTCTTATTTGCCAGAATTTTAGAAGGCTCTTTAGTTGGGATCTTGGACTTAGGCGGTTCGATCCTAACTGGGATCGGAATTGGGGTACCAGCAATTCTCTTAAGTATGAAAATAGCGGCACCAATCGATAATTTTGCACTCTCTTTATTGACTGGTTTGGTTCTAGGTTTGATTGTTGGTGGCATCATTGTCTTGATTCGTAAATTTACGATCAATCAATCAAATTCCACTTTTGGTGCTGACGTCATGATGGGGGCAGGAAATTCATCTGGACGTTTTTTGGGTCCATTAATTATATTAAGCGCGTGTGCAGCATCTATTCCAATCGGCATTGGCGCTACATTAGGAGCACTAGGATTCTATGCTTGGAAAAAACCAATTGCTGGAGGTGCTATTTTAGGAGCAATGATTTTAGGAGCAATCTTCCCGGCAGTAAATTAATAGAAAGAGGGTCATTAAATGTTTGATACTTTGATTAAAAATGGAAGGTTGGTTGATGGATCTAAAATAGAGGTCGCTATAGAAAAAGGCATGATTAAAGCAGTTGCAGCAGAAATAAATCAGCCGGCGCAAGAAGTAGTTGACTTGGAGGGAAAGTATTATTTATCCGCTGGGTGGATCGATGATCATGTCCACTGCTATGAAAAGATGAATCTTTATTATGACTATCCTGATCAGATAGGGGTCGAAAAAGGTGTGACGACGGTCATTGATGCTGGAACTACGGGAGCAGAAAACATCCGTGAATTTTATCAATTGACGAAATCGGTCAAGACAAATGTGTATGCGCTAATGAATATCTCTAAATGGGGCATTGTCAAACAAGATGAACTTGCTGATCTAACAAAGATTCAAGAAGATCTAGTAAGTACTGCGTTAGCAGAACTGCCGGAATTTATTGTCGGGATCAAAGCAAGAATGAGTAAGACAGTTGTTGGTGAAAATGGCATTAAGCCATTAGAATTAGCTAAAAAAATCCAGACAGAAAACAATGATCTGCCATTGATGGTTCATATCGGTTCTGCACCTCCTGAGTTAGAAGAAGTATTGTCAAGAATGGAAAGAGGCGATGTATTGACCCATTGTTTTAATGGAAAACCAAACGGTATTTTAGATCCAAAGACAGATCAAATTAAAAACTTTGTCTGGGATGCTTACAATAATGGTGTTGTCTTTGATATTGGACATGGGACGGATAGCTTTAATTTCCATGTGGCAGAAACCGCACTAAAAGCAGGAATGAAAGCTACCTCTATTAGTACGGATATCTACATCCGCAATCGTACAAATGGCCCAGTTTTTGATCTAGCAACTACTTTAGAAAAATTGAGGGTAGTCGGCTATTCTTGGGAAGAAATCATTGAAAAAGTTACAGCAGTTCCTGCACGGAATTTTCATTTGAAGAATAAGGGCCAGTTAGCTGTCAATTATGATGCAGATTTGACGATATTTGAGATTGTTGAAAATGAAAAGGAATTGAAAGATTCCAACGGATTTACACGTATAGCTAAAGAACAAATTTTACCGATTAAAACAATTATTGGAGGCGTCATATATGACAATTAGCTATGGAAAGTTTGATTTAAAAGAAGTCATTAATGCATCGGGAAAAATGACGATCCTAGGGGTTTCTAAGGTATCTGAAAGTGTCCTAGCAGCACAACGATTTGGAGGCGAGCATTTTTTTGAGATGAGTGATCTTGCCATCAAAACCGGCGCTTATCTTTCTCAATTACTGAAAGTGGAAGATGCGCAAATCGTTTCTTCTGCTTCAGCAGGGATTGCTCAATCTGTTGCTGCTTTAATCGGACAGGGCGACATGTACCATGTCTATCATCCCTATACAGAAAAAATCGCTAGACGGGAAATCATCATACCTAAGGGACATAATGTAGATTATGGGACACCGGTTGAAGTAATGGTTGCTCAAGGTGGAGGAAAAGTCATAGAAGCTGGCTATGCAAATATGTGTACACCGGAACATGTTTCCATGATGATTACGGAAAAAACTGCTGCGCTT
Organism: Enterococcus sp. E4-150; assembly: GCF_035726465.1. Lineage (NCBI taxonomy): Bacteria > Bacillati > Bacillota > Bacilli > Lactobacillales > Enterococcaceae > Enterococcus > Enterococcus sp. E4-150. Next base: position 6,162 of record NZ_JAPRGK010000027.1, on the reverse strand, counting down.
CTATATATTAAAAGTCATCATGCAGTTCAGAAAAGTATGCTGACGGTGGCAGAAATGGTAGAAGTTGCCAAAGCTCATCGTTTGCCATTGATCGTTGATGCAGCTGCGGAAGAAGATTTATTCAAATATAGCGAAATGGGCGTTGACTTAGTGATTTACTCTGGGGCAAAAGCAATCGAAGGTCCGAGTGCCGGACTGGTCATAGGAAAAAAGAAGTATATTCAATGGATTCGGCTACAGTCTAAAGGTATTGGCCGAGCAATGAAAATCGGTAAAGATAATATTTTAGGCTTTACCCAGGCACTAGAAGATTATTTAAAAAATGGGAGCGAATCCGGTGACTCCATGAAGCAACGATTAGCGCCTTTTGTTAACGCAATCAATCAACTTCCTGACCTTTCAGCGAAAATAGTTCAAGATGGTGCCGGCAGAGATATTTATCGAGCAAGTGTAACGATTAATGGCGATAAAAGTGCGAAAGAAGTCATTCAGGAATTAAAAGCACGAAATCCAGCAGTCTACACCCGAGAATATCAAGCAAATAACGGAATCATTGAGTTCGACATTCGTTCTGTCAGCCAAAACGAAATGGAAAAAATTATAAAAAGATTGAGAGAAATCATGTAGGAGGCTTTTAAATTGTCAGTTATCCCAAATTATTATAAAAATCGTGTATGTTTAAATGTATTAGCTCATTCAGTTGAAAATGCAAAAGCATGCTATGAAGCAGCGGAAGGGCATGTCGTACTAGGTGTGCTATCGAAAAATTATGCTAGCGATGAAGCAGCAATCGAAGATATGAAAAGGTACCAAGACGCAACCAATAATGCGTTGTCAGTTGGATTAGGCGCTGGAGATCCAAACCAAAGTCAGATGGTTTCGCGTTTATCTGGGGTTTTACAACCACAACATGTCAATCAAGTATTTACTGGCGTGGGGACTTCTCGTGCTTTATTGGGCCAAAATGATACAGTCATCAATGGATTGGTTTCACCAACAGGTAAGATCGGCTATGTCAATATTGCTACAGGTCCGTTAAGTTCACAAGCGCCAGCAGCTGAAGTGCCTATTGAAACTGCCATTCAAATGCTGCAAGACATGGGAGGTACTTCAATCAAGTATTTCCCGATGAAAGGCTTAGCACATAGGGAAGAATTTAAAGCAGTTGCGGAAGCTTGCGCAAAATATGAATTCTATTTAGAGCCAACAGGAGGAATTGATCTTTCAAACTTTGAAGAAATTCTGAAAATTGCAATTGATGCAGGTGTAAAAAAAGTGATTCCTCATGTTTATAGTTCAATTATAGATAAAGAAACAGGAGATACGCGTATAGGAGACGTAAAGATACTATTAAGCATGGTAAAAAAAATTATTCACTAACTCATTAGAAAATAAGAAGCTTATTCCAGAATGAAATTAAATGGAATAAGCTTTTTATAATTAATTACGGAAATTGTTAATGTAGATAATAATTTAGATGTACGTAAGCAGAAGTACAGAAATGTAAGATTTTCCAATATTATTTTATTCAACATAATAAATCGTATATCAATTTTTTTAGCGAAATTTCTATTTATTCCAAGAATTTCAGTTATTACGGAATCATTTTGTGCTTAATAAAAAGAAACCGTTTTTATATACTGTAAATGTAGAAAGAAAGGCGGTAGGAAAATGAAAAAAATTATTGCAATCACATCCTGTCCAGTTGGCATTGCCCATACATACATGGCAGCAGAAAACTTAGAGAAAGCGGGAAAAGCTGTTGGCGTCGAGGTAAAAGTCGAAACACATGGTTCTATCGGTATCGAAAATGAATTGACTGCAAAAGATATCGAAGAAGCAGCTGGTGTAATCATCGCAGCGGATACTAAAATAGATAAATCACGATTTGGCGGCAAACCATTGATAACCGTAGGCGTGCAAGAAGGAATCCATCATGCAGATGAATTGGTAGGAGAGATTTTAGCAGGAAAAGCGCCAGTCTATAAAAGTACGGAGGCAATTATTTCTTCCGAAAATAAAAGTGAATCAGAAAATTTAGGTAAAAAAATCTATAAGAGTTTGATGAATGGCGTTTCGTACATGGTACCTTTCGTAGTTACAGGAGGGTTATTGATCGCGATTTCTTTAACATTAGGAGGAACAGCTACACCTGAAGGGATCAAGATACCAGAAGGAACGATTTGGGCAACGATGAATAGTATCGGAAGTATCGCTATGGGGTTGATGGTTCCAATTCTATCTGCATTTATTGCGCAAAGTATTGCAGATCGTCCAGGACTTGTTCCTGGATTTGTTGGTGGGATGTTAGCGGCAAACGGAGCATTATATGGTAGTGATGCGAATGCGGGATTCTTAGGCGGGATCATCACTGGATTTTTAGCAGGATTCATTGCTTTAGGAATCAAGAAAGTGCGAGTACCGAAAGCTTTACAATCGATCATGCCAATTATTGTTATCCCAATTTTAGGATCATTGGCAGTTGGTTTTGTGTTTATCTATGTTATTGGAGAACCAGTAGCTCTTCTATTTAGTTCATTGACTCACTTTTTAGCAGGGATGCAAGGAGGAAGTGAAATTGTTCTAGCTATGATCTTAGGAGCGATGATTGCTTTTGATATGGGGGGGCCGTTCAATAAAGTAGCCTTTTTGTTCGGATCTGGCTTGATTGCAGAAGGCAATTATTCCATTATGGGGCCAATTGCTGTAGCTATCTGTATCCCTCCATTAGCATTGGGGCTGGCATCATTGATTTTAAAAACCAAATTTACGAAAACAGAACGAGAAGCTGGTAAGGCGTCCTTAGCAATGGGACTGTTTGGGATTACAGAAGGCGCTATTCCGTTTGCTTCAACAGATCCACTACGGGTGATTCCAAGCATTGTAGTCGGGGCAATGACAGGAAGTGTGATCGCGATGCTTTCAGGAGTGACAGATCATGTAGCTCATAGCGGTCCGATCGTAGCGGTTTTAGGAGCAGTGGATCACGTAGCCATGTTTTTTGTAGCAGTGATTGCTGGTATTGCTGTAACCGTGCTAATGTTAAGAATCCTTAAACCGACATTACAACAAACTGCGGTTGCTGCAGCAAATGGTGTGACAGTAGCAGATCTATCAGAGACTGAAACAAGTGATGTTTATACGAAAACTGAAACTTTTGATTCTATCACGGATATTATGTCAGATGAAGCAATCGTTTTAGGTGAAACAGCAACAACAAAAGACGGAGTAATCGAAGATTTAGTCCAACGTTTAGAAAAAACAGCGGCGATCACAGATAAAAACGGGTTTAAAGAAGTCATCTATGATAGAGAAAAGGAAAGTACGACGGGAATCGGCATGGGAATCGCTATTCCACACGGAAAATCAGCTTATGTTCTTAAACCAACAGTGGCATTTGCCAGAAGTCAATCTGGGGTAGATTGGCATTCTTTAGATGGAAAACCTGCACATATGATCTTTATGATTGCTGTACCTGAAAACAGCCAAGGTGATATGCACTTGAAAATACTGCAACGTCTATCACGTAAATTGATGGATGATGACTTCTGTCAAGCACTGATGGAAGCGCCAGATAAAACAGCAGTTCACCAATTATTAAGCGAAATGTAACATAAGATGAAAAATCGACCGTGATGAGACATAATAGATGTGTTATCATGATCGATTTTTTATTTAGAAGGGAGTTTCTGCACATTATGAATCAGCGTCAGCAATCTTTGATCTATCAATTAAGTGAGAACAATAATTATATAACAACAAAAAAGCTAGCAGAGCATTTCCATGTGTCAGAAAGAACGATTCATAGCGATTTGAATACCATTGAAACTTGGTTGAGAGACAAACATCTGCCTTTAATGTTTGAAAGAAAAAAAGGTACAGGTATCTTGTTGAATGGACTGCCTCATGAAAGGGAACAACTGAAACGAGCGCTTAATGAAGAGACTCAAACAGAAATGGATAAAAAACAGCTTCGTCAGTTATTGATTTTCCATCTGCTAGTAGCAAAAGACGGATTTAGTCTTGAAGAACTTTCAGAAAAACTATATGTTGGAAAACGTACGATTCGTAAAGAATTGACAGAGTTGCAAAGCTTTTTTGAGTATCACCATTTACAGCTAGTATCCAAAACAAAACTAGGAACTTTTCTTAAAGGAGATGAACAAGAAAAAAGACAGTTGCTTGTTAAGACATTACGAAATATGCAGAAAGAAGATCCGCAAAGTCCGTCGTTGAAAGAATTCTTCGCTAAAGATACATTAAAAGTTATCCAACATACATTACAAGATATTTTTTATGAAAACCATTTAGAACAGCCGAATGGACTGGCTAGTGTGGAGATTCACATCTACTTTATGCTCGAGCGAATGAAACAGTACCAGAAAGTGAAATTAAGTAAAGACGAAAACGAAGTCGTGGAACACACCCAAGCACAAAAGTTAAGTAGTCAGATATTAGCAAAACTAGCCACCATCTATCCAATTGAATTTTCTCCTGATGAAATCAATTATCTGGCTTTGCGTATCGCCAATCTTTTTACAAATTCACAAGCAGCCACACGTTTTCAAAAGGAATCTAGCGCACTTGCTGATCATTTGATCGAACAAGTGGAACAGTTTCTAGGCTATTCATTAAAAGAAGATCAGCTACTAAAACAAAATTTAAGGTCTCATTTATCTTCAACTTATTTTCGACTCCATTATGGTTTGCAGATTTCTAATCCATTGACGAAAAATGTGTTTAGTACGTACACACAACTTTTCTTAGTTTTACAGTTAATTTTAGAAGATTATTTTGAAAAGGAAAATTTTTATGTTCCACAAGAGGAGACAGCTTATTTAACGATCCATTTCCAAGCAGCGATCGAGCGACACAAACATCAGAAAAGTAGAAGATATCAAACGGTTTTAGTTAGTGAATATTCAAAAGCTATGGCTACTTTTCTCGAAGCACGGCTGAACAGAGAACTTCCAGAATTAACGATTATGGATCTAGTTGAATATAAGCCAGAATTAAAGAGGCAAGATTTTCCCTCTGTTGATTTTATCTTGGCTACGTTACCATTTAAACATATAAGCATTCCAGTAATCGAGATCTCACCAATGATCACAGAAACTGATCTAGCCTATTTGACAAAATATATGCTGGAGCATGTGCCTATCAAGAAGAAAAAAACATTTGATCTAGCAAGCTTTACTCATCCATTTCTGATCTTTCCTCAACTTGAACGGACAGACCCAGCCGATATTTTAAACTTTATGGGAAACGTCTTAGTGGAACATCATTATGTGGAGCCGGAATTCATCGATTCTGTCTTGGAAAGAGACAGTCACTCCAGTACTAGAGTAGCCCCATTTGTAACGATCCCTCACGGTAATCCGCTGTATGTGAAGCATTCGATGATTTCTATTGCTACAATGAAAGAACCAGTCCTATGGCACGGGGAACAGATACGTATCGTACTGCTATTAGCAATAAAGAAAAATGATTTGAAACATGCAGAGTTCAAAAAAATATTTTCTGTTATTCACTATTTAGAAAAGCAGCCAGAACAAATGGCTCAGTTGATGCAATCCAATCATCCGCTAGAAATCTTAACGTTGTTATCTAGTTATGAATAAGTAGCGATTAAAAAACTGCCTTTATATTTATAATAATTCTATCTATTTATTTGGAAGTAGAAAACTAAATACAAAAAAAGAGGATGTGGCCAAAGTTGTGGCACATCCTTTTATTTTGAGTTTCTTATAATTTTTTATAGTTGCTTACGATGTCTTGACTACTGGTAAACGGTGTTCAAGAGACAATTTGTCGGCAATAAGGCACAATTTTGTAAAATATGGAAAGCTATTTTTTTAACATTGTTTCTTAGTGCTTGAAAAATCATTTTGAATACTTCTTTATACGATCGATGTACGTTGATTTAAGTCTAAAACTTTTCTTTTGATTCCTTCTCTGACTTTTCTGAATTCCGCTAATATTTCTTCTTCGCTCCCGACAGCTTGTGCAGGATCTTTTAGGTCCCAGTGAAGGTGTTCGTGATTGTTTGGAACGGCAGGGCACTTGTCTTTGGCATCACCACAAAGTGTAATGATCAAGTCTGCCTGAGTAAAGTAATCTCTATCAATCAAATCAGACGTCTGTTTGGAAATATCGATGCCG
>NZ_JAPRGK010000026.1:0-13721 GCF_035726465.1 Enterococcus sp. E4-150 | reverse complement strand
ATTGGAGCTGTCCTTATGGACCTTCATGACGAATGGCTCAGTTCTACAAGAAAATATATTAAGTTTGATCAATGAGAGACCGGTAAAACATTGTATAGTATTTTACACAGGATTATGGACTTGACTTAAATTTTTTACTACTGTATACTAACTTTGTTATCGCATCTAACAAGTAACTCGAATAATACCAATACAACCTTCTCCAAAGATGCGATGACATACGTTCTAACCCACCGACTATTGATGTTCTGTACCACCCTTGCAGAACCAAAAAAGCCACTACCAAATATTTGGTAGTGGCTTTTTTTGTTTTATGGATTTTTCGCTTTTTCTGTTATGGTGCTATTCTTTGATTTCAGAAATAGTATGTCGAACTTTAGCGATAGAACGACGTGATTCTTTTTCGTTGTAAAACATCAAAATCACATATAGAGAGTCCAAAATGCTTAGTTGAGAAATACGGGAAGCTAAAGCTTCAGATCGGAATTCTGTTTCTTCAGAAATAGAAATAAAAACGACATCGCCAAGTTTAGCAAGGGAAGAATTAGCTTGGCTAGTAATAACGATTGTTTTTGCTCCAGTTTTTCTTACGGTTTCAGCAATATGGATTGTTTCTTTTGATTGCCCTGTGTGAGAAATCAAAACAGCACAGTCTTTTTCCGTCAATAAAGAAGCTTCCATCAATTGAATATGGTAATCCGTGCTGTGAGAAGTTGCGATAGGGGAACGCAAAAATTTATGATAAGCGTCAGTTGCTACAATCTCTGAACCGCCAACACCGAAAAAATAGACACGTTTAGATTCATTGATAATAGTAGCCGCTTTTTTTAGATCCTTTTGTTGTAACAACTTTTTTGTGTCATTTAAAGTTGAAATACTGGACTCGAACACCTTTTGCGCCATAGTGAGCTCAGTATCTGTTTTCTGAATATTTTCGTGGATAGAAATAGCAGATAGATCATTTTCTTGGATCAACATCGCCATTTTGAAATCTTTAAATCCATTATAACCAAGTTTTTTTGTAAATTGAAAAAAAGTAGAGTCAGCAATGCCCAGTTCACTTGCTAAATTGCTAATCGGACTATGACTTACTTTGCTTGGATTTTCTAAAATATAATCGGCGATAGCCTGTTCTTTTGGGCTGAAGTCGTTGTACATTGTTTTGATTTGTAGTCTTATGGAGACGCTCATGAGAATTCCTCCTTTTCATAATAAGATTATCATTTTTTCCGTTATCATTAATGTTAAAGATACAAGGAGAGTAGGAAAAAATCAAACAAAAAATATTTTTGTAAAATCTATTTACAAAAAAATATTTTTTTGTATAATGAGGGTATAAGAAATGGAGGCGCTATCATGGAAATTGGTGTAATTGGTTTGGGAAAAATGGGATTGAATTTAGCTTTAAACTTAAAAGAGCACCATCACAAAGTACAAGGACTCGACATTTCAAGTACAGCTGTTAGTCAGGCAAGAGAAAATGACATTCCTGCTTATCAAGAGATCTCTGAATTTCTAGCTACTTTTGAGCAGAAAAAAATCATCTGGTTAATGCTTCCTGCTGGAGAGATAACCGAAAACATGTTAAGAAAACTTTTTCCAAAACTCGGACCAGGAGACATTGTTATTGAAGGCGGAAACTCTTATTATAAAGATTCAATCCGTCGAGCAGAAGAGTTTCAGAAAAATGAAATCGGTTACTTGGATTGTGGGACTTCTGGGGGAATCGAAGGAGCACGACATCAAGCCTGCTTAATGATTGGAGGAGATAAAGAAACTTTTCTATCCGTGGAACAATTATTCAAAGATGTAGCAATTGAAAGAGGATATCTGTATGCTGGTGCATCCGGAAGCGGACACTTCTTGAAAATGATCCATAATGGAATCGAATATGGAATGATGCAAGCAATCGGTGAAGGATTCCAACTTGTACAAAAAAGTGAGTATGCTTTTGACTTGGAGCAAGTCGCACGTGTTTGGAATCATGGTTCGGTGATTCGCGGCTGGCTGATGGAAATCATGGAAGATCAGTTAAACGAACATCCCAATTTAAGTAATTATCGGGGGATCGTTTCTGCATCAGGTGAAGCAAAATGGACGGTTGAAACAGCGCTAGAAATGGCTGTTCCAGTTCCAGTAATTGCAACTAGTTTGTTCATGAGGAATCTTTCACAGGAAGAAGATAGTTTTTCAGCAAAAGTAGTTTCAGCACTAAGAAATGGGTTTGGCGGACATGAAATAGTTGAAAAGGGTGAGTAAAATGCCAGATTATCATATAGCAATCGTTAATTCCAGCAGTTTCGGAAGAGTTTTTCCACACCACTTGGAAAGATTAAAGTCAGTTGGAGACGTTCATTTCTTTACTGTTGATCAAGAGATTCCAGGAAAAGAACTAGCGGAGTTACTTAAAGGATTCAATATCATTATTGCAAGTGTTACGCCATTTTTTCGACGAGATTTTTTTGAAAACAAAGATGAACTGCTATTGATTTCCCGACATGGTATTGGTTACAACAATATTGATTTAAAAGCAGCAAAAGAACACCAGACAATCGTATCTATCATACCTGCTTTAGTTGAACGAAATGCTGTAGCAGAAAATAATATAACTAATTTGTTGTCCATGCTTCGACGCACGACACAAGCACAAGCAAGAGTCAAGGACGATAGATGGGAAGATCGGGCGGAGTTCGTCGGTAGGACGCTGTTTAACAAAACAGTTGGTGTGATTGGTGCAGGAAATACCGGAAGCGGAGTAATCGAAATTTTGCGTAACGGTTTTCGCTGTGATGTTCTAGCTTATGATCCTTACAAATCAGATTTATACATCGAAAGCTTTGGTGCAAAAAAAGTAGAACTTCAAGAATTACTGGAACATTCAGATATCATTTGTTTATGTGCGAATTTGACAGAAGAGAACTATCACATGATTTCTGCTAAAGAAGTCGATCAGATGAAAGAAAATGTTTATCTATCTAATAGTGCAAGAGGCGCTCTAGTTGATGAAGAAGCGATGATTAATGGTCTGAAAAGCGGAAAGATCGCAGGATATGCCACAGATGTTTTAGAAGAAGAACCGGGACGTCAAGATCATCCGTATTTAGCGTTTGAACAAGTAGTGATTACGCCACATATATCGGCCTACACAAGGGAATGTTTAGAAGCAATGGGTGAAAAATGTGTCAGAGATGTCGAACAGATCAGTCAGCACCTTCTTCCTGAACGTTCTGTCCAGACAAAGAGCAACTATATAAAAGGATGATGAAGAAAATGGTGAACGGTTTAAAAGTGAAAACAGGCCCTCAATTTTATTTATATGAAGAAGGTGGTATTTCAAAAGTTTCTGATCTCTTGAAATCATACGGAGCGAAAAGAGTACTGGTCACCCACGGAACGGTATCATGGGAAAAGGCGCTACCTAAATTAGTATTTTTGAATGACGAAACGATTCAATTTTTTTATCATCGTTATTCTGGAGAATGTAGTTATGCTGAAGCCAGACGAATAGCTACAATCATCAAAAAAAATGAAATCGATTTCGTAGTTGGCGTTGGCGGAGGAAAACTGACCGATCTAGTGGGTTATAGTGCCAATCTTGCAAGAATCGATTTCGGCGTCATCCCTACTTTAGCTAGTAATTGTGCTCCATGGACACCTCTTGCTGTCATGTATAAGGAGAATGGACAAGCAGAAGGGAAAACAGAACACTTTTACAGACAAGCTGCTTTTTTTATAACAGATCCCCAATTAGTGATTGATTCCCCTGTTCCATATTTCATTGCCGGGTTAGCAGATACACTAGCAAAATGGTATGAATCTGAGCTCATCTTAGAACAAGATTTTTTGCAAGATGAATCATTTTTGAAGCTAGCACAAGATACTGCGAAGATCTGCAAAGAAGAGATTTTGAATCATTCTGCTAAAGCAATCCAAGATATGGCACAAAGAAAACTGACATCGGAGTTCAAACAGCTTTCAGAGGTTATCTTTGCTGTTGCTGGTTTAGTTGGAGGATTAGGAGATAAATACGCAAGAAATGCGGCAGCACATGCTATGCATGACGCTATCAGTAAATATATTCCGGAAAGCCATCGTTTTCTACATGGAGAAAAAGTAGCGTATGGGATTTTCTATCAACTGGCACTAGAAGGTCGCTGGGAAAAAATAGACGAGTTATATCCTTTGTATCGGGAATTAGAACTGCCGGTTTCTCTAGAACAAATGGGATTATTTCCGAAAGATAAACAGATAATAGATAAAATGGCTGAATTTATTGATTCGAAAGAGAAAGTGCATTTGATTCCTATAGAGGTAACACAGAAATCACTGATACAGTCAATGATGGAACTGGAAGGTTATATCAGAAAGATCTGAAGGAGGAGGACACATGGAAACATTAAGTGTAGTACAAAGTTTGTTGATTGCTTTATGGGTAGCCGCGGTTATGTCCCGCTGGTTAGGTGGAGGAGCCACGTTGACCTTACGTTTTTCTCCTTTGATGACTGGATTAGTCGTCGGGTTGATCATGGGGGAAGTTGCACAAGCGATGATTGTTACAGCCGCTTTGCAAATGATTTATATGGGGGTTTTTTCTCCAGGAGGATCAATGCCAGCTGAACCATCTATTGCAGCAGCTATCGCAGTACCAGTCGCATTATTAGGGGATCTGTCGCCAGAAGCAGCGATTGCCGTTGCGGTGCCAGTCGGATTGCTCGGAAGTTACTTGTATCAGTTCCGTTTTTTCATCAATACTTTTTTAGGTAAATATACAGACAAAGCTGTAGAAGATTTGAATACAAAAGCTATGGCCCGATCAATTATTCTTTATCCAACGGTTGCCTCATTTTTATTATTCGTTCCGCTTGTTTTCATTGCTTTATATTTAGGGGCGCCATTGATCGCTGATGTAATCAAAGCTTTAGAGGGAACAGTCGTTATCCACATTCTTGAAGTAGTAGGTGGAGGGTTAGCGGCAATCGGAATCGCGACAACTGTATACGTTATCGGTCGAAAAGATTATCTGGTCTTTTTCTTCCTTGCTTATTTTATGAGTGTTGTTTTGAAATCTTTAGATATTACGATGGTTACTTATGCCATTTTTGGGATTATTATCGCTTTGATCTTTGTCCAGTCGCAAAAAGGGAAACAAGTACAGCCTGCCACAAGCAATAACAATTCAGCATCTTTTGATGACGAAGATGACTATGATGACGGATTTTAATTTAGGAGGAATGGGAAATGGCTGAAATAATGGATAATCAAACAGGTGCTCCTGAAGAAATCACGAAAAAAGATGTAACAAAAGCCTATCTGAGATGGCATTTTGCAAACGAAATTCCTCACTCTTTTGAACGTTACTTGGCGCCATCACTACTATACGGAATGATGCCAATCTTGAAAAAACTTTATAAAGATGAAGACTCTTTAAAAGCAGCATATAAACGGCAGTTACTGTTCTTCAACACTCAATTAAGCTGGGGTGGCGGTGTGATTACTGGCCTAATGTCTTCTATGGAACAGCAAAGAGCAGAAGAAGAGTATGAAGAAAAAGAGATCTTGATGCAGGATGACTTGATGTATAACACGAAAGCGGGATTGATGGGGGCACTAGCAGGAATCGGAGATGCAATCGATTCAGGAACCGTCCAATATATTTTTATCGCAATCGCGGTACCTTGGGCACAACAGGGAAGTCCTTTAGGCGCACTTTTTCCTTTTATCTGCTTTGGGTTGTATCAGGTTTTACTAGGGGTATTTTTCGCAAGACAAGCTTTCACTATGGGCCGTAATGCTACAGGCCTAATGCAAAACACTGGTGTTCAGACAGCGATTGAAATGCTATCAGTTTTAGGGTTGTTTATGATGGGGGTGCTTGCGGGAAACTATGTAAAAGTAGAATCTTCATTGAAATTTGCGATATCCGGACGTGAGTTTGTTATCCAGGAAATTCTTGATCAAATCGTGCCAGGGATATTACCTTTAGCTGTCGTAATGGGTGTGTACTTGTTCTATACGAAAAAAGGATTGAAAGTCACACAAGCATTATTATGGCTGACTGGAATATTAATTGTGCTAGCAGGAATCGGTATTTTATAAAAAGAAGGGAACGTGAATAAGATGGGTGTAGTCAATTTAGCGCGTGTGGATGAGCGTTTGATCCATGGGCAAGTAATGGTAACGTTATCTCAAAAAAGTGGAGTGAATTCCATTTTTGTTGTAGACGAAGTTGTAGCAAAAGATAAATTTATGAGAGATCTTTACAAAAATGCAGGAAGCCGTACAGGACAAAAAACAATTGTCATTACACCAGAGAAAGCTAAATTCTATTGGGATGAATATCAATTTAAAGAATACAATTGTATTTTGATCGCAAAAACAGTCCAAACGATTTACGACTTAGTAAAACACGGAATCCCCATGGAAGAATTGAATATTGGAGGGATTGCTCAAAAAAATCCTGATACAGATCTTTTAGTGACGAAATCTGTTTATTTAAATAAATCAGATGCTGAAAAATTGAAAGAAATGAATGAACAATATGGCGTAAAGAATATTTATTTTCAAGCCACTCCATCTGCACCTAAAACAGGATTAAAAGATGTATTGAACAAGTTTGATTTGTCATAAACAAATGCTTAGAAAAAAGATAAAGAGGGCGAAAAAATGAAGAAGAACGAGATGTTTCGTGATTGGGAATTTCGTTATCGCTATATTTACCGTAAGCGCCGTACAAAAAAGAGTAAACAGCGTTTTCTTTCAGCATTAGTATCAGATATTTACAGTATGAGAACAGATGTGACAGTCATTGCTTACGATACGCTAGCCTACCGATCAAAAAATATTTATGTTGGAGATATCGAAAAAGCAGAGAAAGTTATCTGTACTTATTACGATACACCCGTTCATGCATTAGGAAGTTATTTCATGTTTGATTGGAAAGACCAAAGGAAAAAAACAATCTACTCTATATTATTGTCCTTCATTTTGTTGTTCAGTTTAGGTTGGTGGGGAATGATGATATATAACAAAAATCCTCATCACGTATTCGATCTGCTATCCGTACAAACAGGTATCACTGTACTAGCATTTGGGAGCTACTTTGTCTTATTGGGAAAAGCAGCTCGCGGATGGCCTAGCAGACAAACTTTTATTCGAAATACTTCATCCATATTAACGATGCTAGAAATGATCCGTACGATTGATGATCCGAGTGTAGCGTATGCGTTTGTTGATGAAGGCTGTTATGGAGAAAAGGGCTTAGACAGCGTGAGATCGGGTATGAAAAAAGAGGCTATTCTTTTTTATCTAGACTCTGTTGGGGCAGATACACCGCTACAGTTTTCGGGAAAATATTTTTCAAATAAAGAACAGTGGCTGAAACAAGTTGATAAGTTGAAAGAAAAAAACGTCAATTATATTTTTAGTGCAAGAAAAAAGCAAGCGCAGTTCTTCTATTTGACCAAAACAGATTTACGAGGGAAAACATTTAATTGGCAAAATGCCAATCAGATTATTGCTCTTTTTCGATAAGTAAAAAGTGCAAAACAAGGAGTGAGAAGACTAATGTTGGAAATCATGATCGTTACACATGGTAAGTTGAGCGAAGGACTGAAAGATGCGGCGGAAGTAATTGTCGGGACATCGAGCCATATTGAAACAATGTGCTTAGAGTCTGGGGAGGACATCCAAACATTCGGAGAGAAGGTCAAAGAAAAATTAACTATGATCAACACAGCAGAACCCATGCTAGTATTTGTTGATCTAATTAGCGCAAGTCCGTACAATCAAGCGCTCTTGGCAGTCAATGAACTGACTGAAGAAAAGAAAGCAGCCACTTATGTCATAGGGGGCGTGAATCTGCCAATGTTGTTAGAAGCAATCAATCATCAGATGCTTCACACACCGATAGAAGAAGCGGTGGAACAAATTGTCAAACAAGGAAAAGATAATTTAACTGTTTGGCATGCTTCAGCGGAAGAAAAAAAATTAGATGAGGACGATTTTTAGAAGGAAGGCTGAAAAGATGAAGTGGGGATTTAGATGGTATGGTGAAAAAGGGGATTCGATCCCATTAAAATATGTTCGCCAAATACCGGGAATAAATGGGATAATTGGAACTTTGCTGACTAAAATGCCTGGAGATGTTTGGGAGATTTCAGAAATTGAGGAGTTGAAAGCATCTGTTGAGAGCCAAGGACTGGAACTGCTTGGAATTGAAAGTGTAGCGATCCACGATGCAATCAAGGCAGGGACAGATGAACGAGATTACTATATTGATAACTATATACGAACAATCAAAAACTTGTCTCGATGTGGGGTTCGATTGATTTGTTATAGCTTCAAACCAATTTTTGGATGGGCGAAAACTGATTTGTTTAATGAAAACAACGATGGAAGCTATTCTCTTTTATACGATCAGAAAATCGTCGATCAGATGGAGCCAGGAGAAATGTATCAATTGATACACAGCCAGTCAAAGGGATTCAAATTGCCGGGTTGGGAAGAAGAACGGTTGAAAAAATTCGCTCAGCTGGAAAAACTGTATGAAGGAATGACCGAAGAAGAATTATTTGAAAATCTGACTTATTTTTTAGAAAAAGTGATTCCAGTGTGCGAAAAAGCAGATGTAAAAATGGCTATCCATCCAGATGATCCGCCATGGGAACTTTTTGGTTTTCCTAGAGTGACGAAGAATCTTGGCGACTTGAAGAAAATTCTAAATGCAGTAGATTCTCCATATAATGGACTAACGCTGTGCACAGGATCTTTAGGGGCAAATCCGGAAAACGATTTAGTTGAAATCATCCATGAGGTAGGTTCGCGCATCCATTTTGTCCACTTCAGAAACGTGGAGTTTTTAGGAGAAAGAAAGTTCAAAGAAACGGCACATCCCTCTACAGAAGGCTCCCTTGATATGTATCATATTATGAAAGCGCTGGTGCAAGAAGGGTTCGACGGTCCTATACGCCCTGATCATGGTAGAACCGTGTGGGGTGAAGTGGCTATGCCTGGATATGGCCTGTATGATCGTGCAATGGGACTCACTTACATGCAAGGTCTATATGAGGCGATAAGTAAGGAAAAACCACTGGGAGAGCATTATGAATAAAATCAAGCTCTTCATCTTTGATATGGATGGCCTTTTATTAGAAACTGGACGTTTAGCTTATCGTGCTTATGTAAAATCAGCACAAAAGTATGATTATGAAATGCGTAAGGAAGTCTATTATTTACTAACTGGCCAAACAGAAATGGCGATAAGAGAACAAATGGGCATTTTGTACGGAGAAGATGTTCCATATATCAAATGGCGAGAAGCAATCAATCAATATAAAGAAAAAATCGTGAAAGAAGATAAGAGAGTATATACGAAAAAAGGAGCAGAAGAAATTTTATCTTTTGCAAAAGAAAGAGGAATCCATACAATCGTGGCCTCGTCTAATACACGCGAGAAAATAGAAATGTATTTAAAAATGGAAAATCTATATGCCTTGTTTGATCAAATCATTTCAGGGGATGATGTAAAAAAAGGAAAACCGGAACCAGAGATCTTTTTGAAAGCTTGTTCAAAAATGAATATTCCTCCAAGTGAAGCACTTGTATTTGAAGACTCGATTGCAGGGATCGAAGCAGCAAGGCGAGCGGGCATTTTGTCTTTTCTCATCAAAGATCATTTGATAGGGTTGCCCGATCATAATGGGAAGCATAAGTTGAAAGTAGATGTAAGTTTATATGAATCCAATAAAGCAGACTATGAATTTTATGACATGCATCAAGCAAAACGATTTTTAGAAAGTAAAGGGTTGTATCTCTAATAAAGAGGACTATTTTCTAATCCTCTTTATTTATTGTCCTGCACGACTGAGGGAACAGATGAAAAAGAAGTAATTTTTTATTTTGAAGTATCTACCTTATTTGTAGTGAACAATTTAGAACAAACACAAAACGCATCTACTGTTATCTATCAGTAGATGCGTTTAAAGAGAAGAACGAGAATCGTCCATATGAGGGTTTCCACTCCTTATGCAGATTTTTTTAATTCTTGCACTGCTTGTTCGATCGTAACACCTGTCGCTACATGATTGGTATTTTCTTTGTCAAAAACGACAAATAGATTCAAATCTGTATCCAAGGTTACTCGATATTGTATATCTTTGTTATAGAATGTCATAGCCATTCTCCTTTCTTTAAATACTTGCTGAAAGGCAACGAACGCGTTGATAACGAAATTCCGTTTATAAGTATACCACCAATTGAAAGGTTTTCATAGTTAAGAAATTTTAAAGTCAAAAGTTGCAGATAAAAGCAAATAAACAAGAAAACAAAAAGTGAATCAATCGCGGTTATTCAACTTTTTCTTCGATTCGAAGACAATAGAAGACAATGAATTTTATATTTCATTGCATTATCCTTGTGTTATTAGAAAAAGCATGATATATTAAATGAGTAATCTATTTTGAAACGTAATTTGAGCGATATATCTACATAGATAAAACTCCTTTTGCCTATCAAATATTTATTGCAACGAAAAAACGTACATTGATACGTATCAGGAGGAATTTATTTATGAATAACGGTACAGTAAAATGGTTCAACGCAGACAAAGGTTTTGGCTTTATCACTGGTGAAGATGGAAATGATGTATTTGCACATTTTTCAGCTATCCAAGGTGACGGCTTCAAAACTTTAGAAGAAGGCCAAGCAGTGTCTTACGATGTTGAAGATGGTCAACGTGGCCCTCAAGCAACAAACATTGTTAAAGCTTAATAAAAATTGACTTTTAACCGTCTTTTCTTTCGAAAAGACGGTTTTTTTGTACGAAAAAATTCATTGGTCGTTGAATAGGCTGAATAGTAGTGTATAAAACAATTTTGTGGAGCGTGAGGCTTTTATGGTAGAGGAAAATACGAATAAAGTGATGTTGATAAAAAGATTCCTATCTTGAATATGAATCGAGATGTCTTGAAAATGAATGAGTTTGACCAATCATTATCCTATCGAAATTTACAGTTTCGTTCGATTGGTCTGTCAATTAATGAAAAAGTAAAAAAGAATATGTTCTAGGAAGAGGGCGGCACATCTAAATTTTTAAGTAACGGACAGTTCAAATATCAAGCATTGAAAGAGGTTATCCTACTGTTTGAAGGAATACGAGTATATAAAAACGACAAAGAGGAAAAAGTAGTTCATTAAATCCCTTCAAGTGATGAAAGAATGAGATCTAATAAAACCTGATCTTTCATCTGTTTTTTAAATAACGTAATATTTTTTTATTTTTTGTGCTTTCGCCGTTATTGTAGAGTGATTTAGCATTCTTATTTTTAAAAATAACTGTGTTATATATTAAAAAAGGCATAATAGTTATAAATTTTTTTAAAGAATATTTAGAAATTATTAATTTTCGTCTGAAAACAAAAAAAGAAAGCGTTATTATTTTAGTCTATTTTCAGGGGGGGAACCTTATGATAAAAAAACTATTTTTACTATCAATATTAACGCTAGCAATGGCAGGTTGTTCTTACTCTGGCTCAGCAACTGAACTGATCACAAAATCAACTGAAGCCACGACAGAGGAGTTAAAATGTGGAAACGATCACAGTGACTACAGAGGCTTAAATCGACGATGCATGGGAATATTAGGCAGAAGCAATTGTAAGCATCGATGTAGTAATCGAAGAAGGTGTAGAAGAAGCAACAGAAAAATCAAAAGAAAGATCAAAAGAAGCAATCTGTGCTGTGCATCGTATACAGACGTCGAAGATGCGGTACTTTTAAACCACGTCAGGAGATGTTCATTTATGTCTAGGGAAGCTGGCGATGAACCAAAACTAGAGTACGCTTTTAGTTTTGCACGTGAGGATGAAGATAACCCTAAAACTTACGACATTTTAGCTTGATCTAAGATGGTTAAAGCTTTTTAATGAAGTAAGAGGAGATAGAAGGCTTTTCTAGTTATATTAGGTAAGATAAATTCCTTTTTGCTCCAAATTTGCTAAACATTCTGCTAGATAAACTTCATCGTGTTCCGGATAAATCGGCACGTTGCGCTCTACAGTAGGTAAATCAAAAAATGCTTCGCATGATTTGCCACGATACATAGGATTTTTCCACTCTGGTGCTGGGCTGTAACCACGTTTTTCCATTTCATCCATGACAAGCTGATGATATTGGAATAATCTATAAGGAGAATAGTGAAAAACATAATCCACAGTAGCATGTTTCTTTCCCCAGCCATTTCCTCTTAATGCACAGCATTCCCGATGTTGTCCTAAAAGCTGTTGACGAGGAAGCTTTGAAATCAATTTTTCATGCCATAATCGCATAGAAATGTCTCCTTTATATATAGATTGTTAACCTTAGACGTTAAATGAAAAAACCAGCACCAAGGCTGGAAAAAATCACTTCAGTTTGCTTGCTGTTTCTGAGCGACCAATTAGGTAATCAACGGAAATATCGTAAAAGTCAGCGATATAGATTAATTCAATGATGCTTGGAATTTCTTCTCCTTCTTCGTACTTACGATATTTGAATAAAGGAATACTTAACGCGCTAGAAACAGCTACTTGAGATAAAGATCGGCCAGTTCTTAAGAAATTCAGACGACAACGTAAAGTATCCAGTAAAATAGCTTCTTCGATACTCATTTAATCACCTTTCATTATAGTAGAATAGTTATAATGACTATAGAAAGCTACACATGCAATCAATAGTACTCAATGTTTTTTATTTAAACGTATCAAATAAAGAATGACGATCAATAAAGACAAAACCAGTCCTGATAATTCTTCTATAAAAACACTATCGGGTTCAAAGTAGTTGTAATTAAAAACTTTCCACATAAAGTAGATAGCCGGAAGAGTCAAAATAGCTAAATAAAACCGTTCTTTGTTCCAATTCATAAGATAAACAATACTTGCGACCAGTGCGACCGCAGGCACCCAAAACAAAACTCTCACCAACGTAATCATGTAACGGACTCCTCAACGATTCATATAATAAAAGATAACATGTTATTGCATACATCACAAATGAAATGCTAGGAAAATAAAAGAAGAATAGATCAATGAAAAATGAAAAAGCAGAACAGTTTTCTGCTGATAAGCAGGAACTGTTCCGCTGAATGTGTCTTATCTATCGAGAAAAAATCAATGGATTGATATCTAAGTAATTCAATACATATAAAAAGAGGACGATCGCATTCACTAAAAAGGAAAGAATGATGATCCCATAGCGAATGGAAACATATTTAACAAATACTTTTGTTTGAATACGGGCATATCTTTTTCCTTTATAGCTGAGCATCATGACAAGAAGCAAAAGGGTAATCACACCTTGAAAAATCATTCCAATAAACAGAATTCCTGAGGTTTGATAATTTAATTGGAGAAAATAAGCTGCTGCCGCAACTAAATCGAATAAAATCGCAATAAATGGCAAAATAATCACTCCTAACATTGAGAATAAATAAAAGAATAACATTTTTTCTAAAATAAGCAAATAAAAATTAAAGTAACAAAATAGTTATGACACAAGTAAAAGAAATAAGAATAACAATATTATTTTACTTATATTTTGAAACTTGCGAGAGTTTATCAAGTCAAGTCCATAATCCTGTGTAAAATACTATACAATGTTTTACCGGTCTCTCATTGATCAAACTTAATATATTTTCTTGTAGAACTGAGCCATTCGTCATGAAGGTCCATAAGGACAGCTCCAAT
>NZ_JAPRGK010000025.1:0-13729 GCF_035726465.1 Enterococcus sp. E4-150 | reverse complement strand
CGTCGTTTAATAGGTCGATGGTCTTGTTCTATTAAATTGTTAAGATACTTCACAGTTCGGTGCTCTGTCTTAGTATATAAACCCACACTCTGTAACTTTCTAAAGGCGGAGCCAAGAGAAGGTGCTTTATCGGTCACAATTGCTTTCGGCTCACCAAACTGTTTATGGAGTCGTTTTAAGAAAGCATAGGCTGCTTGCGTATCCCGTTTCTTTCGTAACCAGATATCTAAGGTTAAGCCGTCCGCATCAATTGCACGATAAAGATAATGCCAACGTCCCTTAATTTTGATATAGGTTTCGTCCATTTTCCATGAATAGAAGGATTGTCTATTTTTCTTCTTCCAAAGATAATAGAGGACTTTGCTGTACTCTTGTACCCAACGATAAATCGTAGTATGACAAACATTTATTCCACGATCATATAACAATTCCTGAACTTCACGATAGCTTAGATTGTAACGCAGGTAGTAACCAACAGCGACAATAATGACGTCTTTTTTGAATTGTTTGCCTTTAAAATGATTCATTACTCTGTCCTCTCTGTCTTTTTTCTCAATTTTACACTAAAATAGATTTTTTGGAAAACTTTGCAACAGAACCAAATTGCCGATCGCTATTTTGTCTCTGACGTAACCGTTCTGCGTGTCCTGCACACCTGTTTAAAAACGTATCATCCTCGTTTTGATACGTTACCTTCGGTCCTTTGTTTTGATGAGTTCAAATCGATGAAGTCCTGCAGTGGAAAAATGAGTTTTGTTTTTATGAATGGGCAGACCCAGCAATTAATCGGTGTATTGGAGAATCGTCGCCTTGCTTTCTTAAAACCATATTTCCTTAAATTCACTAGAAAAGCACGAGCGAACGTGAAATACGTCGTGATGGATATGAATGCCCCTTATTTTGAACTTGTAAAAGCGGTCTTCCCAAACGCCAAAATCGTGACCGATCGCTTTCACATTGTCCAACAAATCACTCGTACGTTAAAATCAGTTGCGAATCAAAACAATGAACAGGTTTCAAAAAACGGAACCGACAAAGTATTGACGATTGAAGCGATTCTGGAAATTACTCCTTACGCATGCCTATGATCTGGATAGTTCCGATTATCAATATGATCGATCCTTTCGCAGACCAATGACGCAAAAAGCGATGGTCGATGAGCTTTTGAGTTACGACGAGCAATTAACCAGGGCTTACGAGACTTGCCAGCTCCTCCTCTATCACTTTAAACACAAGGACAACCAAAGTTTTTTCGATACGATCAACAGCTTAGATCAATGCCTTCCACAATGGTTTTGTAAGAAGCTGACGTTTTTAAATAAATACAAATTAGGGATTCAATATGCTTTAAAACCCAGGTATAGTAATGGTGCATTGGAAAGAACAAATAATAAGATAAAAGTGATAAAACGAGTAGCCTACGGCTATCGAAATTTCCACAACTTTCGAGCAAGAATTTATCTCATTCAAGGCTTGATCTTCCAAGTAAAACAAAAACCAGTTAAGCACTCTGCCTAACTGGTTATGACTAAATTTTCAGTTGTCTCTCTACCAGCACTAAATGTCGAAGAGCCAAAAATCTGAGCCAGAATGAGGTTCGTTCTGACCCAGATTTGATTTTGCACAACTCATCAGTCCTTATTAACAAAGAGCTCATATTCCTCATGTTGAGAATACGAAGGCCATGTACCAGCTTATTGGTTTAGTATATAAAATTACTCATTATTTTCGTCATATTCCATCTCATCTTCCGTTACCCACATATGATTCTTAACTTCTTCTTGACCATCGGTTGGAGTGTAATTAACAACGTAAACAGTTCCTGTAATAGATTTATCTACTTTTGCTTCAGCTCCCATCATCCCATCCATGTGATCGGCATTCAAGATAACAGTATCGCCCTCATTTGCTACAGTCTCAGTATCTTTTAACTCTTCTTGTACTACCCATCGATGATTGTTAACCATTGGTCCCCCAGTTTTTGGCTCATAGCTTACTTCATACATTGTAGTATCAAAGGCCCCTACAACTTGAGCATTTGCACCTTTCATCCCTTCCATATGATCGCCTAGCAGTATAACATTACTTCCCACCGGGAATTTAGGGTTCGCAGCATCTTTCATTGAAGAAGGAACCATACCTTCGTGATTCATTCCCTCCATACTATTCATTTCACTAGACGCTGTAGAAGTCGATTCCTCGTTTGTGCTATTAGAATTATTCGATTCACTTTGATTGCTACACGCTCCTAAAAATACAATAATTCCAAGACTTGCAAATACTAATTTTGTCATCTTTTTCACTGTCTTCATCCTCCTTTAATTAATCACATTTAGGTCATCTCATAAATTTGTAATCCAAAAACTTCTTTTTTAATTGTAGCTATTGATAAGTCCTTCTTAGAAAAGATTACTACAGAATTTGATAAGATATCTAAATGAACTTTTTCGACACTATCTATCGAAATCAGTTGAAAAAATATTTTTTTTGCCCAACATTCACATACTAGTTTAGCAATTTTTATCTGTTTTTGAAACAAATAACTCTCCTCCTTTATTGAAATGGTAACTTTATAACAAATTTAGTTCCTAGACCCAATTTACTTTTTACAGTTATACTACCTTTATGCGCTTCAATAACGCTCTTTACAATAGCTAATCCGATACCTTGCCCCCCTAAAGCTCTACTTCTGGAGGGGTCAGCCATATAAAATCTATCAAAAATATGAAGTTGCTGATCTTTTTCTATACCGATGCCGTTGTCTTCAACAATTAAAAGAACATGGTCTTTATTTTTACTTATAGAAAACTTAATGGTTCCCTCCTTTTGCGTAAATTTAATAGCATTATTCAAAAGATTGATAACAACTTGGTTCATTTTATCTTTATCTGCAGATATATTGATGTTATCCCCTTGGATTTCAACATGAAGGTTTTTTGACTCAATTTTGCTGGCGAAATTTTCAATAACGGATTCAATCAACTTATATATGTTAAACTCAGTTTTATTTAAATGATCATATTTTGCTTCAATTTTGTTGATTACTTCTATATTTCCAATTAAACGAGTTAGACGATCTATTTCATCATAACAAGATTGTAGGCGCTCGGGAGTTATTTTCCAGACTCCGTCAATCATTCCTTCCACATTGCCTTTAAGGGTAGCTAATGGTGAGCCAGAACGTGTTGTTTATGAAGCTGCTTCTTGTAAAGCCATTCCAACAACGATGGCATCTGATGTTACTAAATTATATGGATTGACAGACATCGGTACGCCAATCGTCAAACAGCATAATGGTATCAATGAGATCACCTTATATTATGACTTGCCGCTCTTCTTTTATTTCATCATCGGGTTGACCTTCATTGGTTGGCTGATTTTATTCATCATGTTTATTAGAAGTCGGATACATTCATAAAAAAAATGAGGTCGAGACAAAAATCGTTTATGAGAAATTAGAGAAAAAACGAACAATACATTTTTTGTATTGCTCGTTTTTTTTAAATTTCCGAAAAACCTGCCTTTCGGACGTCGTTTATTTGAGAGAGGTTAGGACAGAAGTGTTTAACTCTGAGAAATAAGAAGAAATGAACGAAAATTGCTTTTCAAATTTTTGTTCATTTCGGCTTATTTAAGAAGGAGTTGCTTCTGCTCCCGTCGTTTATTCGAGAGTCTGTAGCAAACCTGGTTTTTAGATTTGTCCCATATTCTTATTGTGACAATATTCCTTCGTTTCTCTTCACTCCAACGTGACTGCTACCCCATAATGATCACTGACAATCGGGCCATTTTCCCCGTCAAAAATACGTTGATAACTTGTAACAAAGCAATCTTGTGGTACATAAATATAGTCAATACGTAGCCCCTCTTTATTGTTTTCCCAGCCATCGATTCTCTTTTCGATCGTTGCTTCAGCTTGTTTTTTTTGCGCGATTGGATAAGCATCACGAATAGGCAACTGACTTTTTGCCACTAAATCGTACCCGCTGCCTTCAGCAGGATTGTTGAAATCCCCTAATAGATACAGTGGTGTTGTAAGAGGCGCTAAACTTGCTTCTAATTCTTTCCACTCAAATGCAAATCCGCTTTTTTCATCTGCCCACCAAGAAAAATGACAACTTGCTACAGTAATACATTGTGTTTTGACAGAGGTTTGACCTACTAATATTTTTCGAGTATGGTAATCCTCTTTTTCTTTTGTTTCGGAGACTAGGTGCGTTTGACTAGTTAGTGGTTGTTTGGAAAGAAGCGCATTGCCTTCCTCATAGATAGCATAGCCGATATGACTCATTTCCCAACTCCAATAGTAAGTTTCACCTTGTTCTGCTAAGAGCTGGATCAAGCAATAGGCAAAGTTATCCGAGCGGACAGGCGTTTGTTCCTGCACCTGACTAAAATTCTTCAGCTGCTCACTGGTTAGTCCTTTTGCGTCCATCGTTTGATTGACTTCTTGCAATGCGATCACATCATATTGTTCATGACAGATTTTTTGAGCGATCTGTTTTAATTTTTCTTGTGGTTCCTCTTCTAACCAGCTATGCGTATTCAACGTCATTATTTTCATATAATTCTCCTTCTTAATGGGATGGGTCGAAACATTGCTCCCACCTTCTGGATCCATATAGGTAAAGACCCCAAAGTAGTTTATTCAAAAAATAAGCCAATAATCCCTGAAATAGGAAAAGCAATTTCGGGATTATCGGCTTACTTCTAGGAGTTACACACATCGAACACATTCTTTCGATATGAAATACACACATGAACTTCTGTGATTCTTTACAAGTTTATTTTCCCGATCACTGTTCCTCGTTTAGTGTCTCCTAATTTATTGATGGTCAGCCCATTGACTTTGTCATCTGTAAAGACTACTATGATCGTCGTTTCTTTCCCTTCGTTCTTGATTGCATCTAGATTCATCTGAGCAATCGTTGTTCCTGCTACTACTTCTTGGCCTTCAGAAACTAAGATCTCAAACGCTGGCTGGCTCATATGAACAGTATCCAGTCCCATATGGATCAAAACTTCTGCTCCTTCTGCTGTTTGCATGCCAATTGCATGCTTGGTTGGGAAGACACTCACGATTTTACCAGAAAGTGGTGCCGTCACTTCTCCAGTGGCAGGAATGACAGCAAAGCCATCACCCATCATCTTTTGTGAAAAGACTGGATCATTCACATCTGTTAAAGCAATTACCTCACCAGTTGCTACAGTGAATAATTCTTTTTCGATACCTAAAACATGTTTCTCTTCATTCTTCTCATTTTTATTTGTTGCCTCAACTGTTGGCTCTGGAATATCAGCGCCTGATTGTAGTAAATCTTCAATATCCGATTTCAACACATCCGCTTTTGGTCCATACACGGCTTGCACACCTTTGTCCTTAACGATCAAGCCCATCGCTCCAGCACGTTTCCATTCTTCTTCTGAACCGACTTTCCCAGGATCCTCGACGCTGACACGTAAACGAGTCATACAAGCATCTACATCCTTGATGTTTTCTTTTCCACCTAACAAATGGATGATCTTAATGATTTGTTGATCTGCATTAGTTGCAGAACCTGACGGCGTTTCTTCACTGTCGTTATCATAGTTCCCATTACGTCCTGGTGTAGCATAATTGAATTTTTTGATCAAAAAGTTTGCCACAAAATACGTCAATACTCCAAATAATATGACACAGATAACAAAATTGAGCAAGTCGATACCTAATCCTGCTTTGATCGCTAATGGTGTACGTGTCAATAGTTCAATGTTCCCAAATGAATGGACACGTAAAGGTAGAATATCTGCCATTGCAAAAGCTGCCCCTTGGATCACAGAATAAACAATGTAAAGAGGTACAGCTGCAAACATGAACATGAACTCTAATGGTTCGGTTACACCTGTTAAGAAAACTGCAAGTGCTGCTGAAAAATACATTGATTTATATTTAGACTTTTTGTCTGGATCAACATTACGGTACATCGCTAGTGCTAATCCCATCAAGATACCGGAAGAACCAATCATTTGTCCCACTTTAAAACGAGCAGGTGTCCAGTTCGTCAATACGAATTCATATTGCGACATGTCGCCGGCGCCTTTCAAGTTGACCAAATCAGTCGCCCACGCTAACCATAAAGGATCTTGTCCAAATACTTGTGTTCCCGCTTGCGCACCAGATAATATCTCATAGGTACCACCCAGCTGCGTATAATTGATTGGGATCGTCAACATGTGATGTAAGCCAAATGGTAACAATAGACGTTCCAATGTACCATATAGGAATGGTGCTAAAATCGGAGCGCTTTCTTTTGACTCTGCAATCCACAATCCAAAGTTATTGATCCCTGCTTGGACATTCGGCCATACAATAGCAAGAATCAATGCAACAATCGTTGACCACAAAATAACTACAAAAGGAACAAATCTTTTTCCATTAAAGAACGATAATGCGTCAGGTAATTTACGATAATTGTAATATTTATTATAGGCCATCGCCCCAACGAACCCTGCAATAATCCCAACAAATACCCCCATATTTAGTGCTGGTGCTTCTAATACACTGGTAAAGAACCCTTTAACCATGATTTTCGTGCCAAACAAGGTATGCGTAAATGCGTCTTCATTTGCCAACATCTCATTAGTCACACCAAAAATTGCTCCTGTGATCCGATTGATCAATATAAATGAGATCCCCGCAGCGAATGCTCCCCCTGCTCGTTCTTTTGCCCAACTACCACCTATCGCTAGTGCAAATAAAAGATGTAAATTTCCGATAATTGCCCAACCAATATTTTCGATCACGCCACCCGTTGTAACTAAAGGTGCAAGATCAGGATTGATCAACGGAATCGATTTACCGATACTGATCATCAAACCTGCCGCTGGCATAACTGCCACAACGACCATTAAAGCCTTTCCAAATTTTTGCCAAAACTCAAAGCTAAATATTTTTTTCATTTCCTCGTCTCCTTTGTGCAATCGGTTTCGTTGTTAGTTATTATAGTGTGTATTTCTTTTTTTGTAAATGCTTTATTTCGTATTTTTATGCTTTTTCTGTAAGTACCCAATCGTTCTTTATACATTATTTCTGTTCATATTATAGTAGTAAATATTGATACAATCGCTTTTGTTTTGTTTTTTCATCCACTTCAAAATTTAATTTCACTTTTCTAGTTGACTTACGCAATCGGTTGCGTTTATTATGGACGTATAAACGACAACGTCTAGGAGGAGAACAATGAAACAAATTAAACGGTTATTTCAGATCGACCCTTGGAAAATCAGCACGAATAAATTAGATAAAGAAAATTTACGCTTGCAAGAATCATTGACCAGTATCGGTAACGGATATATGGGTATGCGCGGAAATTTTGAAGAAGCATATTCTGGTGATCATCACCAAGGAACCTATTTAGCAGGTGTTTGGTACCCTGACAAAACACGTGTTGGCTGGTGGAAAAACGGCTATCCTGAATATTTTGGAAAAGTAATCAATGCAGTCGATTTTATCGCTATGGATCTTTTTATCGATGATCAGCTGATTGATCTAGCTACACTTACTACTGAAGATTTTTATTGGGAATTAAACATGAAAAACGGTGTTTTGACACGTAGTTATACAGTCACTACCCCATCAAACAAAGTTCGTCTTTCATTCGAGCGCTTTTTAAGTATTGTCAAAAATGAAGCCGCTTATATTCGCTTAACCATTGAAATGTTGGAAGGAAATGGAACTGTAAAAGTTATTTCTAAGCTAGATGGCAATGTCCAAAACGAAGACAGCAATTACGATGAACACTTTTGGAATGACATCGATCATGGCGTCAAGGAAGAAATAGCGTACTTAACGACTAAAACGATCCCGAATAATTTTGAGATCGAACAATTTACAGTGACCGCTGGGATGCGCCACTACGTTGATGGAAAATTATATACGCCAAGCTACCAAGAGGGCACCTTAGCAATCGAAGGTTCATTCACCTTTGACTTAAATGAAAATGAAACACTTCTTATCGACAAAGAAGTATTGATTTTCACAAGCCGAGATATCCCTGAAGCGCAACAAGCGACACATCTCTTTAAAGAATTCAACGAATTGAACGTTCACTATCCCCAAGCAAAAGAGGAGCAAACAGCCGCTTGGTCTAAACGATGGGAATTGGCAGATGTAGTCATTGAAGGAGACGATGAAGCACAACAAGGAATCCGTTTCAACCTCTTCCAGCTATTTTCTACTTATTATGGCGAAGATGAACGTTTGAATATTGGACCAAAAGGCTTCACTGGCGAAAAATATGGTGGTGCAACTTACTGGGATACTGAAGCCTATGCAGTGCCTCTGTACCTCGCTTTAGCGAAACCTGAAGTCACTAAGAATCTCTTGAAGTACCGCCATAACCAATTGCCACAAGCAATCCATAATGCACAACAGCAAGGGCTAAAGGGCGCGTTATATCCAATGGTCACTTTCACAGGTGTCGAATGCCACAATGAATGGGAAATCACTTTCGAGGAGATCCACCGAAATGGTGCAATCGCCTATGCAATCTACAATTACACGAATTACACCGGTGATACGGAATATTTGAAAAATGAAGGTCTGGAAGTTTTAGCAGAAATCGCCCGCTTCTGGGCAGACCGTGTCCATTTTTCAAAACGAGCAAATAAATACATGATCCACGGAGTGACTGGACCAAATGAATATGAAAACAACATCAATAACAATTGGTATACAAATACGATCGCAGCTTGGGTCTTGCGTTACACGCGAGAAAATTATTTGAAGTTCAAAGAAGAGAGCACTGCTAAAATCAGCGACGATGAATTGGCACATTGGCAAGAAATTGCTGAAAATATGTACTTCCCAGTAGATGAAGAATTAGGGATTTTTGTTCAACACGATACTTTCTTAGACAAAGATCTCAAACCAGTAGCGGAACTATCCGCAAGTGAATTGCCATTGAATCAGCATTGGTCATGGGACAAGATCCTTCGTTCTTGCTTCATTAAACAAGCAGACGTTTTACAAGGTATCTACTTCTTCAATGATTCATTTACAAAAGAAGAAAAACAACGCAACTTTGATTTTTACGAGCCAATGACTGTCCATGAGTCTTCCCTATCTCCTAGTATCCATGCTATTTTAGCTGCTGAACTAGGCATGGAAGATAAAGCCGTTGAAATGTATCAACGCACTGCTCGTTTAGATTTAGATAACTATAACAATGATACAGAGGATGGCTTACACATCACTTCAATGACCGGAAGTTGGCTTGCTATCGTACAAGGATTCGCGCAAATGAAGACAGATCATGAACAATTAAGATTTGCACCATTCTTGCCTAAAACATGGTCTGCTTATTCATTCCATATCAATTATCGCGACCGCTTGTTATTTGTCGCCGTTTCAAATGAACAGGTAACATTGAACCTCTTATCTGGCGAAGCATTACCGCTAGAAGTCTACGAAAAAGCGTATGTCCTTACTGATCATTTGACTATTCCATTACGAGAAGGTGAAGCGAATGTTTAAAGGTGTATTATTCGACTTAGATGGGGTCATTACAGATACCGCTGAATTCCATTACCGTGCTTGGAAAAAGCTAGGTGATGAGATCGGTATTCCCTTAGATCGGTCATTCAACGAACAATTGAAGGGTGTAAGCAGAGAAGATTCTCTGACTCTCCTTCTTGCTCACGGAAAAAAAGAAGAGCAATTCTCAAAAACAGAATTTCTCGAATTAGCGAAAAGAAAAAATGATTATTATCTTGAAATGATCCAATCGATCACACCAAAAGATGTTTTTCCAGGGATTTTAGAATTATTAAAAGACTTACGGGCAAACAATATCAAGATTTCACTAGCATCTGCAAGCAAAAATGGCCCTTTCCTACTTGCCAAGATGGGTCTAGAAAGCTACTTTGATGCGATTGCTGATCCGGCAAAAGTCGCTAATGGAAAGCCTGAACCAGATATTTTTCTACTTGCTGCGAAAGAAATCGGTTTGACCCCTCGTGACTGCATCGGGATCGAGGATTCAAAAGCTGGAATCGCTGCGATCATTGCTAGTGGTGCGCAACCTATCGGCGTAGGACGTTCAGAAGATCTTGGGGAGGATATTCCAATCGTACCTGATACAGCTTCATTGACTTTCGATTACTTGAAAAAAACGTGGCAGCCAAATGCCTGAACCTTCTATTTCAGTGACTCCTATCCCCAACACTGAATTAAAAAAAATAACATTGAAGAACGATGAATTGACCGTCGTTCTTCTAAATTATGGCGCTAGACTTCACCAAATCTTTGCTCCAGATAACAAAGGACATTTAGAAAACGTCTTACTTTCTTATGATGAACTTTCAGATGTTTTAACCGATGAAAGTTTCTTTGGAGCCACAGTCGGTCCCGTAGCAGGCAGAATCCGAAATGCTACATGGGGAAATCATCAACTTGAAAAAAACGCTGGCAACCATCATATCCACGGAGGAACAAATGGATGGTCTTTCCAATATTGGGATGTCGAAGTGTTCAAAAATCCACAGTCGATCGGCGTTGTCTTTTATTTACAAGACACTTTTTCCGATTATCCTGGTCCTATCACAGCAACGATCACGTATCAGCTAACTGCGAATAGCCTGGAAATGATCACAAAAACGAACAGTCCCGTCGAGACGATCTGCAATCCAACCAATCATGCCTATTTCAACCTTTCTGGGAATGGTAAACGCGACATTGATACACATGAACTGGCTGTCCAAGCAGAAAGTCTATTGGTATTAGATGAAGATAAACTACCAACAGGCGAACAAATCACTCAAGCGGATTTACCGATCAATTTCAAGAAACCACATACAATCGAAGAAATTCTCAACGCTTATCCAGAAGGACTTGATGACGTTTTTGTTCTTACTACACCGAAACGTTCAAAAAAGGTGCTGTGTCTTTCAGAAAAACAATCTGGACGCCAGTTGTCTATAGCAACAACAAATAGAAGTGTGGTATTATTTTCTACGACTGGTTTTGAAGCTGATTTTATGATCAACGGGAAACATATGCATTCAAACTATGGTTTAGCCATCGAGCCACAAGAATTTCCGGATCTAGTCCATTTACCTGAACTCGGTTCGATCGCTTTGTACCCTGGTCAAGAAAAGGTCAACCATACGACCTATCAGTTTACTATTTTACCGAATGAACAGATAGCAAATACTCAATAGTTGCTTGTTTTGATTACGAATAGCTCAGAAAAGAAGAGATTTTTATTTAGAAGAAAGGTGTTTAAATTATGGCAATTACGGTAAAAGATGTTGCAAAAAAAGCGGGAGTAGCTACCTCTACTGTCTCACGCGTCATCAATGACCATCCAAGTATTTCCGAAGCAACCAAAAAGAAAGTCCGAAAAATCATGGATGAACTTGGCTATGTACCGAATATCACTGCTAGAAATTTAGGTAAACGGGTTTCTAGTGCCATCGGCGTGATATTGCCGCCACTTGATTCTAAAGAACGAATCGGTAATCCCTTCTACTTAGAGATCATGGATGCAATCAATGAAGAAGCACGTCACCACGACATGACAATAGCCATTGCAACAGCGAAAAATTTTGATGTCTTATTAGAAAATGTCCAAAGAATGCACTTACAAAAACAAGTCGATGGCTTTATCTTAGTGTACTCTGATAGCGAAGACCCAGTCATCGATTATTTGTATCAAAACGAGATTCCCTTCACTCTGATCGGTCAACCTTATCAGCATGAAAATGAGATCATCTACGTTGATAACGACAACCAGCTATTGGGAAAACAGGCAACTGATTTTCTTATCCAAAATGGGCATGAACAGATTCTTTTCGTTACGAACACGACCCACGAAAGCCTCTATTTCGAACGCTATTTCGGGTATCAAAAAGCGATGATGATGGCTGGACTAGATGTTCACCCTAGCGTTGTGATCGAAAAGGCAGAAGACTATCTATCCTTTGACACTATCTTAAAAAACGCCGGTGCTACAGCACTTGTGGTAATCGATGATATTTTTGCACTTCGCACGATGCAATTAGCGCAAATGTACGGTTATCTTATTCCAGAAACCTTATCGATCATCAGTTTCAATAATTCGATTTTTTCTACACTGACTCATCCTTATCTCACAAGTATCGATATCGATATTTCCGAATTAGGGCGAGTAGCCATGCAAAAATTACAAGAATTGATCCATAACGAGATCAGTAGCGGCGTGCGCCTAGTCATCCCTCATCACTTGATCAAGAGAGAAACAGTTGTGCCACTGAACCCCAAGCAATAACTGGTAGGAATTGAAATGAAGAGATAGAATAACCAAAAGATGAGATTGAGACAAAAGTGTTTCTTACTTCTGTCTCAACCTCTTTTTTGAAATTCCCGAAAAGCCTGACTTTTGGACACCGTTTATTTGAGAGAAGCTGGGACAGAAGTGTTTAACTCCGAGAAATAAGAAGAAATGAACGAAAATTGCTTTTCAAATTTTTGTGAATTTCGGCTTATTTCCGAAGGAGTTGCTTCTGCTCTCGCCGTTTATTCGAGCGTCTGTAGAAAGACTGATTTTTAGATTTGTCTCGACCTCATTTTTTTATGAATGTATCCGACTTCTAATAAACATGATGAATAAAATCAGCCAACCAATGAAGGTCAACCCGATGATGAAATAAAAGAAGAGCGGCAAGTCATAATATAAGGTGATCTCATTGATACCATTATGCTGTTTGACGATTGGCGTACCGATGTCTGTCAATCCATATAATTTAGTAATATCAGATGCCATCGTTGTTGGAATGGCTTTACAAGAAGCAGCTTCATAAACAACACGTTCTGGCTCACCATTATCTACCCCAAAGGCCATCGAAGACACTAGTACCTCCGCTTTTTCTTTTTCTAAATTAGAGATCGTTTCAGCCACTCGATCCACATTCAAATGTTTTACTGGTAAAAAAGCATTGACGATTTCGATTTTTTTCTTGTTCCCTAGATCAATATCGTTCAATCGTGTTTGTCTTTTGGCTAAAAATCCTTCAAGACCGCCTTTCGACATGCCGATTACTCCAAAACTTTAGCTACATCTCCTTCAATCAATGCATTCGTTGCTTGCGTTGTCGAGTGAGCCACGAAAACCACATCATCTGGACTGATTTGATTCTCTTGTAAACAGTTTTGAAAAGACTGCACCACTCCTGCTGCCACCCCATTCAAATGATGGTTCTGTTGCGAAGTTTGAAAATCAAACGCGCCCTCTCTGAACTCCAAATATCTTAGGCTGTTATTCCCATTAATACCTTGATTTCAGTAGACACCGAAAAGCCGAAGAGCGTTCCATTTCTTCGGTTCTTTTTATATATTCCCCGAATGGTCTCCATGCCCTTAATCGTGGAAGAGGCTGTACGGAGACTTTGATAAAATTTATTTCGTCGTTTAATAGGTCGATGGTCTTGTTCTATTAAATTGTTAAGATACTTCACAGTTCGGTGCTCTGTCTTAGTATATAAACCCACACTCTGTAACTTTCTAAAGGCGGAGCCAAGAGAAGGTGCTTCATCGGTCACAATTGCTTTCGGCTCAGCAACCTGTTTATGGAGTCGTTTTAAGAGAGCATAGGCTGCTTGCGTATCCCGTTTCTTTCGTAACCAGATATCTAAGGTTAAGCCGTCCGCATCAATTGCACGATAAAGATAATGCCAACGTCCCTTAATTTTGATATAGGTTTCGTCCATTTTC
>NZ_JAPRGK010000024.1:0-14490 GCF_035726465.1 Enterococcus sp. E4-150 | reverse complement strand
AATTGTGGTATATGTTAGAAACAGTTCTCATAATTTCCTTGAATGTTATAAAAGTATCTGTATAATGTTCAGTATATTTTGATGAACGCATATGTAGTCCTCATTTCTTGGGAGTTTTGAGACTACTCTATGCGTTTTTTTGTTGATTTACCAACATGTTTAGACATTTTCCTCTAGGAAAAAATTAACTAGCACCACGGGTATAAAGGAAACGGATAACACTTTACAATGCTGTTTTGGTACTCCAATTTAAACAAAACAATCGAATTTACGTACTTAATTAAGTACGTTAGAATGGAGATATAAATTAGAGGGGGAGTAGATATGGCAAAAACAGTCTTAAATCCTAACTCAGCACGGAAAAATTTTTATAAGTTGTTGAAAGATGTAAATGAGAATCATACGGAAATTGAAATCATTAGTGAGCGCAGTGAAAATAATGCGGTGCTTATTGGTTTGGATGATTGGAAAGCAATCAAAGAAACGCTATTACTTGAGCAAATAGGCACTTTGGGTGTTGTTCGTAAGCGAGAAAAAGATGATAGTGGATTTACTAATGTTGATGAAATTGATTGGGATAACTTATAATGAATAACTATTCTGTGATGATTAAAAACTCGGCTAAAGCTGATTTAAAGAAAATCAAACAGTCTAATTTGAAACCTCAATTTGAGAAGGTTATTCAGACTTTAAAGGAAGATCCCTATCTCCCTACCCAATCATTTGAGAAGTTAAAACCTACACATGAAGGTAGGTATTCTAGAAGATTGAATAGACAACACCGGGTTGTTTATAAGGTAGATGAAGATGAACACGTGGTTGAAATTTATTCAGCAAGGACGCATTACGAGTCACAGTAATTACTTGTAAATACATTATCTCGTGGTATAATGTATTTACTAAGTAATTACATACTGTTAGAAATGAGGGATTTAAATGATTACAAAAACAAGAAAACAAGGCAATTCAATCATGTTGACAGTACCTAAAGATTTTAATGTTCCTAATGGAGTCGAAGTTGAAGCAAAGTTGGTAGAGAATGGTATTCTTTATGAATTTGTTGAACCACAAAAAGAATTTTATGATTTTAGCGAAGATATTTTGTCTGATATAATTGCAGAAGGCTACGATAAAGATGAGATTCTTGTAGAATTTAAGAATAGAAAAAACAAAATGCATTCTTCCTTTAGAGATATTGCTGAAGATACACTTACTAATTCTAAAGTAATGACTAAAGAGGAGTTGGCAACAGAAATTGGCTTATGAAATCGTTCCTTCAAAACATGTCATTAAGTATTTAAAAAAGCTAAAAGAGAAGCCATTGAAAGAAAAATTTTTGAATTTAATTTATGATGAAATTGCGATTGATCCATATAAGGGTGAACAAAAAACTGGGGATTTATCAGGTATTTGGTCTAGTGGGTTCAAATATGCGGGCACAACATATAGAGTAGCTTACGAGATTATAGAAAACAAGGTTATTCCAGTATTCTTATGTGGAACGCATGAAAACTTTTATGAACAGTTGAAAAAATTAATCTAGTGATTTGTTGTCGTTCTTAAGAAGGACGGCTTCTTTTTTATCGAAAATCTGATTCGTCTACATGACTAAAGTCGCGAGTATTCTCTGCTTCTCGATAAATTAAATAACGTCATTACTTTGAGGAAAGCTATAAATCAATATATTTCAGCTTTTCCTTATTTATGTACTACCTTTTCCTTATTAATTATAAGGTAGTACATATATATTTTTTTTTTGGTAGTAACTAAAAATAAATATGTTATAATAGTATCAAATGAATATTGCTAAAAGAAAAGAGGTAGGAACGTGGTAGCGAAGAAATATGTAATCGGTAATTTTAAAGGTGGCGTAGGTAAAAGTACGTGCGCGCAAATGTTAGGGTTTGAATCAGCAGTTAATGAAGGAAAAAGAACCTTGATAATTGACTTGGATATGCAAGGAAATACTTCTGATGTGATGAACTTAACGCATATGAACTTCACTAACGAAGAAGGAGGCGGAGAAGGTGAACCGATTGTTTACGAAAATACTGTGACTGACGTGTTGATAAACAATCTTCCACCTAAAGAGGCTGTCTATAAAGTAATCAATAACCTCTATATACTTCCAGCAGACATGTCCTTTGAAATGTATGATGATTGGATCAAAGACCAATATAATGATTCATTATCCCAATTCAAATATATGAAAGAAAAGCTAGAACCATTATTTGATGAGTTTGACGTCATCTATTTAGATGTCCCACCTTCTATTTCTGTATATAGTAAATCCGCGATGTACATTGCGGACTGGGCAATCGTCGTCTTACAGACCCAAGTAAAATCGATGAGAAATGCGATGCAATATCTTGAGTATATGGACTTTTTTGTGAAAGAATTTGATACAAATTTATATGTTGCTGGTGTTATTCCTTTCATGTTGGAAAGCGGTGACGCAGTAGATCAGGAAATGTATAAACAAGCCCAAGAGATTTATGGGGAACATTTGATTAAAAATGTTGTACTCAAAAATGCGCGCTTAAAACGATACGACGGATCAGGTATTACGATGGAGAAGACAAAGAAAGGTCTCTTAAAACAATGGGATCGCAAAAGCCACGAATTATTTATCAGTATTTTGAAAGAATTGGAAGAACACGAGAATTGGTATGCGGAGGTGGAGTAATTGGCTGACATCAAAGGACTTGATATTTTTGGGAACAACAAAGGACTCGCCAAAATAAAAAAAGAAGCAGAAGCAAAGAAAAAGCAGCAAGCAATTACACCATCTGAAAATAAGCAATTAGAAGTGCACCAAGTTCAAGAAATAAAAACTTCCTCCAATGTTGAAAGACAGAGTAGAGGAAGAACAAAAAAAGTTGGCGCACCAATCAGAAAGTTTGATAAGGTTTATTCCACCAAGCATCCTTTAAAACTGTCGACTTTGTTAAATGCGACTTCCAGAGTTTTAGTAGAAAAGTATGAGACTAATATGACAAGAGATGAATTGCTTAGAAAAGCTTTAGATGAGTATATTAAACAGAATCTTACGCAAGAAGATAAGCAAGATTTGTTTAATGACGTGGTGAAAGAACTAGACTTGTTCAGAGAAAAATATCCAATTGTTCCAGAGTTAGATGATCGTGGAGAAATAATAAGAACTACCAGTCAGATAAAACAAGATACCGAAGACTCACTGCGCAAAGGGTGGGGAATGAATAATAAAGTTAGATAATAATCAAAGAAGAACTAAGTAACTACCTTTAAACGGTAGTTACTTAGTTCTTCTTTGATTTGCGTGAAATAGAGGGGATTTATTTTTCTGGTTACGTGATTAAAAAATCCAAAAAATGAGCATAGGAACGGTTATGATTTTAGGGTGTGTTTTAATGAGATATTGTGATTTCATTAACA
The DNA here is from genome assembly GCF_035726465.1 of Enterococcus sp. E4-150. Taxonomy (NCBI): domain Bacteria; kingdom Bacillati; phylum Bacillota; class Bacilli; order Lactobacillales; family Enterococcaceae; genus Enterococcus; species Enterococcus sp. E4-150. The sequence goes on along the minus strand of NZ_JAPRGK010000024.1, from coordinate 11,076 downwards.
AGTGTATGATAATCTGTTGTTGAGTTAGTAAATAAGTAATAGAGCTAACTCTAAAATAAAACTATTAGGAGGAGATGTAGATGAAAAAGTTTAAAAAGAAAATATATTTAGGATTGGTTGTTGGGGTGAGTATGTTTGGGTTCATGGCTCATACTAAACAAGTAACTGCAGATACTAACCAAAAAGAAAGGATTATGAGCCAATTAGATGACTCTCAAATAGAGTATGTACCCAATGAGCTAATTGTCAGTTTAAAGGCTACACAAAGAATTTCAACAGAGAAAAATAAACCGCAAAATTTATTGGGTGTAAAAGTTATGGTGGAAAAAGATTTGACTCTTAGGACAAATGAAAGCGATTATAATAAGCGAGATCAAGTATTATTAGTGAAATTGAACGAAGAAATTAGTGTGGAAGAGGCAGTAAGAACATTTAATGCTTCTGATATGGTCAATTATGCAGAGCCAAACTATGTGGTTGAACTAGAGCCGTTGAATGATGTTGAGGAGCCAAATACAACTGATTCTTTAGGAAATCGATCAATTATTCTTAACGATCCTAATTGGAGTAAACAAGCTAATTTAAGAGAGATTAGCATGCCATCCGCTTGGGAAGAAACCAAGGGTTTGGATCTGTGTCAATAAAGTGGACTCATTTTTTGAGAGTTTTTTTGCAACCAATCCACTCTCGAGTTGTTTCATGATTTCAGACAATCGTCAAACTAAAACCGTTTGACCATTCTCTGAAACCATGAAAAGAGATTCTCGTGGATTCGTTCAAAAAATGTGAGTAGCTATTGCGCGTGCTGCCGAGCTTGGTCTTCTGCCTGTTGTGGTGTCAGATAGCCAATTGCTCCATGAATTCGCTTGCGGTTGTACCATCCTTCAATATATTGAAACAGTTCGAGTTTGGCTTCTTCATAAGAATGATAGGTCGTTTGATAGACTTCTTCTTTCTTTAATGCCGCGTGAAACGATTCGATACAGGAATTGTCGTAAGGCGTACCTTTGCGACTATAAGAGTGCGTTATCTTGTTCGTGCGCATTGCTTCCTCAAAATCGGAGCTAGTATACTGCGAACCAAGATCGGTTTGGATGATCAGTCCGTCTGTCGGTTGTTGATTTTGGATTGCTGATTCTAGCGCATTCATCACGATTTCAGTGGTCATCTGCTTGGCGTAAGTGTAGCCGATGATCTTTTTCGAATAAAGATCGATCACAGAAGCCAGGTAGGTCCAGCCGTCTTTTGCAGTCGAGATATATGTGATATCAGCGGCCCATTTTTGATTGATGCTGGTTGTGGAGAAATCTTGGTTTAAGAGATTTGTCCGTTCTTCAACGCGCTCTTTAGAAGCCTTGGTTGGATGATATTTTTTTACGGTGATCGAATGGATGCCAAGGAGACGCATCCGTTTTTGCACCCGTTTGATCGACAAATCAAAGCCTTGCTCTATCAGCTGATGATGAATTTTCCAGGCACCATAACGTTTCTTGCTGTCTGTGTAAATCGATAAGATGGCTTTATCGATGCGTTCATTTTCAAGTTCACGCTGACTTGGTGTGTGTTTGAGTTCCTTATAATACGTGCTTGGAGCTACTTCCATTACTCGCAAAAGCATGCGCGTCGGATACTCGTTGCTCTCGTTTTCAATGAAGAGGATTTTACTGTATAAGTTTACTTCGTGAATATAGCCATTGCTTTTTTTAAGATTTCGTTCTCCTGTCGCAGACGCGTCATTTCTTTTTCCATCTGTTTAATCTGAGCGGGAGTCAGCGAACTGCCAGTAACGGGCGTGTTGCTTTTCTTCCATTTGTAAATCGTTTGTTCTGCAATGCCATATTCACGGGAAATTTCGGCAACCGGCTTACCAGTTGCGACGAGTTGAAGGATCATGTCTTTTCTTTCTTGACTGTACTTTTTCATTTAGCGAACTTCCTTTCGTTCGAGGTTATTATAGTCCTCTCCCAAAATGTGTCCACTAAATCATCCTAACACCATATGGATGTAGTACTGATGCGGCACGGGGAAAGTGAAGCAAATTTTGAAAATTATTGGATGGGATGGCTGGATGTTTCTCTGACAGAAAAAGGACAGGAACAGGCTCGTAAGGCAGGGGAAAAAATCAAAAACGCGCAGATCGAGTTTGACGCTGCATTTACGTCAGTATTGAAGCGGGCATCATTGACTTGCCAGATTATCTTAGAAGAAAGCGATCAGTTACGGATACCGACATTTAAAACCTGGCGTCTGAACGAGCGGCATTATGGCGCTTTAGTAGGGAAAAATAAGGATGAAATGGCACGAGAATTCGGGGCAGATCAAGTCAAACGCTGGCGTCGAGATTATTATGAAATGCCTCCATTAGTAGAAGAAAACCATTTTGATCGCCGTTACGCACAATTGGCAGATCAAGACATTCCTCATGGAGAAAATCTGCAAATGACGGTCCAGCGGGTCGCGCCATTATGGCAAGACGAGATCGCGCCGCTGTTGGGTTCGGGTAAGAATGTTTTGATTACCGGACATGGCAACAGTCTGCGGGCACTGGTGAAATATTTGGAGGATGTACCGGAAGACCAAATGGATACCATTGATATTCCCAATGCGCAGCCGATCCACTACCGCTTTGATAAGAACTTGCAGATCGTCAATAAATCGATCCTCTAAAGACGAATATTGGCTGAAGGAAATAGCCCTTTGTTTCAGAATTTTTCATAAAACTATCATAAATTATGGTATACTATTGAAAAAATTGGAGGAATAAGAATAATGAAAGCTATTTTAACGGTGGTCGGGAAGGACAAGGTTGGGATCATTGCCGGTGTCAGCCAGAAGTTGGCAGAATTGAATATCAATATTCTAGATGTATCTCAAACGATCATGGAAGATTATTTTACCATGATGATGATGTTGCAAATGCAACCAGAGGCTGATTTAGAAGCGATCAAGCAAGCATTGAGTCAAGTTGAAAACACGTTGGGCGTCAAAATCAGCATTCAAAATGAAGAGATCTTCAATGCGATGCATAAACTATAATTCGGAGGGAAATGATGGAAACAAAACAAATTCTTGAAACGATCCGGATGGTAGAAGAAGAAAATCTTGATATCCGGACGATCACAATGGGTATTTCATTGTTGGACTGTATCGATGCCAGCACAGAAAAGACTTGTCAAAATATCTATAATAAAATCACCAGCAAAGCGAAAAATCTTGTAAAAGTCGGTGACGAGATCGCCAGTGAATTTGGGATCCCCATCATCAACAAGCGGATCTCGGTAACGCCGATCGCAATCGTTGCTTCCGCAAGCGGCGGGCAAGACTGTGTTGCTTTTGCGCGAGTTTTGGACAAAGCCGCAAAAGTGGTGGGGATCAATTTTATCGGCGGGTATAGCGCATTAGTTGAAAAAGGCTATCAAGGAGCGGACCTGTCCTTGATCCAATCGATTCCGGAAGCCTTGGCAGAAACAGAATTTGTCTGTTCTTCTGTCAATATTGGTTCGACACGGGCAGGGATCAATATGGACGCTGTCAAATTGATGGGTGAAACCATCAAACAAACCGCCGAAGCTTCAGATATGGGCTGTGCGAAGTTGGTAGTCTTTGCGAATGCGGTGGAAGACAATCCTTTCATGGCGGGAGCATTCCACGGGGTCGGTGAAGCAGATTGCGAGATCAATGTCGGTGTCAGCGGACCGGGCGTAGTAAAACGCGCTCTGGAAAAGGTCAAAGGCGAATCTTTCGATGTGGTTGCTGAAACAGTTAAGAAGACGGCATTTAAAATCACGCGGATGGGACAATTAGTCGGTCAAATCGCTTCTGAGCGATTGCACGTACCCTTTGGTATTGTGGATCTGTCATTAGCTCCTACTCCGGCAGTTGGTGATAGTGTCGCGTTGATCTTGGAAGAAATGGGCTTGGAATCTGTCGGCACACACGGTACAACGGCCGCACTGGCTTTATTGAACGATGCTGTGAAAAAAGGCGGCGTGATGGCCTGCAACCATGTGGGAGGCTTATCAGGCGCATTCATTCCGGTTTCTGAAGATGCAGGTATGATCAAAGCCGTAGAAGAAGGCTATCTGAATCTGGAGAAATTAGAAGCGATGACCGCCATTTGTTCAGTGGGTCTGGACATGATCGCGATCCCCGGAGATACACCAGCGGAGACGATTGCGGCGATGATCGCTGATGAAGCTGCGATCGGTGTCATCAATCATAAAACAACGGCGGTGCGGATCATCCCCGCTAAAGATAAAAAAGTCGGCGATTCTGTCGAATTCGGCGGTTTGCTGGGGACTGCTCCAGTCATGCGGACGAATTCGGCGAAATCGACGGACTTTATCCAACGAGGCGGGCGGATCCCGGCACCAATACATTCATTTAAAAATTAGGAAGATAGTGAGAAAATAATGTTTGATTCATATATATGGGATTTTGACGGGACGTTGTTCGATACGTATCCGATCATGCTTGACAGCATGATGAAAGCTTTAGAAGATCGGCAAGTAGTTGCTGATCCAAAAGCTGTTTATCGATTATTGAAAGAAAAATCTTCAAAAGCATTGACTGAAAAATATCATTTGGACTTTCGAGAATTCTCAGATGATTTCCATCAATACGAAACGCTTGATACACGCCAACCTGTCACATTTGATCATGTGTATGACACATTGACGCAATTGAAACAACAAGGATCTAAACATTATATCTTGACTCATCGTACGATCGCTTCGACTCGCAAATTGTTAGTAAAAGAAGGAATGTTAGAATTTTTTGAAGAAAACGCTAGGCGCCTGGCACTCATCTTCCTCCCTCCCTACAGCCCTCAGTTGAACCTAATGGAAGGCGTTTGGAAGTGGCTCAAGGAATCGGTCATCAACAATGTTTTTTTGACCACGTCCAGAAAATCAAACAGTCGGTCCGCGGTTTCTTAGCCGATGTAAACGAGCGTCCCCTTGAGGTGATTGACCGACTGTGCGTGCGGATGTAAAGTATTTAATTCAACCTATATAGCTAAACGATCAAAGATTCCTTGATCTGGTTTCCTATGTTAGAAACGGATCAGGGGGTCTTTTGCTTTTGAAAGAGGTCTTGTTGAAAAAAAACCTCTGTTTACCTTTTGAGTAACAAAAGATAAACAGAGGCACCCACCTTGTCAAACCAGCACGTGGTCGTTAATTGAAAAATATAAGTTGTACGCTTGTAACTGAACAGCAGTCATTAAACTGGTCCCTGCCAGACCCCATTGGTGTACATATAAGCCTGTACCTGCTTTGTGCTCGCTTTTGACTCCCACCCAGCTGTTTTATAAATCAACAAGCCAATTTGTTTGTTGAATCTGCCCGTCTAATTCACGTAAGGCTTTTGCGGTTTGATTCAAACGGTCGGTGATTTGCTTGGTATCGATCGTTCGGATCATACGAATCTCATTACGTCCCATCCGTGGAGCAACCTTGGCTGCTTCCAATGTTGCCGTTAGCATCGCATGCGAACGCCTTAAAGCTTCCCGTTTCTCTAATGCAGCAGCAATCGTTTCTTGTTCACCGATTTTGGCGACCGCATTTCGCTGATTGATTGCAATGACCAACTGGGCAAATTCTTGGTTTGTTGTTTCATAATCCAGCAGTAAGTCGCCGATGCTGCGGTCTAACGTATCGCCTTCTTGGATCACGGCACTACTGGCAATCTCTTCTCGTAACAGAGTGAGTTTGGATTCAAGATCTCTTCGTAGTAATAATGCTTCAGCAAGTTTCATTGATTTCATCCTTTCGAGCAAGGTTTCTTTTCTTTATCTTAGAAAAAAAAACACTAAGCTGGCAAGTATTTGCCCTCCAAAAAGTCTCGAAGCCATTATTGAAAAGATTGAAAATTCTAAAAACTGTTTGACTTGAAAAACGAGGAATAGTGTACTTTTATCAATTCAGTAGAATATAGGACATCGATGAGAAGAGTAGCTTTGATGACTGTTTAAAGAGAACCCGGGTTGGTGAGAAAGGGGACAGAACGCTAAGTGAAGATGAGCTCAGAGTCTTTTAACTGGTTTACGCTGGTTAGACGGAACGCAGCCGTTATCCTGCCGAGTATGCATACGTACTGATGAGGTGTTATTTGTAAAAATGACACGAAAAAGGGTGGTAACACGAAGTCTTCGTCCCTTTGTTGATCAATGATGATCAGCAAAGGGACGAGGATTTTTTTATTTGATCAAGCTTGCAACTCGCAAGTGAAAAGGAAAGAGGAGAGTAAATGAAAAAGGGTCTGGTTGTTGTAGGAATTTTAAGTTTTTTGTTAGCAGGATGTAGCACGACTGGATCGTCCGCAAAGGAGACAGATCCAGAAGTTCAAGAGATTTCAGTCAGCTTACCGGCAGAGTTGACAACATTAGATACGACGCAAACAACGGATAAAGTTACGTTTACCGTTATCCAGCATCTTTTTGAAGGGTCGTATCGTTTTGATGAAAAGAGTCAGCCAGTTCCCGGTTTGGCGGAGGAAGCAGTCATCAGTGAAGATGGCAAGACATATACCTTTAAACTAAAGGAAGAAGCCAAATGGAGTGATGGGCAGCAAGTGCAAGCAGCAGATTTTGCTTATGCTTGGAAGAAACTGGTCGATCCTAAAACCATGGGGCCTAATGCGTATCTTTTAGACAATGTCGTCAACAGTCAAGATATTCGCGAAGGGAAAGCAGACATTGCGACGATTGGCTTAGAAACACCGGATGAAAAGACCTTTGTCGTCCATTTGGAACAGCCGCAACCTTCTTTTTTATCGGTGGTGTCGATTGGCTGGTTAGCGCCTCAAAGACAGTCTTATGTTGAAGAAAAAGGGACGGCATATGGGAAAACAAGTGAAGACTTGCTCTATACGGGACCTTTCATTCTGAAAGACTGGCAACAGACCGGTGCAGAATGGACGCTTGCCAAAAATCCTGAGTATTACGATCAAGCGGTAGTTAAGTTGGATAAAATCAAAGGTTCCACGATCAAAGAGGAGAATACTGGAATCCAGTTGTTTGAAAGCGGAGAGTTGGATCTGCAAAAAATCAGCGGACTCTATGTGCAACAGTACCAAAATAATGACTCCTTAGTCACTCAAAAGGATATTGCCAACTATTTTTTAGATTTTAATAAACAGGCAAATAAACCATTGTCAAATGTCCACCTTCGTAAAGCCATCGCTTTGGCGATTGACAAAGAGAGTCTCGTGAATGATGTGTTGAACGATGGAGCAAGCGTATTGAATGGCCTTATTCCCAGTGGGCTTTATGCCAATCCGAATACCAATGAAGATTTTCGCACTTATAGCGGGGACTACAATGAATACGATAGTAACAAAGCACAAGCAGAATGGAGTCAAGCACAATCAGCTATCGGTGACAAAATTGAACTGACTTTATTGGTAACAGATGATGATCACGGACAAAAAATCGGTGAATATCTGCAAAATCAGCTTCAAGATCATTTGCCTGGTTTGACGATTACAATCAATAAACAACCACGAACGAATTTGAATCAATCACGAGCAGATGGTCAATATGAGTTGTCGATTTCTGGTTGGATTGCTGGCAGCAGTGACTTGGACTCTTATTTCAATTTATATAAAAAAGGTTCTTCTTACAATTACGGTGGATATGTCAACGAGGACTATACGGCATTGACAGAAAACGCACGTACCGTGGATGCCAATGATCCAGATAAAGTATTTGAAGATTACAAATCAGCAGAATCAATTCTGTTAGCAGAAGATGCAGCTCAAGTTCCTCTATATCAGAGTGCATCAAATTATTTGATCAGGTCAACGATCAAAGATATCCAATTTCCCGCATACGGTGCCTATTTTTATTTCCGTACGGCATCTGTAGAGAAGTAAGCAAAAAACGCAGCCCTAAGCTTGCTTGGGCTGCGTTTTTGTGAGCTGCACTTAATAACAACGATCAGTAGTTACTCATTTTCTGTGGTCATTGCAGCTTCTTTAAATAAGAGAACTTTACTTTCTGGATAGGTTGGAAAGTGATTCATTGGAATCTTCCAATCTTGTTCAGGAACTTCAAACTGATAGTGGTTGACCAGTAAATCACTGAACACGCGCAACGTATGCAAGGTGATCCATTCACCAGCACAGCGGTGCATTTTGCGGAAATCACCGCCTCCTTGTGCGATCATTTCATATTCTTCCTCATAGGAAATGGCTTGTGTACGTCCGACAAAGCGATCCACTTTGAAGTCATCTGGCTGATCAAAGGTTCTCGGATCATGATTCGTACCATAAATATCTTGGACGACCCAGCTGTCCTTAGGGATCAGATAACCATCGACGACAACATCTTGCAAGCTAATGGCGGGCATCATTGGAAAGAAAGGATAAAAGCGGCGTAATTCTTGAATAAATGAATCCTGTAACTCCGAAAAGTTTTGTTTAAGTGCTTGGTAGATGGTCGTTGTACTAAAAAGGGCATGTCCCATCAAAGCGATCCAAACGGTTAAAGCAACCGTAGGGCGGATGATATTTAACAGATCGACGGCTGCAACTTCGATCGGCAGTAAATTACCTTCAAGATCAGTGGCAGTAGCGAAAGTATAAAGTGCTAATGATTCTTTGCCAGCAACAGGATGTTGATGAGCTTCTTCAATCAATCCTTGAGCCCATTTCTCAGATTTTTTACGATATTCGACGCCTCTTAAATGGGCGACAGGGGAGGTGACAGTCCCGCTGAACATAGCAACTTGATAAAATCAGCTAACTCACTGATCTCTAATTGAGACAGTGGTGCTAGATTGATTCCTGACCATTCACAAATCGTTTTGAATAGAACATTTTTTGTGAGTGAAAAAAGCTCAAAGGTACCGGATTGTTTATCCAGTTCATGAGAAAGGTTTCGTTCCAACAAATCATGGTAATCGGTCATTCTCTCAGGTGTCATCAAGTCCATAAAGTAGTTTTTCCGATGGTGATGTTGTTCCCCGTCTAAAATTTGAACCCCCTCTTCACCTAACAAGGTTGAACGGACGAGTTTAGGCATTGCTCCTTCACGTTTAAAGTTTCGTGGATCATAAAAAATTTTTGCTGCTTCTTTTCCATAAATGGCAATCACTTCTTAATTCAGAAATTTTGCTCTAACGACTGGGGCATTCACCTCAGACCGTAATTCTCCTAAGATTTCATAACCAGCATCAAAGAGTTCTTTGACCTCAGTTAATTTGATTTTCGCTGTTGGTACTTCTTTCATTGGATTTCCTCCTATCTTTTTCCTATTGATATACTTCTAGCTTAAGCTTTTTTCTTTATTTAGACAAAAGAAACACATAAAAAAGAGCAGATCATCCAAGATGATCTGCTCAAAATGCGGAAGATGGGAGTTGAACCCACACGAGATATACTCACACGCGCCTGAAGCGTGCGCGTCTGCCATTCCGCCACTTCCGCGCATAAATAACCTTAGCGCATTTTGAGAATTTTGGCAAGAAAAAAAATAAGTCTGTCAGCGGGGACTGACAGACAAGGAGTAAAAAATGAAAAAGTTGGGTTGTTTGTTGGGTTATTTATATAGTAACCGGAAAATATGAAAAAATTGTGATTAACCCTTAGCGTTTTAAAGAAAAAAACAGGCCAAAGGTTAAAAAAAACTAAAATAGCACCATGAAAAAAAAGGGCCTGCCAGCGGGGACTGGCAGGCAAGGAGTAAAATGAAAAAGTTAGGGTTTGTTGGTATGAATAAACTATACCGCCCAAATGTGAAAAAAGAGTGACTAAAAAGGAACGTTTTTGTTATGATCCGTAGACCAAATCAAGGTTTTTTTCATTGAAGGTGTCTCCATGCTCCAAATCACCATATTTGAACCCCCGGTTGAACCATTCAACTCGTTGTTTTGAAGTCCCATGAGTAAAACTATCTGGTACGACATATCCTTGGTATTCCTTTTGTAACGTATCATCACCGATGGCATTAGCAGCTGTGATAGCCTCTTCGATATCACCAGCTTCTAAAATCGGTTGGCCGTTATAAGTTTTTCCTTGTAGATACTTGGCAAATGTACCGGCTAAATAATCCGCTTGTAGTTCCAAACGAACACTATATTGATTGTATTCTTTTTCAGAAACCTGTTGGCGGATCTTATCGAGTTGCTGTGTAATACCAAGTTCGTTTTGTACGTGATGACCAACTTCATGAGCAATGACATAGGCCATAGCAAAATCTCCGCTGGCCCCATACTTTTGAGAAAGTTCTGTTGCAAAGCTGAGATCCAGATAAACATTTTGATCGGCAGGGCAATAAAAGGGACCAACTTGAGAAGTTGCATTCCCACAAGCCGATTGAACACTTCCTGTAAATAAAACCAGTTTAGGATCTTGATACGTAGTCTGTTCTGCTTCAAAAACACCATTCCAATAATCTTCCAAATGGCCGAAGACGACAGCGGAGAATTCTTTTTCCTCTGTATACTCGTCTGAAGCCACATTTTCTGTTTGATAATTAGCGGCTTGTCCGCCTCCCAAAATATCTGTGACGGAGTTTAAATCACCTCCACTGAATAGAAAAAAGAGGATTGCGATAACAATCGTACCGATACCACCGCCGGCCATTATTTTTCCTCCTGAACCTGCGGAACGACCAGAGCGGTCTTCCACATTGGAACTTTGTCTACCCCCACGCCATTTCATTTTGTTTCCTCCTCATTTGACTGTTTACATTTATTATAAGAGAAAACGAGGAAGATGAGAAAAGTTTGGCTTGCTTGAAGCGATTTTGCGGAACAAACGACCGATATTACTATCAAGGGAAAGGGTGTGCACACCTTTTAATCATTTTTTAATCTAACAATTGGTCTTCATATTTGTTAAGGTATCACTAGAATAAAGGTAGAGGGTGAGCAAATGAAAAACAATTATTCTTTGATCGAAGACCGACGCATGCAAATTTTGGTTCTGTTGCAAAGTTTTCCAAGAAATCTATTTTAGTGTAAAATTGAGAAAAAAGACAGAGAGGACAGAGTAATGAATCATTTTAAAGGCAAACAATTCAAAAAAGACGTCATTATTGTCGCTGTTGGTTACTACCTGCGTTACAATCTA
>NZ_JAPRGK010000023.1:0-17299 GCF_035726465.1 Enterococcus sp. E4-150 | reverse complement strand
TGGAGCTGTCCTTATGGACCTTCATGACGAATGGCTCAGTTCTACAAGAAAATATATTAAGTTTGATCAATGAGAGACCGGTAAAACATTGTATAGTATTTTACACAGGATTATGGACTTGACTAAACGAAGTCTGTCTTCTAAAAAAAATTGGGTATACTCACAAACTATTTTTTATGGAGGAATTGTTTTAATTAGTTTACTTTCTTCAACACTTTATTCTTTGAATATTATAGATGTTTCCACCTCAAATTCAATATCTATTATTGGAATCATTATTGCTGCAATTATTACACAACTGTTTTTAGTGTTTGGAGAGAAGAAAAGAAGTAAAAAATAGAAAAACTAGTGATAGTTTTGGTGATAGTGATATTAAAAATCAGAAAAGATAGAAAAAGCAGGAGATAGATAAAATGCTGATATTTCAGCATTTTTTAAGAGTATAAAAGAGAAAAAAAGTAATAAATGTATACATGATATAAGAAAAACATATATGTATAAAAAGAAGAAAGTAGCTTCTCTTTGTACATATATGGTTTGTTTTTATGGATGCCGAGCTTTTTTATAAGATAAGGCTACCGCCCATAACGACCCAAGGATTTGTGGAACTAAGTAAATACCTGCAAGAAGCAAGATCAGCTGGGTCGGTTTTAAAGGATGATAGAAGTAACGCCATTCAGTAAAATTGGCGCAAAATAAATAGGAAGTGACAGTAGATATAATATTGGCAATGAATAGAGATATAATACGCCTGTTCCTTTGAAAATAATATCCAGCAAAAAGAGATAAAAATATCAATGTGATGAACCCGCTTACGGAATGATAACGAAAATCAAGCAGTAAGGCGAAATGCACATAAGGAACAAAAGATAAAAGCAACGGAAGGTTTTTCCAGCAAGTTTTTATCATCTTTCATCACCACCTAACAAGTGTTATTATTTTGTTAGTTTTATTGTAAATTGAATCCTGCAATAATCAATTACTTTTTCATTATTTCTAGATTAAATGAATAAACTCTCATGCCATTATCTCTAAAAAAAAAGTTTTTCCCCCTAATTTTTTTAGATAGAAAATTGTATAGTATGATGAGAGAAAAAGTAGTTTGGGGGAACGTTAATGAGAAGAAAAACAGTAATCGATCGGCTTTATTTATTTTTTTGGTTTTTTCCTATCGTTTTGCTACCTTTTACATGGGTAAATGCTGTTGTACAAGGTGCGGAGATATTAGGCCTGATCCAAGGAAGCGGATTTGTGGTTTCTAGGAATTTTCCAGCTTTGATTGTTTTCTATTTAGTGATAAGTGTAGGTCTCTTATTACCAAAATCTCTGATCAATCACTACAATTGGCAGCTGCTTTACTTTTCTTGCTTATTAGTATTTACATCTATGTTTTCTTTGCTGCCTCGCTTGATTATCGGCCCTAATGGTTTGAGCGAGAGTGGATTGAAGGATTCAGCTTATTCCTCCATGTATTTCTTGACGATCAAACCATGGTTCTATTTAGTAATTGCCTCATTTATTCTTGCAACATTTTTTTACTTCTGGACAGAAATCAGGATAAAAAGTGAACGATCTGTATCTATAAAAAATAACTATTGATGGTGGATCATCAGTAAAAAAGCATATGAGCTGCGTAAAATGCATGTTTCTCATATGCTTTTTTTATTATTATGTAAAGAATGCGAAAAACGTTTACATGATTTTTACATAACTTAACTATATTTTTACAGCAACCATACGAGGGATTTACAGTCGACTGATAAACTTTAGTTGTAAATAAGAAAGGAGCAATAAAATGAAAAAAGTATTGTTTACTCTAGGTATGATGGGAATTCTTTTAGCCGGATGCGGCTCAGGATCAGGAAATACAGATGGCTCTGCCACACAAAATAATTCAAGTGACTCAAATGAACAAGTAAAAATCGTTGCGGTAGGTTCGACAGCATTACAGCCGTTAGTCGATGCAGCACAAGAAAGCTTTGTACAAGAAAATCCAAATTATCAAATCTCTGTACAAGGAGGAGGAAGCGGAACTGGTTTGAGCCAAGTCGAAGCTGGAGCAGTTACTATCGGAAACTCTGATGTATTTGCAGAAGAAAGAGACGGAGTTGATGCTTCAAAATTAGTGGATCATAAAGTAGCAGTGGTCGGGATGGCACCAATCGTCAATAAAGATACAGATGTCAAAGATATCACCAAACAGGAATTGATTGATATCTTTACAGGAAAAATCACTAACTGGAAGGAAGTTGGCGGGAAAGATCAAAAAATCAACGTCGTGAACCGTGCAAACGGCAGCGGTACCCGCGCGACATTCGAAAAATGGGGACTGGATGGTGCTACCCCTGTGCAGTCCCAAGAACAAGATTCATCAGGAACAGTTCGGCAGCTGGTAAGTCAAACACCAGGAGCAATCAGCTATTTAGCTTTCTCATATCTCGATGATTCCACACAAGCACTAAGTATCGACGGTGTAGAACCAAAAGAAGAGAATGTAGCAGATAACAGCTGGGGAATCTGGTCATATGAACATATGTACACGAACGGAAAACCTTCCCCTGAAGTCCAAAAATTCTTAGACTACATGATGACAGAAGAAATCCAAGAAGGACCTGTCAAAGAATTGGGCTATTTACCAATCACAATGATGGAAGTAGAACGTGATCACGAAGGAAATATCAAATAACTAGCAGATAAACATGCCACGGTAGTCGTTACTATTAAGGAAAAATCAACTATGTTTCCCCACATATACATTTTTCCTTTAATTGTGAAAAATAGTTCCTCATATTTTGCCGTTTTTTGAGCTAATACCGAGGGTCAGCTGATTGAACACCGTTTATTCGAAAAAAAGAGCTACGACATAGAACTGTCGTAGCTTTTTTTTGCTATATGACAGGAATGAAAGGTGTTTGCAAGCTTAATGTGAGGAACACTTTCCATATCTGTTCTATACTGGATAGGAGAAGTTTGGAAATATCCAGAAAACGAAATCAATCGAGGTAGCCACATGAAGAATAAATGGATAAATCGAAGTAAAAAAAAGAAAGTAACACAAAGATCATCAGATAAAGTCATCCGTCTTTTTCCATCGTATAAAGAAGGATTAACGGCAGATCAAGTCAAGGAACGAATAGAAAAAGGTGCAGCAAATAATTCAGTCGATCCCACATTCAAAACAAATCAGCAAATCGTATTGGAAAACATATTTACGTATTTCAATTTGATCTTTCTTATCTTAGCCATTTTGCTTTGTTTAGTAGAATCCTATAAGAACTTGACTTTTTTACCAGTTATCATAGCCAATACAGGAATCGCCATTTTTCAGGAAATTCGATCCAAAAAGATCTTGGACGAACTAAATGTTTTAAATACAGCAAAAGTCAATGTCATACGAGACGGGATAGAACAAACAATAGATATAGAAGACCTTGTAATAGATGACATTGTTATTTTAGAGACTGGACATCAAATTCCAGCAGATGCAGAGGTCGTGGAAGGGAAACTGCAAGTTAATGAGGCTTTATTGACAGGCGAAGCAGATGAAATAACCAAAGAAATAGGCGATCCATTAATGTCCGGCAGTTTCATTGTTTCCGGAAAAGCTTACGCCCGATTAGACAAAGTTGGAGCAGATTCGTATATTTCCCAGCTGACAGTCAAAGCCAAGACAATGGGAGAAGGAGAACAGTCGGAGATGATTGCTTCTCTTAATCAATTGATCAAATGGATTGGGATCATCATTATTCCTATCGGTATCCTGCTTTTTTCTCAAAGTTACTTTTTTAATGGAAACACGATCAAAGAAAGTGTCGTTGCAATGGAAGCAGCATTGATCGGTATGATACCTGAAGGACTGTACTTGCTGACGACGATTGCATTAGCATTAAGTGCGACTAAACTAGCAAAGCAAAGAGTTCTTTTACACAATATGAAAAGCATTGAGACATTGGCAAGGGTAAATGTCCTTTGTGTAGATAAAACAGGAACGATCACAGAAAATAAAATGTCTGTTCAAAAAGTGATCGTCTCTAAAAAACAAGAAATAATCAGTCAGTCAGATCAATTGGAAACATGCATTGCTGACTATGCAAAAGCGATGGCAGGAGACAATGCAACAATGGAAGCTGTTAAAGCATATTTTACAAAAACCACTGATCAATCCTATCACCATGTTATTCCTTTTTCTTCTGTCCAAAAATTCAGCAGTGTAGCGTTGGCAGACAAGGTGTATGTTTTAGGAGCGCCCGAAATGGTTTTGCGCGATCAATTGCCGGAATATGCGGAAGAGTTTGTTTCTTTCGCTGAAAAAGGCTATCGCGTGTTGGTCTTTGGTGTGTACGATGGGATTCTTGAAGAACCAGTATTGACAGAAGCAGTCACACCATTAGGCTATATTCTGATTGCTAATCCTATCAGAAAAGAAGCAAGAGCCACATTTGATTACTTCAAAAAACAGCAAGTAGCCATCAAAGTGATTTCTGGAGATAATCCGCTCACCGTATCCAATGTAGCTGTCCAAGCAGGGATTTCACATGCTGATCAGTACGTTGATGCATCTAAATTATCAGAAGAAGAATATGAAGCAGCTGTCGAAAAATATACAGTTTTTGGACGCGTCAAGCCAGAACAAAAGAAAATCTTCGTTCAATTGCTAAAGCGTAACAATACAGTAGCTATGACAGGTGATGGCGTGAATGATATTCTAGCCATGAAAGAAGCAGACTGCAGTATAGCGATGGCTTCCGGAAATGAAGCCGCCATGCAGGCCTCACAAGTGGTCTTACTTGATTCTGACTTTTCACGCATGCCAGAAGTTGTTGCAGAAGGACGGCGCGTTGTGAACAATATTGAGCGATCAGCCAGCTTGTTTTTAGTGAAGAATATTTTCTCCTTTTTGCTCTCACTGTTTTCAGTGATCTTTGCTCTGACCTATCCTTTAGAACCATCACAAATCACATTGATTAGTTTGTTTACTATCGGACTTCCATCTTTCTTGCTTGCTCTAGAAGAAAACAAAAAGCGAATCAGAGGGAAATTCATCATGAATGTGATGGAAAAAGCTGTGCCAGGTGGACTAACAGATATGATCGTAGTCGGTGCGTTGGTGATCTGCGGGGTGACTTTGAATCTAAATAAAACAGATGTTTCTACAGCATCTACCATGCTTTTGATTGCAGTAGGGTTCCTCGTTCTCTATAAAATCTGTTCACCGCTGAATAAATTCAGAAGTCAGATCATTCTTTTCTGTGCTAGCGGTAACTTTTTTTCGGTCATCTTTTTGCATAAGCTGTTTTCAATCACCGGTATCTCAGCTGTATCACTTTTGCTGTTGAGCATTCTATTTTTCTCGGCAGATTCGATTTTTAGGCATTTGACCACATTGGTAGAATATTTGTTTGAACGTAAAAATGAAAAAGAGCAAAAGCCGTTTAGTCGCGTAGTTAAAAAATTTCTATCGATATTTAAACGAGAAAATTGACGAAAAGTATCTCAAAAAAGAGTAAAAAAGAACAACCACTCGTGTATCTTTCGAAGCAGGATGAGTCATCCAACTTTAAAACGCACGAGCAGTTGCTCTTTTTTACATTTTCGGAATGGTAACGGTGAAAGTCGAACCTGTTCCAAGATGACTGTCTACAGTAATCGTACCATGAAGGAGTTGCACGTAGTCTTTTACAATCGCTAACCCTAATCCGGTCCCGCCTGAATGTCGGCTTCGCGCCTTGTCTACGCGGTAAAAACGCTCAAAGATCCGTTCCTGATCCTCAATGTCGATACCTATACCAAAGTCTTGGACAGAAAACGATAGATCATCTGTTGCCTGATAGCGGATAATAATCTCGCTGTCGCTTTTTGAATATTGGACAGCATTTTCAATCAGATTTTTGATAATTGGATAAAGGATATCTGTTTTAGTAGTAAATGGTTCGTTCTTTCCAATCAATCGAATCGTCAACCGTTTCTTTTCGATGATTGGCTGATAATTTTGAACGATTTGCTGGAAATAAGGTTCTGTATAAATTGTCTGGATCTCGTAAGAATTCTCGCCATCTTTTGACAGCTGGATGATTTCCCGAATCAGTTTATCTAACCGGATCGCATCTTTTTGCATGATCTCAAGAAAAGAAGTCAGAGTTTGCGGGTCATCTTTTGCACCATCCAGTAAAGTCTCGGTAAAACCAATCAGTGAAGTCACAGGAGTTTTTAATTCGTGAGAGACGTTGCCAACGAAATCCTTTTGTAGCTTTTCTAAACGTCGCACTTTCGTTAAGTCATACGCCACCCCTAGAATCTGTCCGGTACCTTCTGAATTAGTAAAGTAGCGCAAACTCAAGTCTAATGTCTGCCGACCTTCTGTAAGGGTGATCTCCTGATGGATCAGCGGATGCTCAGGAGTCACTTGATGAATCAGCTGAATGAGTTTTGGCTCTTGAATGACTTCTGTGTACCGCTGTTCAGGTTGATAGCTTACCACGTTTAAATGTAGCTGCATCTTTGGATTAAGCAGTAGTAAACGAGAATCAGCATCATCAATCAGGAATACGCCAATCATCAGTTCGTTCAGTAACGTATATAATTGCTCTTCTGTGGTAGTATACGCCCGATACATCTTACTCATTTGTTCGCTCAACGCATTGATCGTCTGATACAATTCTTCCCATTGATCGGGTGTTTGCATGATTACTTCCGCCTGATTAGGATTTTGCACCATTTTTTTTAGTACGGGCAGCACGGTTTTCAATGGCTGGTTTTTTTGATAGATCAGATAATAGATCATTCCTGCAAGAACAAGGAAGAAAGACAGAAAGAAGAAAAAGACCCAACGGCGAAAACTCTCAGTTCTCGGTAAAAAACCGCTTGTCGGTTCTGCGATACGTAAAATGGCTTCTAACTGGCCACTTTTTTTGACTGGTAATGCGACATATAAAAGATCCTCATTCAAAGTAGTACTTTTGCGCAAAGCGCTACCTAGGTTCCCACCATTCAATACGGCTTTGATTTCGGGACGGGAGTTTCGCTGTTCATTCAATGTTTCATTGTTTGTGTCAAATAAGATCTTTCCAGTAGCATCCATTAAAGTAATCCGTTCGTTCGACTGATGGACGAATTCTTCCAAAGCAGTTTTGTTTTGCGCTGCTTGGAGGTTTTCGACATCTAATTGCCAGATCAGCAGTTGTACTTTTTTTGTCAGGTAGCTTTCTTGCTGTTCCACGATCTGCTGTTGAAAATAATGGGAAATCAATTGCCAGCCACCAAAAAACAAACTAACTAAAAGAATAAGAAAGAAGAGACGTTCATAAATTTTTTTCCATTTCATCGTTTTGGTTCCTGAAACTTATAGCCAAATCCTCTAATAGTCACCAAGTACTTTGGATGTTTTGGATCTCGCTCGATTTTTTCTCGCAAATGACTAACGTGTACATCTACGATTCGGCTTTGTCCTGCGAAGTCAAAATTCCAAATGCGGTCTAGCAATGTGTCTCGGTCGATCACACGGTCTTTTCGTTTCATGAAATAAACAAGTAATTCAAATTCTTTCGGTGTTAGTTCAATCAGATGGTCGTCTACGGTCACTTGATAATTGGTCAAATCAGCAGTGATTTGTCCAATCGATAGATATTCAGGCTCAGCTTCATCTTTTGATTGCTTACGAGGTTCAATCCGTCTGAATATTGCTTTCATACGGGCTAATACTTCGCGAGGACTAAATGGTTTGGTCAAATAGTCGTCAGCACCTATTTCTAGGCCAATGATCCGATCCACTTGGTCATCTTTAGCCGTCAGCATCAAAATCGGTGTTTCATTTTTTTCTTGACGCAGCCGCTGAGTGATCTCCATGCCATCCATCGTTGGAAGCATCACATCTAAAATGATGAAATCAAATGATTGTTCTAATGCTAATTCTAATCCTTCGCCTCCATCTGTGGCACTGGTTACCTTGTAGCCTTCTTTTTCCAAATTGAACGTCAAGAGCGTTACAATAGAAGGTTCATCATCAACAACTAGTATTTTTTTCATTCAAATCTCCTTTAAATAGGTTTCATTCTGTTTATATTTTAGCATAGAATCAGTACAAAGGGCTATTTTACAAAAGAAATAAATGGTATAATAGGAAGGCACTTTGCTGAATAGAAAGGAAGAGCAGTCAATGATTGGAATCAGTGCATGTTTAGGCGGTCTGGCCTGTCGCTATGATGGACAGAAAAAAGAAGTACCAGAATTGATGGAACTAGTTGAAACTGGAGAAGCTGTCATGGTCTGTCCAGAAGTGATCGGCGGATTACCAATTCCTAGAGATCCCGCTGAAATCATTGGTGGAAATGGATTCGATGTGTGGAAAGATCAAGCAAAAGTATGGACGACAAGCGGCGAAGATGTAACGGAAGCGTACAAAAATGGCGCGATCAAAGCCTATCAAAAATTGCAGGAAAAACACATTGATCTAGTCATCATGAAGGAAAAAAGCCCTTCATGCGGAACCCATTCGATTTATGACGGGAGTTTTTCCGGAATAAAAAAAAATGGTGCCGGAGTGGCTACTGCTTATTTTATTCAGCAAAAAATGACTGTGCTCTCTGATGAAGAATGGCTGAAAACTAGAGGTGAGCAGAATGGAAATCGAAAAGACCAATCGAATGAACGCGCTCTTTGAATTTTATTCGACCTTATTGACAGAAAAACAAATGAACTACATGGAATTATATTATGCAGATGATTTTTCATTAGGTGAGATCGCGGAAGAATACGAAGTAAGCCGACAAGCAGTATATGACAATATCAAGCGGACAAGCAAGATCTTGGAGGATTATGAAAAAAAACTCCATCTTTTTTCTAATTATATTGTTCGAGAACAGGTATTGGAAAATATGACTGCATATATTACAGATAAGTACCCGGAAGATAAAAAACTACTTGAATATGTACAGCAAATTCAAGCAATCGAAGAATAAATAAAAGGAATGAAGAAAATATGGCATTTGAAAGCTTAACTGAACGTCTCCAGCAGGCGATGGGAAAAATAAGAAAAAAAGGAAAAGTATCAGAAGCTGACGTAAAAGAAATGATGCGGGAAATCCGCCTTGCCTTACTAGAAGCCGATGTTAACTTGCAAGTAGTCAAAAATTTTACTAAGCGCGTACGCGAACGTGCGGTAGGGGCAGAAGTGCTGGAAAGTTTATCACCTGCACAACAAATCGTAAAAATCGTTGATGAAGAATTGACGATCACACTTGGTTCTGAAACAGCAGAGTTAAATAAATCACCAAAAATACCAACTGTTATCATGATGGCTGGTCTTCAAGGGGCAGGTAAAACGACCTTTACTGGTAAATTAGCCAATTATTTAAAGAAAAATGAAAATGCTCGTCCGCTCCTAATCGCAGGGGACGTATATCGACCAGCTGCGATCGACCAATTGAAAGTATTAGGTCAACAGCTAGACGTTCCTGTATTTGATATGGGAACTGAAGTCAGCCCGGTAGAGATCGTCCGTCAAGGGATGGAGTTAGCAAAAGAAAAGAAAAACGACTATGTATTGATCGATACGGCAGGACGTCTGCATATCGATGAAACATTGATGGATGAGTTGAAACAAATCAAAGAATTGACGCAACCAAATGAGATTTTGCTTGTTGTCGATGCCATGACTGGTCAAGATGCCGTCAACGTAGCTGATAGCTTCAACCAGCAATTAGGTATTACAGGGGTCGTCATCACTAAACTTGATGGGGATACTCGAGGCGGGGCAGCACTATCGATCCGCTCAGTGACAGGCGCACCAATCAAATTCATCGGTTCTGGTGAAAAATTGACTGACTTAGAAGTATTCCACCCAGATCGTATGGCTAGCCGTATCCTTGGTATGGGGGATATGCTGACATTGATTGAAAAAGCGCAGCAAGACTATGACGAGAAAAAAGCGGAAGAACTTGCACAGAAAATGCGGGAAAATTCATTCGATTTCAATGACTTTATTGAACAGCTTGATCAAGTGATGGGTATGGGCCCACTGGAAGATCTAATCAAAATGATCCCAGGAATGAATCAAGTCCCTGGAATCGAAAACGTCAAGGTAGATCCAAAAGATGTTGAACGCAAAAAAGCGATGGTTTATTCTATGACGCCAGCAGAAAGAGCAAATCCTGATCTGTTGAACCCAAGCCGTCGTCGCCGAATTGCTGCCGGTTCTGGAAACAGTGTTGTTGAAGTGAATCGAATGATCAAACAATTCAAGGAATCAAGAAAAATGATGCAGCAAATGTCCAAAGGGGATATGAACATCCCAGGTATGGACCAAATGTTTGGTTCAGGCGTCAAAGGAAAACTAGGCAAAATGGCGATGAATCGAATGATCAAGAAAAATAAGAAGAAAAAGAAAAAACGGAAATAAGATGAAAAAAACAGCTTCGGTACAGACTGAAAATGTCTACTGCCGGAGCTTTTCTATCAGCAATTTTTATTCTTTACTAATACAATTACTCTAAACGAAGTGGTGGCACAGATGAGATGTCCGTGGAGTGAACAAACAGAAAGTATGCGGCAATATCATGATACTGTCTGGGGTGTTCCTGAATATGATGACCAAAAGCTGTTCCGAAAATTGATGCTTGATATTAATCAAGCCGGATTGAGCTGGCAGACGATTTTAAATAAAAGTGAAGCATTCGATGAAGCATATGATCGATTCGATATCAAAAAAGTCGCAAATTATGGAGAAACAAAAATCAGTGAACTAATGGAAAACAAAGGAATTATTCGTAACCGAAGAAAAATCGAAGCAGCCGTCCAAAACGCCAAAGCAGTCTTGAAAATTCAAGAAGAAATCGGCAGTTTTTCAGAGTATCTTTGGTCGTTTTCTAATGGAAAAATCGTTGATTCTTCTTATCATTCACAAGAAGAAGTCCCAACAACAAGTCCTCTTTCAGATGAATTAGCAAAAGATCTAAAGAAAAGAGGATTTAAATTTATCGGAAGCACAACAATCTATGCTTTTTTAGAAGCTGTCGGGATCATCAATGATCACCTTGACAGTTGTTTCCGCAAAGAAGAGGTCGTACGTATCGGCAGAAAGGGCGAATAAAGCATGCGAAAAATCATATTTTATGGTGCTATAAGTTTAGATGGCTATTTGGCAACGAAAACGGATGATCTTCAATGGCTTTTTGACACTCCAACAGGTAAGCAAACCACTTATGAAGCTTTTTATGAAACAATCGATACGACCATCATGGGCAGAAAAACTTATCAGGAAGCAAAAAAACATTTGGAGACCGAAGCAATTTATCCAGAGAAAAAGAATTTCGTTTTTTCCACCCACGCACAATTACAATTGCCAGATGCTGAGGTCGTAAACGAAGATCCTGTTGCTTTTCTAAAAAATCTACAAATGACAGAAGGAAAAGATATCTGGGTTGTGGGTGGCGGTCGATTGATCAAACCGCTATTGGAACATCAAATGATTGATGAATGGTATATCCAGATTACCCCTGTATTATTAGGGGACGGGATTCCTTTATTCCAAAAAGGAACATATGAAGCGCGTTTTGAAATGCTAGACACGACACGATTCGGTGAATTTATCGAATTGCATTATGTACGAAAGTAGAAGTAAATAAAATAAAAAAGGCAACTATATGCAGAAATGTCCTGTACATAGTTGCCTTTTTTATTACCGTTATGCTTTTTACTCTGTTAATTTGTTAGAAAAATCTAGATACGCATCTAAAATCGTTTGGAAGAAACTTAATGTTCCTTCAACGATATTACCATTTTCATCAATTAGATTCGCAACGTTTCCGATATATGCTTCCGGTTGCTGCAAGGTTGGCACATTCAAAAAGACAAGTGATTGGCGTAGATGGTGGTTTGCGCCAAAGCCGCCGATCCCACCTGGTGATGCAGTAACGACTAAACCTGGTTTATGATCCCAAACACTGTGTCCATAAGGTCTTGAGCCTACATCTAAAGCATTTTTCAATACTGCTGGCACAGAACGGTTGTATTCAGGAGTAACGAAAACGACACCGTCTAGTCCCCTCACTTCCTCACGAAAACGAGTCCATTCAGCAGGAGCCTGTTCTGGAGTTTCGAGATCCTCATTGTAAAATGGCAGATCATCGATTTTTACAAATACACTTTCGTACCCTTCAGGAAGCAATTTCGCAAAAGCTTCTGCTACTTTTTTGTTGTAAGAATCTTTTCTTAAACTACCAATAAAAAATCCAATTTTTTTTGTCATACGATTTTTCCTCCTTCAAACTATCTATAATAATCTTACAAAAAATAAGTAACTGGAGCAAATAAAAACACTTACTGACAAAAGCTACATAGAAGATAGATTACTTATTTTTAACAAAAAAGAAGTCTAAAATCTTCTATTTCCTAAAAAAAATCGAATTTAATCAAGCTGTAAAGAAAAAAAGCTTTACAGGGTAAAAAAAAACTGTTACACTACATCTTGTGAATAAAACAATGGAGGTGGAAATAAATAATGGCAGTTAAAATCCGTTTAAAACGTATGGGTTCTAAAAAGAGTCCGTTTTACCGTATCGTCGTAGCTGATTCACGTTCTCCTCGTGATGGACGTTTCATCGAAACTGTAGGTACTTACAATCCTTTGAAAGACCCTGCAGAAGTAGTTTTAAAAGAAGACTTAGTTCTTGACTGGTTATCAAAAGGTGCACAACCTTCTGACACTGTACGTAACATCCTTTCAAAAGAAGGCGTTATGCAAAAACACCACGAAGCTAAATTCTCAAAGAAATAAGGTGACCGGATATGAAAGATTTAAGCGACTTAGTCTTAACAATCGTTCGTCCGCTAGTCACTTATCCTGATCAAGTCAAGTTAGACGTCGTAGAGTCGAAAGACTTTTACGAGTACAATCTAACAGTGGCTCCTGAAGATATTGGCCGTATCATTGGAAAACAAGGGCGTGTTGCTAAAGCAATCCGCACAATCATTTACGGTGTTCGGATCAATGCACCGAAAAAAGTGCGTTTGAATATCATCGATGATAAGGAAAAGTAAATAAACGTGCTGTACTCGAATTTTCGAGTGCAGCTTTTTTGTTTTTTTTATTAATTGAAGAAATAATTATTTGGCAAAACAAGCAAGAAAGCGTATCCTTATAGGAGGAGGGAGTGAACAGCCAATGAGAAAGAAAATGTTATTTATTCCATTTGCTCTATTGTTAAGCGCTTGTAGTTCGGTTACTCAAGAATCAGACAATACACATCTATCAAGCAGTATATCTGAAACTGTTACCAGTCCAGAAAAAAGTAGTACCAAAACGGCTTCCACCACTGAACAAACAATGGCTACCTCAAATAATGAGAAAAAGACTGCTTTAGACCAGTTGAAAGAACAACAGCCAAATGTTCCCATGCCTCTAGATGTACCAGTCTCTTCAGGCTATCTCAATATCGCAGCGACACATACAAAGCAAGGTTATTCTATTTTATATTACAGAACAGATCGTCCCCTCGGGTTGAATGCTGACGAATTGAATCAAGAAACGCCTATTGCAACCTATCTATATCAATATGGGTTTGCTTCTAGTCAAGAAACAATCCAAGTTTTGCAGCCCTTTGAGATCGACACAAAGGGTCAGCAAGTGGACTTAGGTTCTCGAATCACAGGGTATCAGCAAGGTGCAGCAGGTTCAAGTTTTCTTGAATGGCAAGAAGGAAACTGGCGTATTCGAATCCGTGGGAATAATATAGAAGGCCAAGATCCCTTACTATTAGCTAAAGAAATCGTAGCTTATTTGGAAGAAAACAGTCTACCAGCACCTGAACAATTTGGTAAAATTACTGTTGATATGGGTGATACGACGAATCGAGCCGTAGAAGTAAGCTGGCAAGAACCGAAAAATGCCTATACGATCACTCATCAAGATCCTATGTCTGCGTTGAAGATGGCAGTTTCTATGAAGAGGTTGTGAAATCAGCGCGCTGATCTGAGCCCATCATTTAACTCCAAGTCACAGGAAGTAATCAAAAATAGCACGCCGCATTTTTGCATAATTTTGGCTTAATACCTTAAAAGAAAACTAGAATTGCCTCTTCACACATGCTAAAATAAAACAGACAAAAAAGAAATGGGGATATAAGTTGACTGAATACTTGAATGTAGGAAAAATCGTAAACACACAAGGTATCAAAGGCGAAGTCCGTGTTATCTCAACAACGGATTTCCCAGAAGAACGTTACAAAAAAGGAACGGTGCTAACACTATTCCAAGACGGAAAAGCACCTGTGGAATTAACAGTCAAAAGTCATCGCAAACATAAAAATTTTGACTTATTGAGTTTTGAAGGACATCCTTCTATCAATGATGTGGAAAAATATCGGGATGGCATATTAAAAGTGTCAAAAGACAACTCTGTAGATCTAGCTGAAAATGAATTCTATTACCATGAGATCATCGGTCTGCATGTATTAGAAGATGGAACTGAGTTAGGTAAAATAAAAGAAATCTTGTCACCAGGTGCCAATGATGTTTGGGTCGTTCAACGTCCGAAAAAAGCTGATATATTGCTTCCATATATCGCTTCTGTCGTCAAAGAAGTCGATTTAGAAGCTGGAGTGGTCCGTGTAGAAATTCCAGAAGGACTGATTGACGATGAAGATTGATGTATTGACTTTATTTCCAAGAATGTTTGAAGGTCCTATGGGGGAATCCATCATCGGTAAGGCTGTAGATAAAGGATTATTAGATATCAATATCTCTAACTTCCGCGATTATTCAGATAACAAACATCAGACAGTAGATGATTATCCATACGGCGGTGGAGCAGGCATGCTGCTCAAAGTCCAGCCCATCTATGATAACATCCAAGCCATTGAAAAAGCTGCACCGGATGTCAAAAAAAGAGTAATTCTTCTTGACCCAGCTGGTAAACGATTCGATCAGAAAATGGCAGAAGAATTTTCACAAGAAGAACACTTAGTATTCATTTGTGGTCATTATGAGGGATATGATGAACGTATCCGCACATTAGTGACAGATGAAGTTTCCTTAGGAGATTATGTCCTTACTGGGGGAGAATTAGGTGCGATGGTCATGATCGATGCAACAGTTCGGCTTTTGCCAGATGTGTTAGGGAATCAGACTTCAGCTCAAACGGATTCTTATTCAACCGGTTTATTGGAACATCCCCAATATACTCGCCCGGCAGAATATAAAGGGATGAAAGTACCAGAAGTATTAACAAATGGAAATCATAAATTGATTGAAGAATGGCAATTAAAAGAATCACTAAGAAGGACCTATCAACGTCGGCCTGATCTTTTGGAAACACTTGAATGGACACCTCAAATGACGAAATTTTTAGAAGAAATCAAGAAAGAAGAACAAGAAAAAACAGCAGATGAAGCCAAGTGACTTTTTCTAAAATCTTCTTTACAGTAGGTTGATAATATGTTAGTATTTTATGGTGAGTGCAAAAGCACTTAACTATTACGATATTCCGCTGTGAGAAAAGCTCATAAGAATATTTGGAATAAGGAGAAGAAAACCATGAATTCATTAATCGAAGAATTAACAAAAGAACAATTACGTTCTGACATCCCAGCGTTCCGCCCTGGTGACACTGTGCGTGTTCACGCAAAAGTTGTTGAAGGTACTCGTGAACGTATCCAGTTATTTGAAGGTGTTGTTATCAAACGCCGCGGTGCTGGAATCAGCGAAACTTATACAGTACGTAAAGTTTCTAACGGAGTGGGCGTTGAACGTACATTCCCATTGCATACACCACGTGTTGCAAAAATCGAAGTAGTTCGCTACGGTAAAGTACGTCGTGCAAAATTGTACTACCTACGTGCATTACACGGAAAAGCTGCTCGTATCAAAGAAATCCGTCGTTAATCATTGTTATCAGACTGAGAAAGAACCCTTGGTATTCAAGGGTTCTTTTTTCTTAGCATGTAATTTGAACACCCTGATCCAGTTTTTTTCTTTAATTATTGGTAGGGGAGAATAATGGATTAGAATAAATCTACCTATAAGTAGTAGTAAAAAAAAGAGCACTATGATAATATCTTTCTTAAGTGTAACCGCTTTAATAAAAAATCCAGAATATTCTAACATAAATGGAGTATTCTTAGAATCAAAAGGAGAAAGAAGATGGTTTATACTTATACGGAGCAAGAAAAAATGAAAGTTTTAGACACATTCATGAATGATGGAAAAGTAAAACAAGTACCAAGTTCAACAAAAAAGAAATACATCCTATTGAAAGAAGTCTTGAAACGCTTTGACCATGGAGTGACTTATACAGAAACAGAGGTTAATTCGATACTGCTGAACGTATTTTCTAGTGGCGATTATGTCGAACAAAGACGTTATCTAATCACATTTGGCTTTTTCAAAAGAAGTTCAGACGGTCGGGCATATCAGATGATGGGAATTGAAAATTAGAAGTTTTAATTTATACTCATTGAAAAAAGTTCAAGTATGCGATATTGGTTCTACACCGCATACTTGAACTTTTTTTGTCATCTGTATCTATAATACAAAGCCAAGAACGTTATTCAAAATATGGATAGCTATGATAAAAGCTAATGAGCGATTCGCAGTTAAATAAGCAATCGTCAGTAAAATCGTTCCAGGAGCGTACATGAAAAAATCAATTGGATGCGTTACATGAATAAAGATAATTCTCTTTTATTTGTACGAATAAATACCAAAACGTACCTCCTAAAATTAGATTTTGGACAGATGCCCTTTAAAAAGATAACAAGATTTCGTTCTTGAAACAATATATATGCTTTTATTCCAATGAGGTTGTGAAAACAGTATTTTGTCCAGAGCGTTAGAAAATTGAAAATGGGGAATAGCAACTCGTACTTTACCATTTTTTAAGTGAATACAAGATCAGCTAATTGAACACCGTTTATTCGTGATGAGGGACACAACACTGCAGTCGACACATTTCTCTTTTATGTTCAAAGATAACAAATATTTAAAACAAAGAAAAATAGTAGATAATCCCGTCCTAACTCTTTTATTCTTCCCTACTAGCTTCCAAATTTAAGCAATACTTCAATTAATCAAGTTTTATCTTTTTTTTTCAATAATCGTAAAAAAAGAGTATTTTTTATTTAAAAATAAAATCTTTGTATTAAAGGACAAGACTAAAATAACCTTAGAATAAAAAGAGAAAAAAAGGATAAAGTCCATATAATTGTGTAAAAGATAAAAGGCCATGTAACAGCCCTTTTACGGTACAATGTTTTTAACCACAAAAACATACCCAGGAGGACGTTACATGACCCAAGTACATTTTACACTG
>NZ_JAPRGK010000022.1:0-18771 GCF_035726465.1 Enterococcus sp. E4-150 | reverse complement strand
CGAAGAAATGGAACGCTCTTCGGCTTTTCGGTGTCTACTGAAATCAAGGTATTAATGGGAATAACAGCCTAAGATATTTGGAGTTCAGAGAGGGCGCGTTTGATTTTCAAACTTCGCAACAGAACCAAATAGTCTATACAGTAGAAGAT
Organism: Enterococcus sp. E4-150; assembly: GCF_035726465.1. Taxonomy (NCBI): domain Bacteria; kingdom Bacillati; phylum Bacillota; class Bacilli; order Lactobacillales; family Enterococcaceae; genus Enterococcus; species Enterococcus sp. E4-150. The sequence continues at coordinate 18,622 of NZ_JAPRGK010000022.1, read as the reverse complement.
GCCGATGAGCAAAATATCACATTACCTGTATTCAATTATTGGGGAACAGTTGTGAAAGTAAATGGGAAAAAGAGCACTATAGAAAATGACAATGGTTTAGTGTCTATTAAAAGTACGGGAAAAAGAACTATAGTTGAGGTTTCATCTACGTATCCAACTACGATGATTCTATCTTTATTAATTAGTTCAATAACTTTTATATTCTTATTTACACGTTATTTAATAAGATGCTGCGGTTAAATGAAAATAGATTAGATAGATATTATAAATATGTTGATTCTATTTTCATAGCAATGGAGAAAATACATTAGCAATATATAAAAGAAGGTATCAAGAGTCACAGTTAATTTATTCCGAAAAGTGAAAAGAGCAAATATAAAATTTAATAAAAATAAGAACTAAATAGGAAAACGTAGACGTAATTTTCTACGTTTTCCTTTTCATATATATTAAATATTACGGAAAATTATATAAACTAATTTAGTGTTTTGTTTGTAATTCCTAATTTTGCTCCACTTTTAGATAATTTTTAGGTCTATTTAACTCATTAGACATTCTATGCTCATTTTTCTCCAAATTTGTTTCAACTCTTTCGTACTTAATTTTGCGTATTTGAAAATTCTTGTTTTAGAGTACTTTTATTACGATACTAGTATGATATATATCTACAGCAAACAGTTAAAATCTTCCTAAAATAAGCGAATAGCATTCCTAAAACCTATAAAATTTTTAGATGAAGCGACAAGTGGACAATTAATAAACTACTTGAACATGAAATTATGGATCACCTTTCAAATTTAGAAAATGGAATTCTTATACTTATTGCGCAACATTTATTGATTGCAAAATTATGTGACAAAAAGAACTAGTAGAAGAAGGAATAATGGCTTGATAATAAAGTACTACCTATTAAAGGTAGTACTTTATTTAATTTAGTATAAATTAACATACTACTATATTTTAGGTTTCATATTATATAAATTAATAATATACTACCATTTGTTGGTAGTATAATTTAAAGGTAATAAGTTATTCTTTTATTACTATGTTTGGGTTTTATAGCAAAGAAAGTTTAATAAGAGTTTGGACCTAGCAAACAATATTAATGAGGTCATTAAATCTTATTATCTTTAGTGATATAATGAAATATCTACACAGACAAAATTATGATCTTGCGTAAAGTTATAAAATATTAATAAAAATATTTTATTAATGAAAAGCTTGGTAGCACGGTTATTCATATGCTAATTTATTTCACTTTATAGTAAGGGGAGTTCTTAGTATATTGTTCAAACTTAAATTTCATATAATTTAATTATGTAAATTAGCTATTCTAAGAACTTCTACGGATAAACTGCCCGTCTAAAATTTAAATAAGAGCTTAGAATCTTCATATAAGTAAGGTTAATTTTTTTGTACAAAAAAGTCGGAATATTCTGAGTTACTGAAATGATATAAAATCATAAACTAAACCCATTGATTTTGTTGACTTTTAACAGAGTATATATATAAGTTCATGATTATGTTAAAATATATACATAATCATGAACTCAGAATATTTTTAAGAAGGGAAACAATAGTGAGCTATAATGTACAACCACTAAGGACAAATGAAGAGATACAAGATTTTCAGTTTTGGCTAAGAAGAACAAGTAATCCGGAAAGAGATAGTTTTTTATTTTTGTTTGGAATCAATAATGGGTTACGTATGTCAGATATTATAGGATTAAAGGTTGGAGATATACGAGGTAAAAGTAAGCCTGTTATTGTTGAACATAAAACAGGTAAGCGAAAACCGATTTTTATAGATAATTTGAGAGAAGAGATTTTATTGTATACTGAAGGTAAAGAAGAAAATGATTGGTTATTTCCAAGTCGGCAACAAGGGCGTCATATAACAAGGGACCGTGTTTATCAGATATATGCGGATATAGCAGAAAAATTAGGAAGAGATGATATAGGAACACATACATTAAGAAAAACTTTTGGGTATCACTACTACAAGAAAACTAGAGACATTGCTACCTTAATGTTTATTTTTAATCATAGTTCACAAGCAATTACTAAAAGATATATTGGAATAACAGAAGACGAAATCGGTGCTTCTTTAAAAGGCTTTAAACTAGGTGTTTAGTAAGTACATGATTGTAGCAAAAATTAAGATATTGAATCGATCATCCTATTTCAAAAAGACCGCGAATTGTAAAATTAAGTTAGAAAAATAAAAAGGCATTTATGGTACACTCAAATTGTATTTCCGACGAAAGAAAACAAAGGAGTGTAACCATAAATGACCTACAAACATCTTACCATAGACGAACTGACAATGATAGAATCATATTATCTTCAACATAATAAGCCGGTTGAAATCGCTAACCGAATGGGACGTGCTATACAAACTATTTATAATGTAGTCAATAAGTTCAAGCAAGGCAAGACTGCTCTTGATTATTGGCACCAGTATAAAGAAAATAAGAAAAAATGTGGTAGAAAAGTCATTCAATTACCTGCTCATGAAGTAGATTACATTAAAGAGAAAGTCACTCTTGGTTGGATGCCTGACGTCATTATCGGGCGAAAAGAAAGGCCTGTTTCATGCGGTATGAGAACACTTTATCGTTTATTTTCTAAAGGAATATTTGATATTGACACACTACCGATGAAAGGTAAAAGAAAACCCAATGGCCATCAGGAAAAACGGGGAAAACAACAGTATCAGCGCTCAATCCATGATCGACCTGATAATTATCCTGATTTCAATTCTGAGTTTGGTCACCTTGAAGGTGATACGATCGTTGGCATTCATCATAAAAGTGCCGTCATTACTTTAGTTGAAAGATTATCTAAAGTCATTATCACGATTAAACCCAACGGCCGTAAGGCATTAGATATTGAAACTGCCCTTAATCAATGGTTTTCTCGCTTCCCTAAAAAACTTCTTTAAATCTATTACGTTTGACTGTGGAAAAGAATTTTCTAACTGGAAAGCCATTAGTAACCAACATGATATTGATATATATTTTGCGGACCCTGGAACACCTTCTCAACGCCCATTAAACGAAAATTCTAACGGGATTCTGCGTCGTAATGGACTGCCGAAATCAATGGATTTTAGAGAAGTGAATCAGACATTTATTTCCAGTGTCAGCAATCAACGTAATTATATTCCAAGAAAATCATTGAATTACAGAACACCAATCGAAATATTTTTGAGCTATGTACAAGAAGCATTTTATTCTAGCTTAATTTGACAAATCATATTATGATTACAGTGCCTATTTTTAACGAAATTTGCTTATTTTCAAAATGTATGATTATATTTTAGTAAACACTTTCAAATATGAAAAGAGGAGCTATTATGGTAGGAATTAGGGATGTTGCAAAACGGGCGGGTGTGTCCATTGCAACAGTATCGCGCGTGCTAAATGAGGATCCGACACTTTCAGTAACCGATGAAACCAAACGAAAGATTGCAGAATCGGTTAATTTTTATCATTATGTCAAAAAAAGTCCCGTTGCAAAAAATTTAACAAATATTGCATTAATAACGACAGTTTCTGAAGTAGATGAGTTGGAAGATCCCTATTTTCGAACGATTCGCAGAGGGATTCAAGTCGAAGCAGAACAAAGCAAAGTCAATTTGAAGAAAATTATTCGTTTGTCAGAAACACCGTTGGAGCAAGACGATTTGCTAAAATGTCAAGGTGTGTTGATTATTGGGCAGGTGCTATCTTCTGTGATTGAAGAAGTATCAGCAATTAATTCGAATGTCGTAGTGATTGATGACCCTAGTATTGAAGCTGAAGTAGATGCAGTTTATACTGATTTAACAAAAGCAACGAATCAGCATTTAGATCGATTGTATAAAAAAGGACACCGAAACATTGCGTTTATCGGAGGAGGACGTGTTCGTTTAGATAGCCAAGGAAATAAACACGTGTCAGATGATGATTATCGAAAAATAGCCTATGAGACGTGGATGAAACAAAAAGGATTAGAAAAATATAGTCAAATTTATTTAGAAGGCTGGACCACACTTGACGGAATGCAGGCAGCAGATTTACTTTTGAAAAAACATGCTAAAGATAAGTTGCCGACTGCTATCATGGTAGGAAATGATCCTATTGCTGTGGGGGTTTATCGTTCACTTCAAAAAAATGGTCTACATATTCCAGAAGATATTTCGATTGTGAGTTTTGATAATATTGAAGTTGCTGAATTTTTAACACCTGCATTAAATACGGTGAGTGTGAATACAGAAGAAATTGGAAAACTAGCAGTTCGCATGGTTAATGAACGAATAAAAGAAGTTAGAAATGTTTCGATCAAAGTGATTGTTTCTAATAATATTATTGTTAGAGAAAGTGAAAAAAATATCGATTAAAAAAGTAAACATCCAAAAAAGGGTGTTTACTTTTTTGTTTACTAATATTTTTAGTAAAAAATCTCGACAAAACATTAAGTAAACAGTTATGGTGTTGTTAACAAAAAGAAAACGCATTCAAAACAGGAGGAATTAAGATGAAACATTTCAAAAAAATAGCTTTAACAGGGATAGCTGTTTTAACTGGGACATTACTCGCAGCATGTGGTGGGGGAGATAGTAATTCTAAAGACGGGCAAGTAACTTTAAGCTATGCGAGTTGGGATACTGACCAAGCTCCAGGACTAAGAAAAATGTTAGATGAATTTGAAAAACAAAATCCTGATATCAAAGTAGAAATGGAGACAACGCCTTGGGATCAATATTGGGTTAAATTAGAAGCTGCAACAACGGGAGGTAATATGCCAGATGTAGTAACCATGCACTCTAGCGAATCCTATAGATATATGTCACAGAATGCTTTGATGGGACTTGATAATGTTATCAAAGAAAATGATATTGACATGGGAAACTTTACTGAAGGAATTGCTGATTTCTATACGCTTGAAGACGAACTATACGCAATCCCTAAAGATGCTTCTGTAGTGGGGCTATGGTACAACAAAGAATTATTTGATAATGCAGGTGTCGATTATCCAGATGAAACATGGACATGGGAAACACTCAGACAAGCTGCAATTGATTTAACAGATGAATCAAAAGGCATCTATGGTTTTGCATCACATATTGGAACAGAGACTGGCTACTGGCCATTTATTTATCAAAATGGGGGAGAAGTATTTGCCGATGACAATACAAAATCAGGTTTGAATACCCCAGAAGCACAAGAAGCTTTAGCTTTTTATCGAGATATTGCACTTGTTGATCATGCTTCACCAACAATTACAGAATTACAAGATCCTGATAAGTTAAGTCGTTTTCAATCAGGTAGATTAGCAATGATGATTGAAGGAAACTGGTTTGCACCGGGATTTTTGAAAAATGACTATCTAGTTGAAAATGTTGCTTCTGCCGTGTTACCTAAGGGAAAAGTTAATGCAACAATTACAAATGGACTTGGTTAGGCTGCCAGTGCGAATACAAAATACCCAGAAGAAGTGAAAAAACTAATGGCATTTTTAGCTAGTGAGGACGCCAATAAAATCCAAGCGGAAACGGGGGCATCAATCCCAGCACTAAAAGGCTTTGAAGACGAGTGGGCTGCTTCTTCAGATACAATTGATTTGAGTGCTTTTGGAAAAATGTTGGAGTATGGAGTCCCTCGTCCATACAATAAAGATGGATTACGAGCTGAACAAGCAGAAGTTCAAATTATTAACCGTATTCTGTCTGGTGAAGTAACTGTTGAAGATGGAACCACTCAAATTGAAAAAGAAGTCAATGCGATATTGAGCGGAAATTAAATTAGTTAATTATACAATATACAGGCGAAAGGATTCTATTTCGTCTGTATATTAATGGATGAATACCAAAAAGGGGGATATTATGAAAAATCGAATTTTTGGAAAATATCGTAAAGATCAAGTGATATGGGGCTATATTTTTATTTTTCCAACGGCATTAGGATTAATTTTATTAAATATATGGCCAGCAATTCAAACAGCAATTTTAAGTTTTCAAAAAACGGTAGGGTTCGGTGATACTGAATGGGTCGGATTAAGAAATTACCAAAAAATGTTTGCAGACGGTGAAGTTTTTCAGTCTTTATTAAACACATTAATTTATGCAGTGGTTTCGATACCTAGTATTGTTGTATTATCCTTGTTGGTGGCAGTTTTAATGAATAGAAAAGTTAAAGGATTGTCGATTTATCGGACAATTTATTTTCTACCAGTCGTTGCTGCACCATCCGCAGTCGCAATGATTTGGCGCTGGATGTTCAATAATGATTATGGACTGATTAATAACATGTTGGCTAAAATAGGTCTCGATGGACCAGCATGGTTAACGGATCCATCGATTGCGATTTATTCTATTATCATTGTAGGAGTTTGGAGTGCTATTGGTTATAACATGGTGTTATTACTAGCCGGCTTATAAGAAATTCCTAAAGATTATTATGAAGCAGCGGAAATTGATGGTGCTAGTCCAATCCAGCAGTTTTTCAACATTACGTTACCATTAGTTACACCAACATTATTTTTTGTAGTTGTAACAACAGTTATCAATGCTTTCCAAGTATTTGATGTTATTTTTATGATGATTACTCCTAATAGTACCGCCATGTTTAAATCACAATCATTAGCCTATTTATTCTATAAACATTCATTTATTTTAAATGACAAGGGATATGGTTCGGCAATCGTTATGTTCCTTTTAGTGATTATATTAATTATTACTGCAATTCAAATGAAGTTGCAGAAAAAGTGGGTAAACTATTAAGGAGGCTATCAAATTATGAAAAATAAATTTTTTTCAAATGCGCCAATCCATATCATGCTTATTTTAGGTGGTATTGCAATGGCATTACCTTTTATTTGGATGATTTTAACTTCAGGGAAAACGTTGGTTGAATCTACCCAAATTCCACCTACAATTTTCCCTGAGAAATTTCAGCTAAGTAACTATCAACAAGTACTTGATTTATTACCATTCATGGCTTTTTATATCAATATATTTTTAATGGTTGTTGGACGAGTGATTGGCTCGGTTTTATTTTCAGCAATGGCTGCATATGCTTGTGCGCGTCTAAGTTTTCCAGGGAAAAATATCCTTTTCAGCTTAGTACTTATTCAAATGATGATTCCCGGTTCCATTTTTATTACTCCACAGTATTTATTAGCACAAAAATTGGGTATTTTAAATACAATTCCAGCATTAATATTACCAGGGGTAGTTAGTGCGTTTGGTACGTTTTTATTAAGACAATTTTTCTTAGGTTTGCCTGATGAATTGGAGGAAGCGGCCTATTTAGAAGGTGCCAATATTTGGACGATCTTTTTCAAAATTATGTTGCCGCTTGCTAAATCAGGATTGGTTGCACTTGGAATATTCACAACGTTGTTTGCATTTAAAGATTTAATGTGGCCATTGATTGTCAATACTTCAATTGATAAGATGCCTTTAGCTCCGGGATTAGCAAACTTACAAGGACAATATGCCACGAACTTCCCACAATTAATGGCAGGTTCGTTATTAGCAATTTGGCCAATAGTTGTGATATTCATCGTTTTCCAAAGAAAATTCATTGAAGGAATTGCTACAACAGGTGGTAAATTATAAAACTATTAATTAGTGATTGGAGAGTAAGTACATGACAAAAATTACATTTATTGGTGCAGGAAGTACTATTTTTGCAAAAAACGTATTAGGCGATGCGATGTTAACTCCAAGTCTACAAGATGCACATATTGCATTGTACGATATTGATGAAAAACGACTAAAAGAATCAAATTTAATGCTTAAAAATATTAATAAAAATTCGAATGAAAATCGTGCTGATATTGTTTCTTATTATGATCGCAAAGAAGCGTTAAGAGAGGCTGATTTTGTTATCAATGCTATTCAAGTGGGTGGTTATAAACCTTCAACAGTGATTGATTTTGATATTTCTAAAAAATATGGGTTGCGACAAACTATTGGTGACACCATGGGGATTGGTGGGATTTTTAGAACCCTACGGACACTACCAGTAATGTTAGACTTTGCTAAAGAAATGGAAGAAGTTTGTCCAAATGCTTGGTTATTGAACTATACAAATCCGATGGCGATGTTAACCATGGGTGTTTTAAAAGCGACGAGTATTAAGACTGTTGGTTTATGTCATAGCGTTCAAGTATGCGTACCAGAATTGTTTGAGCATTTAGGAATAGCCGATCAATATGACTTAAATGACTTTCAATGGAAAATTGCAGGCATTAATCATATGGCATTCTTGTTGGAAATTACAAAAAATGGGGAAGATTTCTATCCAACAATTCGTCAGTTAGCTGCAGAAAAACCAAATCCACATCCAGATTCTGTACGTTTTGAATTGTTGAAACGTTTTAGTTACTATATTACAGAATCAAGTGAACACAATGCAGAATACCATCCATACTTTATTAAATCAAAATACCCAGAATTGATTGACGAATTAGGGATTCCGTTGGATGAATACTTACGTCGTTGTGAACAACAAATTAATGATTGGGAAAGCATGCGAGAGGACATTGTAAATAATGGGGAGTTAACACATACGAGAAGCCGTGAATATGCTTCATATATCATGGATTCTATTACGACAGGAACTCCGTCAGTGATTGCAGGAAATGTCTTAAATAAAGGCTTAATCACAAACTTACCGACAGATGTTTGTGTGGAAGTACCTTGTTTAGTCGATAAAAATGGCGTGCAACCAACCTATGTCGGTGAATTGCCAACACAATTAGCTGCTTTAAATCGGACGAATATCAATGTTCAAGAACTGACAGTAGAAGCCGCTTTAACACTAGATAAATCAAAAATTTATCAAGCAGCGTATTTAGATCCACATCTGTCATCTGAATTGTCTTTAACAGATATCAAAAATTTAGTGGATGATTTAATCGAAGCACATGGGGACTATTTACCTGAATATAATTAAAAAGAAGCTGAAAGAGTAAGTAATTTTCAATTCCTTACTCTTTTCTTAGTTAAATTTAGTAAAAATATTGACAAAACACTTAGTAAACAGTTACATTAGTGTTAACAAAAAAGAAAACGCATTCAAATTGTATAAGGAGGAGCATAAAATGAAGTGGTCTAAAAAAATTATTTTAGCTTGTATAGCACTAGGAGCAACGATCTCTTTGACTGCTTGTGGAAAAAATCAGGAAGATGCAAGCGGTAAGGTAGAAATAGAGTTTTTTAATCAAAAAAAAGAAATGACTCAAACGATTCAGGAGATTGCTAAAGATTTTGAAGCAAAAAACCCTGATATTCATGTAAAAGTTGTGGATGTACCGAATGCTGGTGAAGTAATTAAAACACGTATGCTTGCAGGCGATGTACCAGATGTCATTAATCTTTATCCTCAAAGTATAGAATTGAAAGAATGGGCGAAAGCTGGTTATTTAGAGGACTTAACCGAAGAACCGTATTTAGAGAATATCAAAAATGGATATGCACAACGTTTTGCTATTGAGGATCGTGTATATAGCATACCATTAACCGCTAATGTCTATGGTTTTTACTATAACAAAACTGCTTTTGAGGAAATGGGGATTCAAGCACCAGAAACTTGGGCAGAATTTGAAAAAATAGTAGCTGAGATTAAAGATCAAAACAAAGTACCGTTTGCGATTGCAGGAGCAGAAGGCTGGACTTTAAATGGTTATCACCAACTAGCTATAGCGACTGCTGCTGGTGGTGAAGAGGAAGCGAACAATGTTTGGCGTTTCTCAGAAGTTAATGGAATTAATGCTGAAAGCAAAGAAATGCAAAAAGATTTTAATCGATTAGATTTGTTAAGAGAACCAAAAGCTTTGCAAAACAACTGGCAAGGTGCCGGTTATAACGATACAGTAGTTACTTTTACAAAAGGTGATGCGTTGATTATGCCGAATGGTTCATGGGCAATGCCGATGATTCATTCACAAAATCCAGATTTTGAAGTAGGAACTTTTCCTTTTCCAGCAGATGAAGCAGGTCAAAGTCTAACGATTGGCGCAGGAGACCTAGCCTTATCAGTTTCTGCAACTTCTCAACATAAAGAAGAAGCCAAACGTTTTGTAGAATATATGACAACACCTGAAGCGATGCAGAAATATTATGATGTAGATGGTGCACCGTGTGCTGTTGAGGGCGTTATCGAGAATACTCAGGATTCACCATTAAGTGGTTTAACTGAACTTGCTTTTACTGATCGTCATTTAGTTTGGTTAGCCAAAGATTGGAATAGTGAAAATGATTTTTATACCTTAACAACAAATTATTTACACAATGGCAATCAAAAAGCCATGATTAACGCATTAAATGCTTTCTTTAATCCAATGAAAGCTGACGGAAGGTAGGAAAATAAAATGAAAATAAAAGAAATTTTAAATCGTTACTGGGCAATCATTTTTGTAGCAATTCCAATTATTTTGCAGATGATTTTTTTCTACTTTCCAATGGTTCAAGGTGCTTTTTACAGTTTAACTAATTGGACTGGTCTGACTTATAATTTTGATTTTGTGGGTTTGAACAATTATAAGATTCTTTTTTCTGATCCGAAGTTTATCAAATCGATTGGCTTCACTTTAATTGTGACGCTTTGCATGATTGCTGGACAAATTGGTTTTGGTATTTTGATTGCGCGGGCGTTGAACGCAAATATTAAAGGGAAAACATTCTTTAGAGCATGGTTCTTTTTTCCAGCGGTCTTATCGGGCGTGGTTGTTTCTTTAGTATTTAAACAAATTTTTAACTATGGTTTACCAAAAATTGGTAGTATGTTAGGCATTGAATTTTTACAAACCAGTCTTTTAGGAACAACATGGGGAGCGATTTTTGCAGTAATTTTTGTTTTACTTTGGCAAGGAATTGCCATGCCAGTCATCATTTTCTTAGCGGGTTTTCAAAGTATTCCACAAGAAATTATTGAAGCTGCTAGAATGGATGGGGCGAATGATAAGCAAATTTTTTGGAATATTGAAATCACCTACTTATTACCAAGTATTTCAATGGTATTTATTATGGCATTAAAAGGTGGCTTAACAGCATTTGATCAAATTTTTGCTTTAACTGGTGGTGGACCAAGCGATGCCACAACATCTTTGGGGTTACTTGTTTATAATTATGCTTTTAAAAACAATCAGTTTGGTTATGCGAATGCTATTGCTTTAGTCTTATTTATCTTAATTGGGATTGTTTCACTGGCACAATTAAAATTATCGAAAAAATTTGAAATCTAGGAGGTTTCCCAATGAAAACATCAAAAGAAAAAAATATTTCTAAATACTTGCTTTTATTATTAGGGGGCTTCATGATTTTAGTTCCCTTAGTTTCAACGCTATTCGGTTCATTTAAAACAACACCCGATATTATGAATAATTTCTTTCGGTTTCCTAATCCAGCGACTTTGGAAAATTTCCGAAGATTGTTAGCGGATGGAATTGGTCATTACTTTTGGAATTCGGCAATCATCACAATCATTGCAGTAGTTGCTGTGACAGCAATTATTCCTATGGCTGCTTATTCACTAGCAAGAAAAATGACTCGTGGGAAAGCATACGGATTGATGTATTTATTTTTAATTTTAGGAATTTTTGTTCCTTTCCAAGTAATTATGATTCCGATTACCGTTATGATGAGTAAAATTGGTTTAGCAAATATGTGGGGATTAATCTTACTCTATCTCACTTATGCCGTACCACAGACACTATTTTTATATGTTGGTTTTATTAAACTAAATGTGCCTATCAGTCTGGATGAGGCTGCTGAAATTGATGGGGCTAGTCACTTTACAACTTATTTCAAAATTGTTTTCCCAATGTTAAAACCAATGCATGCGACGACTATTATTCTTAATGCTCTATGGTTTTGGAATGATTTCATGCTACCATTATTAATTTTAAATCGTGATTCTAATATGTGGACACTACCATTGTTTCAATATAATTATACGGGACAATATTTTAACGACTATGGTCCAAGTTTTGCTTCCTATACAGTAGGAATTGTCACGATTACACTAGTTTATCTTGCTTTCCAAAGAAGTATTATAGCTGGAATGAGCAATGGAGCAGTGAAATAACCAATAAATTATTCTCATTATAAAGGAGTTCATAAACTTATGATTATATTTGACAATCACACACAAACATTTCATTTACAAAATAAAAAAATTAGCTATCTATTAGGAATCGAAGAAAATAATTATTTAACGCATCTTTATTTTGGAAAAAAGATTACGCACTATTCTGGTGGGTATCGCTACCCCCGAACAGATCGTTCCTTCTCACCCAACAATGCAAATGCGCAAGATCGTTTATTATCTTTAGATACATTACCATTAGAATTTCCAGGATATGGACATGGTGATTTTAGAGAACCGGCGCATAATATTAAATTAGGAAACGGTAGTCGTGTAAATGATTTTCGTTATGATAGCTACGAAATTCAAAAAGGAAAGCCCAGCTTAGCGGGATTGCCAGCCTTATATACGGAAGATGATGATGAAGCTGAAACGCTGATTATTCAATTGAAAGACGCGATTAGTGGATTGACTTTACAGTTGTTCTACACAATTTATCAAAATCACAGTGTAATTATTCGTTCTACGCAATTAGTAAATAATAGTGATGAAACAGTGGAGATTAACCGCTTAGCTAGTCAATCAATTGATTTTCCAAATCGTCCACTCGAGTTAATTCATTTAAATGGTACCTGGGCAAGAGAACGTCAAATGACTAGAGAAAAAATTCATACAGGGATAAAAGTATTAGATAGTAAACGCGGATCAAGCAGCCATCAACAAAATCCGTTTGTTGCTTTAGTAGATGCCAAAACAGATGAATTTCAAGGAGAGGCATATGGATTTAATTTAGTTTATAGCGGTAATCACGAAACGGTGATTCAAAAAGATCCATTTGACCAAACACGGGTCATTATGGGAATTAATTCATTTAATTTTGGTTGGCAACTAAAAACTGGCGACTCATTTCAAACGCCAGAAGTCGTGATGGTTTATAGTAATGAAGGTCTGAATACGTTATCACAGACGTATCATGAATTGTATAATCACCGTTTAATTCGTGGAAACTATCGTTTACAAGAACGTCCCACGTTAATCAACAACTGGGAAGCAACGTATTTTGATTTTAACGAAGAAAAAATCATGAATATTGTCGATGATGCGAAGAACTTGGGCATTGAAATGTTTGTTTTAGATGATGGTTGGTTTGGCGGTCGTGAAAATGACTTCACTTCATTAGGTGATTGGGTTGAAACAGAAGGCAAACTTGCTTGTGGTTTGGAAAATTTAGCCAAGCAAGTGCATGATAACGGGATGAAATTTGGGATTTGGTTTGAACCGGAAATGATTTCTGAAGATAGTGAACTATTTCGAGCACATCCAGATTGGGCATTGGGTATTCCAGGTCGTGACCGCTCAATTAGTCGAAATCAATATGTTCTTGATTTTTCAAGACAAGATGTTCGTGATAATATCTATCAACAAATGACGGCGATTTTTGATCGTGTACCGATTGATTATGTGAAGTGGGATATGAATCGAAATATGACAGAAGTCTATTCTGTCTTGTTGGACTCAACGATGCAAGGTGAAGTGGCTCATCGTTATATGTTAGGGTTATATGAATTTTTAGAAAAGTTAACAACGAATTATCCAACTATTTTATTTGAAAGTTGTTCGGGTGGAGGCGGTCGTTTTGATGCAGGTTTCTTGTATTACATGCCACAAACTTGGACGAGCGACAATACCGATGCCGTGGCTCGTCTGAAAATTCAATATGGAACCAGCTTAGTGTATCCAATTTCAAGTATGGGTGCGCATGTTTCAGCAGTCCCAAATCATCAAACAGGAAGAGAAACGAGTTTAACTATTCGTGGCAATGCTGCGATGGCTGGTGTTTTTGGTTATGAGCTAGATCTAACGCAATTAACTTCTGAAGAAAAAGCAGAAATTAAAGAACAAGTTGCCTTTTATAAAAAGCACCGCCAACTTTTGCAATATGGAACTTTTTATCGCTTGGAAAGTCCGTTTGAAGGCAATGATACTGCATGGATGTTTGTCTCAAAAGACCAAACAGAAGCCATGGTCTTTTATTTCCGAGTATTAGCAGAAGCTGCGCATCCATTAGTCACATTGAAATTAGCAGGATTAGCAGAAGAAGCAACTTATCAAATGGAAGATGTAACATTTGCTGGCGATGAATTGATGAATCTCGGTTTTTATATTGACTCAGAACTACATGGTGATTATGCGACACAACGCTTTTATTTGAAACAGATATAGTAGCTTGAATTTACAATATAAGTGCAACACCAAAAGAGACTCATTCCAAACGAAGAAAATATGTTTTATTTACACGCATTTACTAAAAAGCAGCCTGATTTGAATTGGGAAAATGAAGAAGTACGTGAAGAAATCTATGCAATGATTAACTATTGGTTAGATAAAGGACTAGGCGGATTTAGAATCGATGCGATATTAAACATCAAAAAAAAACTAGAGTATGGCATCTTTGAATCTGATGGAGAAGATGGGTTAGCCTTCATTGGGCCCTGGATTCTTAATCAGTCGGGCATTGAAGTGTGGTTAAAAGAAATGAGAGAGCGGACATTTAAACCACATAATAGTATGACGGTAGCAGAAGCCGATGTTCCTAATGAACGTTTAGATGAATATATTGGTGAAGATGGCTATTATTCGATGGTTTTTGATTTTAGTTATACGGATATTGATGTACCTGAAACTGGTGAATGGTTTAAAGATAGCCAATGGACATGGACGGATATGCGTACCAATATTTTTACGAATCAATTAGTTACGCAAGATAAAGGTTGGGGCGCCTTATATTTAGAAAACCACGATCAACCACGTTCAATTAATAAATATATTCCAGAAGAATGGATCAATGATTATAGTAAAAAAATGTTGGCGACGCTTTTTATGTTACTAAGAGGTACCCCTTTTATTTATCAAGGACAAGAACTAGGAATGACCAACATAGAAATGGCATCATTAGAAGATTTTGATGATGTAGCTACGCATTCTCAGTATAAACGGGCATTAGAATATGGATTGGCACCAGAGCAAGCATTGAAAGCTGTCAATAAACGAAGTCGGGATAATTCTCGCACACCTATGCAATGGAATACGCAAAAAAATGCCAGATTCTCAACTTCTGATAATGTATGGTTAAAAGTAAATCCTAATTATCCAGAACTCAATGCAGAAGCTCAGTTAACCAATCAACAGTCGGTATTCAATTATTATCATCAATTAATTAAATTAAGAAAAAATAGTGTATACAAAGACGTGCTAATCTACGGACAATTTCTACCAGTGAAAGATAAAAATGAACATATTTTGCTTTATGAACGCCAATTAGAAGATAAAATCGTATTAGTTATCTTAAACGTTACAGCAACAGAACAAGAATATTATGTAGATGAGCAGTACCAACAAGTATTAATCAATAATTATGAAGATGTTTTATTAGATCAAAGTCGAAAATTGCGTTTACGACCGTTTGAAAGTATTGTATTAGCTAATTATGGAGGACAATTATGAAAATTAAAAACGAAGCAATGCTCATCACCTATGCAGATAGTTTAGGAAAAAACATGGGCGAATTAAAACAAGTCTTAGACAAATATTTACAAGGTGTTATTGGTGGTGTACATCTGTTGCCTTTTTTTCCATCGACAGGTGATCGAGGCTTTGCGCCGAGTGATTATACGACAGTTGATCCAGCTCTTGGAACATGGGAAGATGTGGAAGCATTAGGTGAAGATTATTATTTGATGTTTGATTTTATGATTAATCACATTTCTCGTGAATCAAAATTTTTCCAAGATTTCAAAAAAAACCATGAGCAGTCACCATACAAAGAAATGTTTATCCGTATTCATGAATTTTTCCCAGAAAATCGACCAACACAAGAAGATATTGATTTAATCTACAAGCGTAAAGACAAAGCGCCGTTTCAAACGGTAGAATTTGCGGATGGTACGACAGAAGAGGTTTGGAATACCTTTGGGGAAGAACAAATTGATTTAGATGTGACCAAAGAAGTTGTGAAAGAATTTATTCGAGAAACCATCAAAGATATGGCGAACCATGGCTGTTCTTTAATTCGATTAGATGCGTTTGCTTATGCGATTAAAAAATTAGATACCAATGATTTCTTCGTGGAACCAGATATTTGGGAACTTTTAGACGAAGTGCGTCAAGAAGCAGCGAAATATGACGTCGAATTATTACCAGAAATCCATGAGCATTATTCCATTCAAATGAAAATTGCCAATCATGATTATTATATCTATGACTTCGCCTTGCCAATGGTCACTCTGTATTCACTTTATAGTGGAAAATCAGAACGTTTAGCCAATTGGTTGAAAATGAGTCCGATGAAGCAGTTTACAACATTGGATACGCATGATGGAATTGGTGTTGTGGACGCTCGTGATTTATTAACAGATGAAGAATTGGATTACACCTCTGAGGAATTGTATAAAGTCGGGGCGAATGTGAAGAAGGTCTATTCAAGTGCCAATTACAATAATTTAGATATTTATCAAATTAACAGCACCTATTATAGTGCATTAGGCGATAATGACCGTAGCTATCTGTTAGCACGTGCGATTCAAGTATTTGCGCCAGGGATTCCACAAATTTATTACGTTGGGTTATTAGCAGGAAAAAATGATATTGAACTGTTGGAAGCAACGAAAGAAGGGCGTAATATTAATCGTCATTACTATGATTTAGCCGAAATTGAAGAAGAAGTGCAACGGCCAGTGATTCAACAATTATTTGCACTTTTAAAATTTAGAAATGAATCTGCGGCGTTTGATTTGGATGGAACGATTGAAGTAGCAACGCCATCAGAATCAGAAATAGTGATTACACGTAAAAATAAAAACGGTAGTGATAGTGCAACATTAACGGCTAACTTGGATACGAAAGAATTTATCATTGAGTCTAAAGATATAAAAATTTTCACTAGTGTTGCATTAAAATTTTAACCTATTCCATAGAACAAAAAATCCTTTATACTAGCACTTGGATGACTTATCCAAGACCAATAAAAAGGACTCATACATGGATAAGTATAAAGCAAATACAGCATTTAATAAATGGTTTTCTGCCATAAAATTAGGAAAACTTTCTGTCAACTCCCAAAAATGTATTTTTGATTACAATTCGTATCGTAAAAAACTGTCTTTTGAAGCTGTGCTCAAGCTCTTTCTCTACGCAGTTAATGAAGAAAAAGAAAGTTTGCGTGATTTGAGTACAGCTCTTATCGACCGATCGCTCCAACTAGAAACCGATGTGTCATCGATTAGTCATACCCAATTGTCTCGAGCATTTAATGCACTTGAACCTAAAGTGTTAGAAGAAATTTTTCAACAACTGTTAGAAAAAGTTAAACATCAAATCAAACCAACCAAGCGAAATCATCTGTATCTGATTGATTCCAGTACGTTTTCGCTTAGTTTAAAACGTCATAAGTGGGCGACTTTCCGTCAAACAAAATCAGGTGTCAAGTTACACTTAAACTATTGTTATATGGACGATACCACGATGTATCCAACTGATTTTACCTTAACAAATGCCTATGAACATGATCTCAATCAACTACCAGTATTGGTGAATCAACCAGAGGCAACTTACGTGTTTGATCGTGGGTATTAGGACTTTGAAAAGATGGATCAGATGCATTGGGATGGCTATTTCTTCGTCACTCGGATTAAAAAAAACACCAAAGTTCACGTGATAGATACTCTGGAAACATCGCCAGAAACAGAAATTCTACGAGACGAGCTGGTTCGTTTAGGATCTAGAACCTATCTAACCGCCAATTTCCGACTAGTCACTGTTCAAGATAAGAACGGACGTGTGTTTCAATTTATCACCAATCGAATGGACGTCTCTTCAAAAGAAATCTCTGATATGTATCACGCTCGTTGGCAAATCGAATTGTTTTTCAAGCACATCAAACAACACATGACCATTAAAACCTTCTTTTCTCGAAGTGAAAAAGGCGTGCAGAATCAATTGATTTTAACGATGATTTCCGCTCTCCTCACGTTTCTCATCAAATTGGAGACGAAAACGGAAAAATCAGTGTTCCAAATCAAACGATTCTTTCTTTATTTACTGTTTCAGCCTTTTGAATGTTGGGTAGAAAAATTAATTCCCACATGAGAAAAAAGAAATTTGGCTCGTTACTTTTGGTTTTCAGTTGAATAACAGATAAAAAATTTTCTGGAAAAAGTCATCCTCTGCGTCAGCACAGTTTTTTTTGACTTATTTTCAGAGGAAATAGTTTTCAGAATATTCTAAAATGTTTTATGCAACACTAGTGATATTTTTTAGAATTAGATTTCTAATGTGCATTTTTTGAGTATTAAGGAGCAAGTATACAAAGATTTATAAAGCTGATTAAATTTGAATAAAAATATGCAGGAACGCTACTATTGATAAAGTCCATATAATTGTGTAAAAGATAAAAGGCCATGTAACAGCCCTTTTACGGTACAATGTTTTTAACCACAAAAACATACCCAGGAGGACGTTACATGACCCAAGTACATTTTACACTG
>NZ_JAPRGK010000021.1:0-20496 GCF_035726465.1 Enterococcus sp. E4-150 | reverse complement strand
GTAGTGAGGGGTTGCCCCTTGTGAGAGTAGGACGTCGCCACGCTGATGTTATTCCGGCATAGCTCAGTTGGTAGTAGCGCATGACTGTTAATCATGATGTCGTAGGTTCGAGTCCTACTGCCGGAGTTCTCATTTTGAGAAAGAGTATTGAGCTTCTTTCACTCTGGAGAGTTGTCCGAGAGGCCGAAGGAGCATGATTGGAAATCATGTAGATGGTGCAAACTGTCTCAAGGGTTCGAATCCCTTACTCTCCGTAGCAAATTTACCTGGCCCGTTGGTCAAGCGGTTAAGACACCGCCCTTTCACGGCGGTAACACGGGTTCGAATCCCGTACGGGTCATTTTAATTGAATGTTGGAGGTTTAGCTCAGCTGGGAGAGCATCTGCCTTACAAGCAGAGGGTCAGCGGTTCGATCCCGTTAACCTCCATAATGAACTGGTTCCGTGGTGTAGGGGTTAACATGCCTGCCTGTCACGCAGGAGATCGCGGGTTCGATTCCCGTCGGAACCGTCGTTCTTGTTATTCAATTAATAATTTTAAAATATGGCGCGGTAGCTCAGTTGGTAGAGCAACGGATTGAAGCTCCGTGTGTCGGCAGTTCGATTCTGTCCCGCGCCACCATGGAGGAGTAGCGAAGTGGCTAAACGCGACGGACTGTAAATCCGTTCCTTAGGGTTCAGTGGTTCGAATCCACTCTCCTCCATTTTATAGGGGCATAGTTTAAAGGTAGAACAGCGGTCTCCAAAACCGTTAGTGTGGGTTCAATTCCTGCTGCCCCTGCCATGGCGAATGTGGCGAAGTGGTTAACGCACCGGATTGTGGCTCCGGCATTCGTGGGTTCGATTCCCATCATTCGCCCTTTTTATTCTTGGGGTATAGCCAAGCGGTAAGGCAAGGGACTTTGACTCCCTCATGCGTTGGTTCGAATCCAGCTACCCCAGTTTCTATAATTTATTCTTTATTTTATAGATTGATAATAGTATAATGGCGGTATAGCCAAGTGGTAAGGCAGAGGTCTGCAAAACCTTCATCACCGGTTCAAATCCGGTTACCGCCTTAGTACTAATAAATCAACTTGCCGGCGTGGCGGAATTGGCAGACGCGCTGGACTCAAAATCCAGTGCCCGTTGAGGGCGTGCCGGTTCGACCCCGGCCGCCGGTATTGACTAAGATGTCTTCATCTTAGTTTTTTATTGAGAAATTAAATAACATCTTTTATGATGGCGAATGTGGCGAAGTGGTTAACGCACCGGATTGTGGCTCCGGCATTCGTGGGTTCGATTCCCATCATTCGCCCTTTATTCTTGGGGTATAGCCAAGCGGTAAGGCAAGGGACTTTGACTCCCTCATGCGTTGGTTCGAATCCAGCTACCCCAGTTATTATTTTTAAATTTGCCGGCGTGGCGGAATTGGCAGACGCGCTGGACTCAAAATCCAGTGTCCGTTGAGGACGTGCCGGTTCGACCCCGGCCGCCGGTATAATTATCAATATAGCAACTTTCTTATAGAGAGTTGCTATATTTTTTTTGTTTTTATGTAATTACCTCCAAATCAATTCGATACAAGTATTATCATAAAACGAGTAAAAAAGATATTGATAACGCTTTTATTATGTGTTAAACTATTTTTGTAAATTATGTAGGGTGCTACTATTCAATTAGGCACGACCTAAGAAAGGGTTCTTTCTTAGGTCGTTTTTTGTCTTTAAAAATTGTTTGGAGACAAAAATATGTATGAAGGAGTCTGCAAGTTGTTTTGTTTTATCATATAGAGGAGGTGAATCAACGGTGTATGTGATGAAAAAGCTGAATCATAATGCTGTATTGATCGATGACGATGGAATAGAAAAAATTGCGATGGGGAAAGGGATTGGCTTTTCTGCTAAAGTGAGTAAGCCATTTGATGTTGAGGATGCTGACAAATTATTTGTATTAGATTCTAAAGAAAAGATCAAACGATTCAGTGAGATAGTCTCGCAGATTCCAATCGAATTTATGGATTTTGCGGAAGAAGTGATTGAACTGATAACAGCTAGGATCTCCTCTCCATTAGATTCAAATATCTATATTACATTGACAGATCATATTTATTTTGCTATTCAACGAAAAAGAGAAGATAGAGATGTCACAGCAATTATGTTGCCAGAAATGAGATTCCTTTATCCAAATGAATATGATATAGCAATAGAAGTGGTCGAGCGAATCAATCATCGATATCAAACCGAGTTAGGGTCAAATGAAGTAGGATTCATCACTATGCATATCATTAATGCTGAGCTAGGAGAGCCTAATAGTTTAAAGAGCTTAAAAATAGTAGAAATGACGACCACGATTTTGTCCCATCTAGAAAAATCCTATTCAAACGTTTATGATAAAGAATCACTGACTTATCATCGCTTAATGGTTCATATCAAATTCCTGGTTAAACGCTTGATTTATCAGGAAGAAACGCCAGTAGAAAATATTGGTTTTTTTACTGAAACATTTAAACATAGCAAAGCGTATTGTACAGCACTAAAGATTAAAGATATCATCGAACAGCAATTTCAACTTGCCATTCAAGAAAATGAAATCATCTATTTGGCAATTCATCTAGCACGAATCTATTAAAATAAGGGCGTAACTATCTATAGGCGCAACCAAATGACACATAGTAAATGGACTATGATTATTTGGTTGCGCCTATTTTAGTAGAAAAAAGAAGGAGAATGAAATGGGAAAAGTGATTTTTAATTCGGATGATTTTGGCTATAGCCATGGTGTGAATTATGGGATTATGGATGCTTATCAGCGAGGAATTTTGACATCAACTACATTGATGGCAAATATGCCGGGTTTCGAGCACGCTGTGAAACTAAGAAAGGAAATGCCTAGGCTAGGTGTAGGAGTCCATTTAACATTGACGTGTGGCAAACCACTTCTCAAAACTGTCGATACTCTTATCGAAAGCGGAGAGTTCAGATCCTTATCTTATTATCAGCATTCATTTAACATTGACAAAGATCAACTGTATCAGGAATGGAATGCTCAGATTCAAAAAATTTATCATGCGGGGATCATACCAACTCATTTAGACAGTCATCATCATACTCATACTTTGGATGAAAATCAGGAGGTAGTTGTTACATTAGCAAAAAAATATGATTTGCCGGTTCGGAGCAACTTTGAACGAAAAGATGAAGTTCGTCATGTCGATTATTTTGAGCCTTGTTTCGATGTCGTAGGAGAAACTGATGAAAAAAAACGACAAATCAATACGAGTGTGGAAGAATATTTGGCAAGTTTACTCATGATATTGAGAGAAGATAAAACGATCGAAGTCATGTGTCACGCAGCGTATTTGGATCAGGAATTGTTAAATGGTTCAAGTTTTGTGTATCCTCGTACCCACCAAGTCGAATTTTTAATTCATTCAGCATTTGCTCAAAAAGTGAAAAATGATTCTTTGATTGAGTTAGTAACATATGAGGATATTTAATAGAGGAGGAATAAAAATGAATGTTAAATCAAATGTGCAGAAACTTGGAAGAGCGATGCTACTTCCAGTTGCAGCGATGCCATTAGCGGGATTGATCATGCGTTTATCAGCTGATGATATGCTGAACATCCCAGTAATCGGTGCAGCTGGAAATGCCGTTTTTGGAAACTTGGATATCTTATTTGCTATAGGAGTTGCAATCGGTTTTGTCAAAAATAAGGACAAAGGAATACCTGCACTTACTGGTTTTTTAGCGATTGCTACCTTGAAAAAAGGCTTAGAAATTATGGACCCAGAAGTGAATATGGGGATTTTTGGTGGAATTATTTCCGGTTTAGTAGCGGCATGGACGTATAATCGCTTTAAAGAACAAAAATTACCAGTAGTTTTTTCTTATTTTGCGGGCGAAAAATTCCCATTGACTATGGTGATGATTCTACAAACAATCGCAGCTGTTTTTTTGGGCTTTATCTGGCCGCTCATCCAAATTGGGATTGATAATTTTGCAAAACTACTCGTTGATATGGGGGCATTAGGTGTGGGGATATTTATGTTTTTGAATCGTTTGCTGATCCCCTTTGGACTGCACCATGTGTTGAATACGTATATTTATTACGATTTAGGAAGCTATACATCTCCTAGCAAGGAAGTTTTCAGAGGAGAGATGACACGCTTTATCAACGGAGATCCTCAGGCTGGACTGTTTTTATCAGGTTTTTTTGTAGTAATGATGTTTGGTATACCAGCTATATGTCTAGCTATCTATAAAGCAGCTTATAAAGAAAATAAAGAGATGGTCAAAGGAATCATGGGAAGCGGTGCAGGAACTTCATTTATTGCAAATATCACTGAGCCTGTTGAATTTAGTTTCATGTTTCTTTCTCCTATGTTGTACGTGATCCATGCACTTTTTGCCGGTTTAGCAGGGATTGTCTGTTACTTATTCAATATACGAATTGGTTTTACATTCGGAGCATGTATTGTTGATTATCTCATCAATTTTCGAATCGCTACCAATGCTATTTTGATTCTTCCAATCGGAATTTTCTTTTTTGCCTTGTATTACGTTACTTTTTATTATTTGATCAATAAGAGAAACATTCAGACATTAGGACGTGAAGCTAAGGCAGAGTTTGGCAATGAAGCAACTTTAGAAGAAACAGAGTTAGGGTTAGCAAGTAAAAATTATGAATATATGGCAACAAAAATGCTACAAGCGTTTGGAGGAAAAGCCAATATCCTGGATGTCTATAGTTGTAATACACGCCTACGGGTAGAGGTAGTGGATCCCACCATGGTCGAGGAACAGCGAATCAAGCAATTAGGGATAAGCGGGATCATTAAACCAACTGAAAAAAATTATCAAATTATCATCGGCTTAGAAGTGACTTATGTTATGGCAGAATTCAATAAATTATTAGAAGAATAGAAAGGAAAAGATGATGATGAAAAAACAGATTATCACTATAGCTGGAGGCGGGAGTACGTATACACCAGGAATCGTTCAAGCCATTTTGAACAATGAAAAACGGTTGCCATTATCTGAAATACGTTTATATGATATTGATGAAGAAAGAAATATGGATATGTACTTGATTGTTAAATTTATGCTGAAAAGAAAAGGTTTTTCAAATATTCGCATTCGTGCAACGGATGATCCAAAGCTTGCTTTTACAGGATGCGATTTTGTTTTCTCCCAAATTCGTGTTGGAGGATTGGAGATGCGAGAAAAGGACGAAAAGATTCCACTTAAACATGGATTAGTAGGACAAGAAACGTGTGGACTCGGAGGATTTGCTTATGGGATGCGCTCAATCAAAGGTTTATTGGAAATTGTTGATCATATACAAGACTATGCCCCCAAAGCATGGATTTTGAATTATACAAATCCAGAGTCGATCGTTTCTGAAGCTGTTCGTCGTAAATATCCGAATGTAAAAATGATTAATGCCTGTGATATGACTATTTCAATTGAAGAAACGATTGCAGTGAATTACGGTTATGATCGTAAGAATTGGATCGTTACGTATTATGGTTTAAACCACTTTGGCTGGTATACATCGATTTATGATAAAGAATTGCAACGAGAAATTATGCCAGAGATTATTGAAAAACTAATAACAAAAGAAATGCAAGTCGCCGATTTTAATATAGGAGACAAAACTTGGCAAAAAACCTTTCAAATGATGTCAGTCATCACGAAAAATTTTCCAAGTAATATCCCGAATAATTACTTAGAGTATTACTTATATCCTGATATGGTCGTTGAGCATACTGACAAAGAGTATACACGTGCTAATATGGTCATGGATGGACGAGAGAAAAATACCAAAGAAATGGCTGATAAAATACGCCGCGGTATTGTGGAAGAAGTATTGAACTTTAATTTTGGGGAGCATGGACAATATATCGTCGATATAGCTATTTCCTTGTTGAATGATGATCGTCGTCGCTTTATGCTAATCGTTCCTAATCAAGGGGCGATTCCGAATCTACGGTCAGATGCAGTTGTTGAAATACCGGCATATGTTGGTGCAACTGGTGTGGAGCCAATTACACTAAGAAAACCAATCAGTGATTTTCATAAAGGATTGATGGAGGCACAAGTTGCAGCAGAGAAGTTACTAGTAGATGCTTACTTTGAAGGTTCTTATCAAAAAGCTTTACAAGCATCTACATTGAATCAAACCGTACCAAATGCCAGAGTCGCAAAAAAAATACTAGATGAAATGATCAAAGTAAACAAAAAATATTGGCCAGCATTAAAGTAGAGGTGATAAAAAGTGCATTTCTTTAAAACAAGAAACATTCTAAAAGCTGTAGCTAGTGGTCAAATTATTCCATTAACAGCAGTAAAAGACGAGGTCTTTTCTTCAAAAATGATAGGAGTTGGATACGCTATAACGAATCATGATGGATATATCCATGCGCCAGTTAAAGGAATAATCGATAATATATTTCCTACCCGACATGCCATAACGATCGAAAGTGAATCTGGCAGAAAAATACTGATCCATATGGGTTTAGATACGGTTGAACTCGAAGGAAGTCCGTTTCAGATACGGGTTGAAAGTAACCAGGAGGTAAAAGAAGGGACACTGTTAGCTATTATAGATTTGAAGAAGTTGGAGCAAGCACAAAAAGATACGGTGATCATTGTAGTTTCTCCAGGCATTTTTGAAGGAAATTTATTAAAACAAAACCAAGAAGTAAAGATTAAAGATAGTTGTTTTGAATTTTAGTGTACGATGAAAAAAGTTAAATAGGGTGATATTTATGGGTGAATTTACAAAATTTTTTTGAAATGATATGTTTCAATCACTAGATTTAATCATTTTGATTTTTGTTAATTATCGAATTTTTTTGTTGCTCCTATGATTTAGAAAACTTATTTTCAGGATTCTTAAAAATAAATTTGATTATTTAAGAGAATATATTGAAATAAAATTTCTTAATTATATAATTAGTTATGAACATTCTTTGCGTTGTCATGCAATGAATGGTTCATATTTTATTGAAAAGGAGTGGTTTTAGTGGAAAAGCTGATGAAATGGGTCGAAGAGAAACTTGTCCCACCAATGGCAAAAATTGGTACACAGCGTCATTTATTAGCAATTCGTAATGGGGTTGTTTCAACATTGTCATTGATTTTGATTGGGACATTTTTTATGGTCTTTATCAATTTACCGTTTCCTGGATGGAATGAATTTATTGCCCCTTATTCGGCAACGATTGTTTTACCCTTTAGGATGACGATGGGATTGATGGCTATTTATGCAACTTTTGTTATGGGTTCGGATCTAGCTAAATCATATGGATTAGATAGTGTGACAGGTGGTATATTATCTTTAGGAACGTTCTTTATGTTACAAGTTCCTGTAAACGTTTTAACTCCTGAAGAGGCACCTCTTGGCTGGGTCTTACCTATGAGTTCTTTGGGAGCATCTGGGATGTTTACGGGGATCTTATCTATGATTTTTGCAGTGGAAGTATATCGTTTCTTTAAAAATCGCAATATTACTATCAAAATGCCAGAACAAGTGCCACCTGCTGTTGCCCGTAGTTTTGAGGCATTGATTCCAGGTGCAGTCATTTTAACAATTACTTGGCTGATTCGAAGCGTCGCGGGCTTTGATGTAAACGCTACCTTATTATCGTTATTCGAGCCTTTAACCAATATTTTAGGGAATAATTTGCTTGGTGTTTTACTACCAATGTTTTTGATCCATTTGTTGTGGTCATTTGGTATCCATGGTATGAGTATTGTAGGGGCTGTTGTTCGTCCAATGTGGCTGATCATGTTGGATGAGAATGCAAAGGCATTGGCAGATGGTACAGCTGCCACCCAATTACCCTATATCGCTCCTGAACAGTTTTATCAATGGACGGTAACAATTGGTGGTGCAGGAGCGACGATCGTGGTATCTGTTTTGTTTATATTCTTCTGTAAATCAAAATTCTTGAAAGAGGTTGGTCGTTTTTCTATTATTCCTGGTATCTTCAATATCAATGAGCCCATGATTTTTGGAGCTCCTATGATGTTGAATCCTTACATGTTCATCCCGTTCAACTTAGTTCCTTTAGTTTTGACTATTATCAGTTATTTTGCAGTCAAATTAGAAATGGTCAATAGATTTACTGTTTTGCCAACATGGACATTACCAGCTCCAATCGGCGGTTATCTTTCAGCAGGAAATGACTGGCGTGTTGTTATCTTGATCATGATCAACACATTGATAGCATTTATTATCTATTATCCATTTGTAAAAGCTTATGATAAAAAGATGCTGTCAGATGAACAAAGTCGTGGAGAAAACGAAGTCCAAACTGTCTAAGTTTGGTTTTTAGAAGGTGGGAAACAATGTATTGGCTGATTTTATTTTTTGTTTTTATCTTTTTATTAACGGCTAGTCACCTTATATTGAATATGCTAGCTGCATATCATATTCAAATCAATCGATGGATTTGGGCACTGGCATCATTTTTGATCGTAATTCTTCCAAAGATCATTGTACCGCATATGAATGTTTTGTTTTCATGGGGGACATATGTACTTTGTGGAATTTTTGCTATCAATTTTATGATCGAGCAGCATAGGTGGTTTGTCACATCGAAGTTTTAAATGTTCTAAAAGTGGTTGTGACAGAAGTGGTTAGCTTCAAGAAATAAGAAGAAATTTACGAAAATTGCTTCTTAAATTTTTGTGAAATGTTGGCTTATTTTTCGTTTGGTTGAACTTATTACCGCAGATGCAAGCTTTTGACCACCGTTTATTCGGAATATGGGACTGTGACAAGGCTTTTGTCACAGCCCTTTTTTACATAAAGATTATTATTGTTTTAACTGTTTTGGCAGAAAGAAGGAGGCAAAAATGAAAATTTTATCAGCAATGGATTTAGAATTAGTCGATCTACTACCAAAGTGATCAAGTCAAATATAGATTTGGGAGCTTACAACCATATAGTAGGGGCTGCAGTATGGTGTATGAATGGTAATATGTATGATGAGAGTGTTTATTCAAATCATGAAACGTGTATAGAAATAATTGCGCTGGGAATAGCAATCAGTCATGGTGAACGTGACTTTTAGTGTATCGTTGCTGACGACATAGAACATTCTGACATGATCTACTCAGCATGTGGGGATTGCTGGCAGTTTATATAGGAGTATGCATCGGATTGCGAGATCATTGTCTCAACAGAAGAGGGAGGTTGATTATCAAAGATAAAGTGGTAAATCCTACATTTGATTTAGTAATTGTTGAGGGGACTAGCAGCACAAATCTCTACAAAGCGATGCTTCTAGATCTATATGACACATTTTAAGAAAATGTATTTGCCTAATTATTATGGTCTTTCTTTTGAAGAAACGTTGAGATGATCCAACCAGAGAAAGGTGTCAAAGAATTTGACTAAGAATAAATGGCAGACGCTACCTATGCTCATTTGGATAGCGTCAGATCTTTTATTTTAAGGATGTTTTTGTGTTTTTTAGACACCGTAATTTAAGTAACTCTAACTTTTCAATCCACTATTTACTTTTTTTGTATTTTCACTGTCTGGGTCTCGAATAGCGAAATTACTGATGAGTCTCTATTAAAAAAGCTTTTTCTACTTGAAACTATATTTGGTGGTTGCTCAGGAAGGTTTCGATTTCTTGAATTGCTTGTTGTGGACCATTTATTGGAAAAACGGCTTGCAGCGTGCGTGCCTGCTGACGAATCTTGGGTGAAGAAACTTCGCGCAGAGCAATCTGCAGTTTTCTTTCAGTCACTGGTTTTGTGAGGGCGATTGCGTTTCCGTATTTTACACAATAGTCAATATTACAGCTTTGCTCAAATTGCATCCCCACACCGATAAACGGTTTGCCGGATTCACAGGCAGTTTGGACGGTCCCTTCCCCGCCGTGGATAAAAGAAAAATCAATGAATTCATGCAAAAGATGACTAGACAGATATTCTGTTATTAAAAGATCTTCTGAGTCAGATTGAATGTCATCAAGCAGATAGTCAATAGGTGCAATAACCGCTAGATCCGGTTGTTTTTGTAAGAAGAACAAAATTTTGCGTAACATACGCGGATTGCCTGAACTACCCATTGCGAAATAGATAATACGTTTTCTTTCTTGTTGCTTTCGCTGTATAAAAGTTAGCACTTCTTCAAGCAAGGAAGTACTGAGCTTAGCAAAAATTGGACCAACGATTCGATAATTTTCCGGCAGCTGTTCTTCTTCCAAAAATAGTTTAGGCGTTGTGATGAGATTTAGATCAGCATCCATCATTTGTAAACTTGTTTTTGGTAAAGGAAGCATTTCTCTTTGTGCAGCGTGTTTGAAGGCATTGGGGATCCATCGGGTATTTACTATACGCTTTTTTGTCCAGTGCCAAAGGGGATTGCTTAAAGGGCCGAAGAAACGTAACTCGTGAGGCATCAGCGCATGCTCTGATTGAAAAAAAGGTTCACTCAAAGCATAGGGTTTAACATATACTAAAGGAATCTTTTTACTGCGGGCCGATAAAAAAATTGTCACATTCGAACCTGTCACAATCAGTCGAGGCTCAAACTTAGCAATCAGACTCTGTTCACTAGTGATACGAGAGGCAACCATTTCTTTGGTAAAAGGGTTTTTAAGTGTACGCAACTGGTCAAATTTTATGATTTGTTCTTCTTGTTTTTTCGTAAGGATCGGCGCTAGTAAATGATACTCAAAGCCACTTTCTGTGATCAAAGGAGCAAAAGTTTTAGAAAAGCCAAAGAATACACAGTAATAACGGTCTTTCATAGCTTTGGCAACCTCAATCATTCGTGTTGTCTCAGCTAAATTGAATACTGCAGGAGCAAAAAGAATTGTCTTCATGAAATCCTCCTTATTGGAATGAGTCTATCCCTTCGTTTCTTACTAGTATACTAAAAAACACAGCCTATGTATATTTTGAATATTAAACTGTCTCTCGCTGTTTTCACAACTTCTAAATTTAAATTTTGTAATCAAGTTGAAACTCCAATTTTCAAAAAAACACGCAACAATTTTTTGATCGATTTATATGTTGTGCCAGATAAATACGAGAAGTTGTGTCATTAAAAATAAACATGATGATTGAGAACATAAAAAAATAAAATAATTATATTAATTGATAGGTGTGCTGTCGTCATTATACACACGTAAGAAAGAAATAGTTATGTTTAAAAATATTCTTAGACTTTCTCGCCATGACAATTTTCACTATGTGTTATAACTGTAAACGATAATTATTCAGATAACACAAAAAGAAATCAAGGAGCAGATACGCCAGTTATTTAATTTGGATATTATTTTAAAATTAAAATTTTTATTCTGTTCTAAACATTTTTGGTTGTTTAGAACTTTTTTTTGTGTATGATATAAAGGAGAAATAATTTTTTAAAGGGAAGGAAATTGTTTTGATTAAAGTAGATGGAGCATTACTAAAAGAATACCGAAAGAAAAAGGGGTTAACACAAGTACAATTAGCAGAAGGCATTTGTGAACAAGCAACTGTCAGCAATATCGAAAACAAGAATATGTCGCCAGGCATCAATATCTTAAGTGCGCTTTGCAAAAAGCTGAATGTCGAGATCTCCGATATATTAGTAGAAACAGAAGAAGACAAAATCAGGAAAAAAATAAATGAGATTCAATCATTGAATTCTGTATCAAAATACCAAGAATCTTATAAAATTTTACAAACGATCGATCAGGAAAAAGTAAGTAATTCTGATCTTTTAAATCAAATTTTATTTTATCAAGGACTGCTTGATCATCTTTATGCGAAAAAAACAGATGCAGCATTATTTTATTTTAATCAAGTGTTGGAACAAACGACCGAAACAGATATCCATCACTTACAAGCAGCTGCAAACGTGGCAATGATCTACTTGTCAAAAGGAGAATTAGATTTTGCGAAAGTTTATGTGGAGCGTACACTTAAAATATTGAGTGAGACTGATTTTGATAATCTGATGGTCTGCATTGTATATTATGATATCGCCACCTATTACCGTAAAATCGAGGATTATGATAAAGCAATCCAATTATGTGAGAAGGGTATTGAGTATAATAAGAAACATAAATCGACTTATGCATTGGAATACTTGCTTTATGAAATTGCTTCTTGCCATAAGCAATTAGGAGAAGATGATTATTTAGAAAGATATATGGACGCAAAAAAAATAGCGCGTTTCAACGGAAATGATTACGCGGTAAAGGTGATTGAAAACGACCTGAAATAAAGTGGTTGTGAAATCAGTGTTCTGATTTGAATACCGTTTATTCGAAAAAAGGAGGTGTGACTTTTGTCATACCTCCTTTTTTCGATATTGTTTGATTCCTATTTAGGCAACATATAACGGTTATAAAAGAAGCAATAGATTATGATGGTATCGATTGGATGGATACATCTTGGGATTCCTTTATCAATTTGAGCGTAGCGTGTTTTTCATTTATCGATAAATTTGTTATTCATTTTTTTGATAATCCTATTTACATATTTACGTCCTGGTTCTTAAAATGAATCTACTTGAATGGTTTTTATCCCCGTATTTCTGATCTCCTCTAATACTTTTTCAGAACAAAATTTATCAGTGATCAAATAATCAAAGACTGAAATATCAGCAATCTTGAACTTTGATGTCAGTCCGATTTTTCGATGATCAGCGACTAAAATCTTACATTTGATTGTCTTGTTGACCATCATTTCGTTGATCGTTGATTCATTTAATATCTTTGTTGTGACCCCATGTACTACATCGACTCCGCTACAGCCAATGATACAAATGTCTGCATTGACTGAAGAAATCGTATTTAATGCGATGTCGCCCACTAGTGCTTCTTTTGGAAAGCGCATCTCTCCACCAGTTAAAATATAACTACAATTATCTTTGTGCGGAGAGTAATTGATTTTCACGTTGTTTGTAATGACTGTCAAATGGTTAGATTGAAGAAAATCCAGTGTTTTCAACGCAGTCGAGCTAGAATTGATAAACAGCGTATCATAATCGTTAATGTATTTACTAGCTTCTCTGGCAATCGCTTGTTTAATCCTTTCAGGACCAGATTGATCAAAATCAGTCTGGTTTTTGTAATTATAAGAACAATAACCGTAATTGCGTATGATCTCGTTTTTTTCTTCTAATAAATTTAAATCTCTTCGTATCGTACTAATAGATACATCAAGGGATTCAGCTAATTCGAAAGTTGATAGTTGTTCAGTCTGCTGAAGCAGTTCCAAAATTTCTTTTTGACGTTTTTCAATATTGACAAGTGAGTTTTTCATGACTTTTGCCTCCTGAGGGACATCTTGATCCATGGATTTATTTGACTAGTTGTTCATTTAAACATTCATATCTGTCTTTATTATACTGAAACAATCATTGATTACTGAAAGAAAATCATATAAAAAACAAACGGTCATATAAAAGGGTTTTCATGGATGCTGATACACATTAATATTTACTTGTAAGTTGGAACAACGATATGGGGGGAGCAAGCAAATGAGTAAAACTGTCAATGAAGTAACAAAAGAAAAGTGGTTAGTAGAAACATTTCCTGAGTGGGGCACATACTTGAATGAAGAAATCGAAACAGAAGTAGTGGATCCTGGAACTTTTGCTATGTGGTGGCTGGGCTGTACGGGAATTTGGCTGAAAAGTCATGAAGGAACGAATATTTTATGTGATCTATGGTGTGGGACGGGAAAACGTAGTCATGGGAATGGCATGATGAAAAAAGGCCATCAGATGATGCGTATGAGTGGCGTTCAAAATATGCAGCCTAATTTACGTACTCAGCCTTTCGTAATCGATCCTTTTGCGATAAAAAATGTAGACGCTTTAATCGTTACACATATCCATTCCGATCATCTAGATATCCATACAGCCGCAGCAGTTCATCAAAATTGTCCTGAAGCAACATTCATTGGGCCAAAAGAAGTGGTTCGCACGTGGCAAAAATGGGGAATTCCTGAAGAAAAAACGATTACAGTAAAGCCAGGTGATGCAGTCAAAATCAAAGACATCAATGTAGTAGCTTTAGAAGCGTTTGATCGGACAGCGTTGGTCACTTGTGAAGATCCAGAAGAGGTATTAAAAGGAAAAATGCCTCAGGAGATGGATCAAATTGCAGTAAACTATTTATTCGAAACATCAGGAGGGAATCTTTATCATGCAGGAGATTCACATTACTCCAATTTATTTGCCAAACATGGTAGTGAACACAAAATCGATGTCTGTTTAGGGGCCTATGGTGAAAACCCACGAGGGATAACAGACAAAGTTACTTCTGTTGATATGCTGCGCATGGCGGAGTCATTGAACGCAAAAGTAGTG
This sequence comes from Enterococcus sp. E4-150, assembly GCF_035726465.1. Lineage (NCBI taxonomy): Bacteria > Bacillati > Bacillota > Bacilli > Lactobacillales > Enterococcaceae > Enterococcus > Enterococcus sp. E4-150. The sequence goes on along the minus strand of NZ_JAPRGK010000021.1, from coordinate 6,178 downwards.
ATTCCTGTCCACTACGATATTTGGTCTAATTTTATGGCTGATCCAAAAGAGATCACTGAAATTTGGAAATTCAAAAAGGATCGCCTGAAGTATGGATTTAAACCTTATATCTGGCAAGTAGGCGGGAAATTCATCTATCCGACAAACAAAGATGATCTTGAGTTTAATTTTTATCGAGGATTTGAAGATGTCTTCTCGATTGAAAATGATACACCGTTTCCGTCGTTTTTATAAGAAAGAAGGGGAGTTTCTTGCTGAAATACTTTTTTGACCATCAATTGATTCATTACCCAGATAAAGAAACCACGGATTGGCGTGAAGCTATCGCCGAAAGCTGTCTTGTATTGATCGATAAGGAAATTATTGATGAAACGTATGTGGAGGAGATCATCCATTGTGTAGAAAAATACGGTCCTTATATTGTGATCGCACCTCAAGTAGCAATGCCGCATTCTTCAGAAAAAAGTGATGGTGTTTTTGGAACAGCTATTTCATTTACCAAGTTGAAACAGCCAATCCGTTTTGAAAGTGAAGGGGAGAATGAGGAGAAAACGGCTAGTTTGTTTTTTACACTCGCAGCAAAAGATCCAGAAGAACATCTAGAAAATATCCAAAAATTATCCGAATTATTAATGACAGATGGATTGGTTGAGCGTCTCATCTCTACGAACTCCATCGATGATTACCAAGTTGTGATGGCAGAATATAATTAATTGATAGAGGAGAAAAAAGATGGGGGAATTTTTGTTAAGCATTTGGACGTATTTTGCAACAAATATCTTGACGCAGCCAGCATACCTGATTGGTTTTATCGTGTTATTAGGCTATATTTTGCTGAAACGCCCGCTTCATGAATGCATCGCTGGATTCTTAAAGGCAACGGTCGGTTACTTTATTTTGACTGTTGGCTCTGGTGGTTTGGTCAATAATTTTCGGCCAATCTTGGTTGGACTAAAGGAACGGTTCAATTTGGATGCCATGGTTACAGATCCTTATTTTGGACAAAATGCTGTGGATGCTGGATTAATGGAGACATTTGGCCGTACCTTTGGAGATGTGATGATTTTATTACTGATTGCATTTGTTTTAAATATCTTGTTAGTCCGTTTTCAGAAATATACGAAACTGCGTTCCGTTTTCACTACCGGAAACGTTCAGGTTCAACAAGCAGCTACCGCTTTTTGGATTTTACTGTTTTGCTTTCCTGATCTAGGTAGGATACAAGTATTGATTTTTATGGGACTGATTTTAGGTTGTTATTGGGCAGTAGCTTCTAACTTAACAGTAGGAATCACGCAGGAATTGACAGAAGGTGCCGGATTTGCAGTGGCACATCAGCAAATGTTCGGAATCTTTATATTTGCAAAATTAGCTGAGTGGATGAAAAAGCGGGATGAAAAGAAAAATAGATCAATCAAGCAAGACAAAAAAATTGAAGATATCAAATTACCAGGATTCTTGTCGATTTTCAATGAGAATATGGTTGCTACTTCGTTACTCATGCTATTTTTCTTTGGGATCATTCTGATTGTACTAGGCAAAGATTATTTGATTCAAGCGCAATTCATGCAAGAAGGACAGAGTTTCTTATTCTACATTATGACGACTTCTTTAAATTTTGCGGTATATCTGGCGATCTTGCAATTAGGTGTTCGGACATTCGTCGATGAACTAACTCAATCTTTCCAAGGAATCTCAAACACGATTTTACCAGGAGCTGTTCCAGGAATTGACGTAGCTGCTACTTTTGGCTTTGGTTCGCCAAATGCGGTAACGATTGGGTTCTTGTTTGGTGCTTTGGGACAGTTTTTGATGATTGGTTTACTGATTTTATTGAAATCACCAACGATCGTCATAGCCGGTTTCATTCCGTTGTTCTTTGATAATGCCGTTATAGCAGTTTATGCCAATAACCGAGGTGGATTCAAAGCCGCTTGCCTGTTCCCGTTTCTTTCAGGAATCATACAAGTAGGCGGTTCAGCATTATTCGCTACATGGATTGGGATGTCAACATATGGTGGTTATATCGGGATGTTCGACTGGGCAACAGCTTGGCCATTGTTTACAGTAATCATGAAAGTCCTAGGTTATGCTGGAATTGCCGTAGTTGTCATTGGTTTATTGGCTATTCCGCAGTTACAATATCGGAAAAATCCTGAGGGTTATTTTTTGATTGTAGAAGACTATGACACATATGCAGAAAAGCAGAGAGTATAAAAGAAAATCTGATTAGACAACACTCATAATGGAGGGATTAAGATGAGAATTTTAGTATCGTGTGCAAATGGATCAGGAACAAGCTTGATGATGATGAGAAGTGTGGAAAAAGCAATGAAAGAACTAAACGTACCAATTACCAAAATCCATCATTGTGCCATTTCAGAGGGAAAAAGTTCAGCTGGCCAATACGATGTAGTTTTTACGCCAGTCAATTTTTTGAATATGTTTACTCAGGCAGAGAAAAAAGGAGTTACAGTTATCGGCATCAAAAATGTGATGTCAGCCAAAGAAATCAGTGAAAAATTTGCTGAAACAAAGTGGTACCAAAAAAACAAGTAAAGGAAGGAACTAAGATGAGCAGGCCGAATTTGCAAATTGCGTTAGATCACAATGACTTAGAACATGCATTAGGAGATGTTATGAAAGTTGGTGATGTAGTAGATATTATTGAAGTGGGCACAATTCTTTGCTTACAGGAAGGACAAAAAGCGATTCGCTGTATTCGCAGTATGTTCCCAGATAAAAAACTAGTCGCTGATACGAAATGTGCAGACGCTGGAGGAACAGTGGCAAGTAATGTTGCAAAAGCAGGAGCAGACTGGATGACAGTCATTTGTTGTGCAACGATTCCAACTATGGAGGCAGCACAAAAAGAAATAGGTGAATTGCAAGTAGAACTCTACGGCAATTGGACTTTTGAACAAGCCATGGATTGGCATAACATCGGTATCCGGCAGGTAATCTACCATCAAAGCCGTGATGCGCTGTTATCTGGTGAAACTTGGGGTGAAAAAGATTTATCGAAGATCAAAAAACTGATTGAACTAGGCTTTAATGTTTCTGTAACTGGTGGATTAAATCCACACACATTACACTTATTTGAAGGGATCGATGTGTATACCTTTATCACTGGTCGTGGTATTACAGCAGCAAATGATCCGATGAAGGCCGCACAAAACTTCAAAGATGAGATCATTCGTATCTGGGGGTAAGGAAATGGCTCAAATTGGGATTTATGAAAAAGCATTACCCAAAGATATTTCATGGAAAGAACGTTTTTCCCTTGTAAAAGAAATGGACTTCGATTTTATCGAGATGTCGATTGATGAGACGGATGAGCGGTTAGCACGATTAAATTGGTCTGAAGAAAAGATAGCTGAGCTGAGAGAAGAGATGTTCAGCTCCGGTGTACGTATTCATTCGATTTGTCTAAGTGCGCATCGGAGATTTCCATTTGGTTCTGCTGACCCAGAAAAGAAAAAAGCAGCGAAACAACTAATGAAAAAAGCAATCCATTTGGCGCATAATCTAAGCGTCAAAGTAATCCAAATAGCTGGATACGATGTTTATTATGAAGAGAAATCAATGAATTCCAGAGAAGACTTTATCGAAGGAATAAAAGAAAGTGTAAAGGAAGCCTCTAAATATGGCGTCATTCTTTCCGTGGAAATCATGGATGATCCATTTATGAACTCCATTTCAAAATTTTTAGAAATCAAAGAACAGATTCATTCCCCTTTTCTACAAGTATATCCAGACCTAGGCAATTTGTCCGCATGGCCGGAAAATAATCCGGCTCGAGAACTTGAGAAAGGGATCGATTATATCACTGCTATCCACTTAAAAGATACTTACCCTGTAACAAAAGAATACTCGGGAAAGTTTCGAGATGTTCCTTTTGGTAGCGGTTGTGTTGATTTTCTTGGATTATTAAGACATTTGAAACGTCTAGATTATGATGGAACATTCCTGATTGAAATGTGGAGTGAAAAAAGCCAAGACTTTCGAAGAGAAATCCAGCAGGCAAAAGACTACTTAAGTTCTAAATTGAAGGAGGCTGGCTATGATGTCTTGTGAAGAAAAAATTGCAGCAATGAAGCAACGTGTCCTTGAAGCAAATCTGGCATTGCCGCGATACGGATTAGTCAAATTGACTTGGGGCAATGTGAGTGAAGTGGACCGTGAGCTAGGAGTCATCGTCATTAAGCCAAGCGGTGTCAGATATGAATGCATGCAAGCAGATCAAATGGTGGTAACAGATTTGTCGGGAAATATAATAGAAGAAGATAGCTTAAAACCATCTTCAGATCTCCCCACACATGTTGTTTTGTATCAAACTTTTGAAGATATAACTGCTATTACTCATACTCATTCCACGCACTCCGTCATGTGGGCGCAAGCAGGACGCGATTTGCCAGCTTATGGCACGACTCATGCTGATGCTTTTTATGGTAAGGTTCCTTGTACACGCCAATTGACGAAAGAAGAAGTAAGAGAAGCTTACGAAGTTCATACAGGGAATGTGATTGTCGAGACGTTTAAGGAAAGAAAATTAGATCCAAACGAAGTCCCTGGAGTACTTGTCTATGGACATGGACCGTTCACATGGGGGGATTCACCTATGAAAGCAGTAGAAAACAGTTTGATCTTAGATGAAATTTGTCTGATGGCCAAAGAAAACGAGCTGATCAACCCCAATATATGTGAAATCCCGCAATATTTACTAGATAAACATTATTTTCGCAAACATGGAAAGTATGCATACTACGGGCAATAGAAATCCTGGATCAAGTGTAGAAACTCCAAAATTAATACTTGTTAAAATGAATTAGAGGTTGTGAAAAAATCTTATCACAACCTTTTTTGTATATCAAAAAGCTTATATCTTAAAAGAAAAGCTGAATTCTAAGGAATCGAGTGAATTTTTACAGGAGAATTGTAAGAGATAGACTAAATAATCAAAGACTTATATTATTAAAAAATTTTATGAATCAGTAGGATTTGTTCAAGTAAAGGAAATGGGTGGTATTTCTTATGTCATAGATACTAGAAGGAAAAAGGTGCTTTTTGGTAATGACAAATAACATATAATAACGTACAAAAGAAAAAATTCTAGCTTAGTTCTTTAGAAAAACAAGAGGATAGACTTAGTATCACTCAATCTATCCTCCAATGCTCAGCTATTTTATTTTTTTACTCACCTCTTTATCAAATACAATTTTTTGCAAATTCGAACTAATATAAAAAATGAACACATGATTTTTTTTTAAAGCAAATGCTATGCGATAATTTTTTTTATTAATTTTGACTTTCATCTCGTATATTCCTTTTGCCGAACGAGTACGCACTGGCTTTATACGAAAAAAATTATGCTCCAAATACTCTGTCACTTTGTGGGAAATTGCTTCTTTATACATGAAATGTTCTTCTTGTGGAAATTGCTTAAGTAGTTCACTGTCAAATTCAACAGTATAATCCATGTTTTATTTCCTTTCTATACTGATACATTATAAAAATAAACAATTTTATAAGTCTCTATATTTCATGATGAATGACAAGTATATTTGATTCATCTTGATATAGCTCTACGAGATCTCCAATTCCAGGATACATATTGAAATAATCATATGGTATACAAACATTTATTTTTTTCAATTGTCAACACTGCGTCTTCTTCTTCTAATTCTATAATCTTAGCAATTTGTACGTCGCTTTTCATGTGTGATCTTCCTTTCTATACATTGGATTTACTTTTCGATGATATCTACAACAGCTTTGCCACAAGTCAGTTCTTTTTCTAGCTCGTTCTTTATTTTTATGGCACATGGTTTGGAAAAAGGAGCAGCTTCTTTCCATGAACCAAGTAAAGGATATTCGTTACTGATACCTTTCACATATTGTTTGTTTTTGACGCCTTTTGTTTTTACTTCTACATAATACATTTGATCCTCTTCTTTCTTGCTGTTTTTAGTTAATATTCAAATATATGTAAGTGAAAATGATTATGTATCTATATCTTTATGATAAATAAAAAGAATCAATTTGAAAGTTTGGGAGCGTCAATAATTTTGTGTAAATAAATTGTCCTCCTGCAAAATAATTAGTTACTCAGTAAACATTGAAACTAATGTATCGGTTACCTGTTGAAAACCTTTATGGCTTCTGTTTAGAAATTTTT
>NZ_JAPRGK010000020.1:0-22429 GCF_035726465.1 Enterococcus sp. E4-150 | reverse complement strand
AGTGTAAAATGTACTTGGGTCATGTAACGTCCTCCTGGGTATGTTTTTGTGGTTAAAAACATTGTACCGTAAAAGGGCTGTTACATGGCCTTTTATCTTTTACACAATTATATGGACTTTATCAAAAATTAAATTACATATTGTTAATCATTTACATCTCCATTAATAACTCAAAATGAAAAGATGTTTTTATTTTTATTCTATATTTCAGAAAAAAATTAAACTAGATTATAATAATTCTTCATGTAAAAATAAAAACAATTACAGCTATGATGTTTAAGATAAAACAATTATGAAATCGATATCCGTTTATATACTTATCATAAGCTAGAAGCAAATAACTAGCCTATGTATGTAAGTGAGATTATATTTATTAAAAGGCTTCTTTTGTTCGATCAGTTATAGTCGAACGAGAGAAGTTTATTCTTTGATTAAAATAAACAAAAGTAACTTATTGAGGTGAAATGATGCAAACTTTTTTAACTAAAACATCTTTCAAAAAAGTAGTTTTATTAGATTATTTGTTAGAAAAAGACAATTGGTGTGCAATGGAAGAACTTAGAAATTTACTTAATGTTACGGAGAAGTCAGTCTTACACTATATAGAAGAACTAGAGGATTTATTTAAGCAATATAATGGTAATATCCTTCTGAAAAATGGAGATAATAAACGCTTTTTCATAAAAAAAGAGAAAGATTTTCCTATTTATAATATTTATCTTCATTTTTATAAAGCTTCCTATAATTATCATTTGATTGATTTTATGTATAAATATCCTAGAAGTGTTCTAAATGATTTTGCTAAAGAGCAATTTACTAGTGTATCTACTGTCTTCAGATATGCGAAGCTCTTAATTCCATATTTTAGGCGTTATCATATAACATTTCATCCATTTCAGTTAGAATTGAATGCATCAGAGGCAAACATTCGTAGCTTTTTTTATTATTTCTATTGGAATTCTACACGTGAAAGTAGTGATAGGTGGCCATTTCATATCGAACAAAAGGAAATAGAGAAGTATATAGTTGCTTTTGAGGGGATTTATGATATTACGTTAACTATTTTTCAAAAACGTGTATTTTCTTTTTGGTTAGCCATTAATATAGAAAGAAGTTCATTTAGAAAAGTACGAGTAGATAATGAATATAAATCAGTTATCTCAGATGATCCGCATTTTAATCTTTTGAAGAAGTGGTCAAAACAAATCAATCTTTCTTTTAACAGCGATGAATTGTGTTTCCTTTATCGAATAATTTATTCTTTTGGAGTAATTGATGGAAATGCAATATATGAAAATAGTCATGCATATGCACATCAGCGACAAAATACTTGTTCTTATCGAGCAGTTGAGAATTTGGAGAAAGTTTTACAAAGCATGTTCCGTTTTTCTTTAGATATAAAGGATCCAGAACTCATATTCAATTTTATTGCGTTTCATGAAAGAAGTTATCTATTTTATGGTAATCCAGATCTTTTTTTTAATCGTTCGTATATCGAAGAAATGAAAGAAGAAGAACCTCGAACTTATCACATAATGGAAAAACTCAAAAAAGAATTACAAGCAAATGCGGATTTGGATGTATCAAAGAAATTAGAAAACTGGGCACAATTATTTTTGGATTATTATTATGTGTTAGATTATTATGATTTATTTTTAACAAATGTTAAACCGATTAAGATTTTAATACAAGATGATTTACACCATACGCATCGGTTATGGTTAATGAATAAAATTAATCTGTATTTTGGGCATTCTTATGTTTTTGCTTTTTATGATTACAGGACAAATATAACTGAAGTAGATTTGGTTATTTCTAATTACTACATCGACACTGGAAAAACGCCATTACTGTTAATGAAAAATATACCTACCGAAAGAAACTGGCGTTTGTTCGAGAAAACGATTTATCAATTGAAAAAAGAAAAAGAGGTTGTGAAATCAGCGTTTTGTCCTGAGTATTAGAGAAACAAACGGAAAAATAGTTTTTCATATTTTGCCGTTTTTGAGCTAATACCGAGGGACAGCTGATTGAACACCATTTATTGAGAGGTTGTGAAAAAACTGTCCTGCATCAAGTAATAAGAACAGCTAAGTAAAAATAGCTTCTTATGTTTTTAACTTGGCTGGACTTATTACCGCAGATGCAAGCTTTTGAACACCGTTTTCCAAGAGGTCGTGAGCCTCCCGTTCATCTTCGAGTCACAAGGAACAATTTCAAAAAACAGCTTCTCATGTTTGATGAATATTGTGACTTGTGACCGAGGAGTTGGCAAGAGAACAACGTTTATTCGGAAAAAGGGACTGTGACACTACATGTCACAGTCCCTTTTTGATTGAATTATCTCATTTGTTTTCTAATTTTTTTCTTTATTTGGGAAAATAGTTGAACTAGATAAAAAGTACTGGACGTGTCAAAATTATTTTGGATCAAATTAGATCTATTATTATTTAGGAGGAATTATAAAATGAAGAAAACAATGATCACAACTGCTGCGTTAGGTTTGTTAGCAGTAACTGCTTCGGGAAGTATGGTTTCTGCAGATATGATATCAGGGACAACTAATAAGACAGACGTTACTTTGACGGAGGGATCTGGAACAGATGTCACACCAGTTGTGCCAGATGACACACACGATGATGACCCAAGTACAGGAGACGTTGGTTCTTTATCGATCCCCTTTGCATCTAATATCACATTTGGCCAACAAGAAATCCAACAGGGAGATACGGATTACTATGCATTGAATAAAAAACCGCATGTACAAGTAAACGATACTCGTGGAGGAGCAAAAGGCTGGACATTGGGAGTTACCATTTCTCCATTTATTGGAGAAAATGGGAAAGAGCTAACTGGAGCGAAGATGTCTTTGACAAATGGCCGGGTAGTAACTAAAGACAATACTTCTGAAGCTCCTAAATTAGCCAATCAAACATTTGATTTAAATGAAGCTTATCAAGATGTGATGCATGCTAAAGAAGGACAGGGAGCTGGAGCTTTTGCTGCAGTTTTTGAAGGAGAAGATGGACATAATGAAAGCGTGAAGCTTCATGTACCACGAGCTGGAGTAGAAGCACAAAGCTATACAGCTGATTTGACTTGGGTGTTGTCTGATGCTCCAGCATAATGTCCAAAAAGGGTGGGGAAGAAGCTTTCCCCTCTTTTTTGTTGGTATAGTATTCTTTGCTTTATTCTATTTGTCTACAAACATATTCGCAGATTCAAACAAGGTATCTTTTGATGCACAAGCCATTTTACCAGATAACCAGCAGTCAGAAGCAAGTTATTATGATCTAAAGGTGACACCTGGCGCCACACAAGATTTATCACTAAAATTGAAAAACACTACTGCCAAACAAATAAAAGTAGTGGTAGAGGCCAATAATGCTTGTACTAATAAAAATGGAGCAATCGATTATTCTAACCATGAGGCTAAGTTATTGGGAAAACCTGTATTCCAAGATTTAATTTCTAAATCACAGACGATCACATTGAAACCTTCTGAGGAACGTGATGTGACCTTTCAATTGAAAATCCCAGAGAAAGGTTTTGAAGGAACCATTTTAGGAGGATTTTATTGCTATGAAGATACAAAAGGAAAAGAAGAAAAAAATGAAGGTTTTAGTCTAAAGAATAAGTTTGCATATACAATCGGTGTAAAGCTGGTTTGTTCAGATAAAAAAGTGGAACCAGGATTTGCTTTAACGAAGGTTAAACCCGGATTAGAGAATGGCTATTTGACTCTTTTTGCCAATTTAGAAAATTCAGAGCCTGTGCTTAAAAGCAAAATGGATCTACATGCAGTTATCAAGAAAAAAGGGGAAAAAGAAGCGTTACATGAATTCAACCAAAAAGTGTCTTTTGCACCACGCACACAATTTCAGATTCCTTTTAATTTGAATAATGAGCCACTGAAAAAAGGAACCTATGAATTAAGTATTCAGTTAAAAGATGATTCAGGTAAAAAATGGACACTCTATAAAGAATTCGTAATCAAAGGAGAGGACGAAACGCTCAACAAAGATGCAGTGGAAGTAAATAAAGAAAATAATGATCATTCTTTATTCTATATTCTTTTAGTTCTTTGTTTGATCATTATCATCAGTTTAATTGGGTATATTACTAAGTTACGACGAAAAAATCCATAAAAGTATTCGAATCATTTTTTAAGATTATGAAGTGGGGAAACGATCTTAAAAAATGTGTGAATAATTCATATATATAATAGATGATTTGGATAACTTTCTATAAAAATGATTGTATAAAAGATGTAGAAAGGAGACAAAAATGAAAAAAATTTTAACAATTATTTGTCTGGGATTGCTGATTGGGGCAGCAATCCCAGTGTCTGCATCAGCTGATGATCAAACAACTAGTAGAGTAGGAATTACTTTTTACCAGTCTACTAATAAGGTAGTACCTATGAAAAGAATAGTTGTACCTGATAAGCTAGATCAGATTGCGCCAAAAGAATATAACCAATTGTTACCTAAAACAAATGATAAACAAAACTTTTTTAGCAGTCTAATAGGTATAAGTTTAGTATTAAGTGTTGCGTTATTTTACTATTTAAAAAAACACAATGGGACGTGGAGAAAAAATGAAAAGAAGTAAAAATTTAATATTACTATTTCTTATTTTTAGCGTTATTTTAATTTTTACCTCTAAAAAAGTAGATGCTGCGCCACATTCTTTAACTGGGTTGGGGTATTTTCACTGGGCAAACGAGGTAAAAACACCGGCTGACAATACTTTTATTATGCACTACAGTGATGATCTTTCAGTAGAGCCAATAGAAGGGATAGCTAATACAAGCTTTATAGAAGTTAATCGTAACACTAATAAAAGTAAAGCATTAGTAAAAAATGTAGGGTTTTATAAAGGAAAAAAAGTAAATTTACTAATAACTTTGGAAAGAAATAGAGGAAACTTAAATGGGGGATCTATTTATTTAACCAAAGATGATTTTTTAAGAATTTATATTTACGGAGAAATGATTGTAACCTATGATTTTTTAGATGAGGATAATCAGCCTCTGACATTGGAAACTGCATTTAATTATAGTGGCTTAAATCAAAACAAATATATCGGTTTTTTGTCTCCTGCAACTTTGATTAAAGGGCTGTATGCTAATAATCCCACGAATATTCTATATGATGTTTGGGATGGAGGGCCAGATGACTATTGGGTATATTTTAAAAACCCAACAGGAGGAGGAGCTTGGGCAGTTGATCCGAGACAAGATTTGGAACTAACAACAAAACCAATTTCTAACGTAAAATTTGTCATCCATAATAATGATTCAACTACTTCTTCGATAAAGTACAGAACAGATTTCTTAGCTGAACCAGAGTTTCCTGTAGCTTACGGAGTAGATTCTTCATTTGAGAAAGCAAATCAGGACATTTATTTAAGAGCACAGCAAACGATTCCTAATATAGAAAAATGGGAAAAAAATAAATCGATGGAGTTATGTTTTAATTTACAAAAAATTTATTCTACCCATCAATATTCTTTTAAGGAAGCAAAAGTAACTAATCTCAATGGTGATGATTTAACAGACTTGTTTAAAATAAGCAATGAACCAAACGGTAATGTCGCTTTAGTGATAAACAATTTAAATGACAAACGTTTATATGACACGGTACTGCTATATGATATTAAACTAAACTGGAAAGGAATGGATTATCCTGTAGACATCGGTCTGCTTAAAGATGAAAAGTTACCATTATCATTCGACATAAAGACATTGCTCAATGATCAACCACTAGGAGAACAATCAGGGAAAAGTTCTGTAAATTACAAAGGTAAAATAATCATTCCTTTTCTTGATGAGAAAGATAATATCTTACAATCGCCTTTAGTCAAAGAGGGAATCATCACAACTCCATATGATGTTTCAAAAGATTATCCTGAAATAAAAGATTATTATCCTATAAAAAATGAGAAGGAAGATGTAGGGTTTTATTTACCAGATGAACAGACGATTGTTCATAGGTATAAGAAAGGCGAGCCAATACAATTTGAATTACTAGATAAAGAAGATCCCTTATACGTATCTCGCTTCACTAAAGATAGAGAAATTACGTTTAATTTTTCACATAAAGCTAACGAAAAGATTTATTTGATGGCTAAATGTGGGAAAGAAGAAATAACTTTGGAAAAATATTCTGAAGCGGCTAAAACAGTAAAGAATCGTACTTTCCATTTTAAAGCACCAGAAAAATGGTTGGGTCAACAAGTCTCATTTTATTTAAAAGATGAAGAAGGCCGTGTTTCTCAAGAGGAAGTAAGAACGATTCAAACAGAACCAAGTCCCCAACTCACACTTCCTGAAGATATTAATTTTGGGGTGAAAGAAATACCATCCATGAATACTGTTTCTTCGCTAGAAGAAGGAAATATTTTTAAAGTAGAAGACAATAGCAAATTAGATAAGAGCTTATGGACCATTAAACTGTCTGAAGAAACCCCATTAATGAATAGCCAAGGTAACAAACTTAATGACCGATTGTCTTTTACTACGTATGAAGGAAAAGAAGTTCATCTAAATTCTACGGAACAAATTATTTGGCAAGATAGCGGGAATGCAAAAGTCGATCTATCTGATAAACTGCATTTGAAACTACAGCCTTCGGATAACGTAGGCATCTACAGTGGTATATTAAAATGGAATTTTGAAGATGCGCCAAATTAAAATAAGGGTGGGCTGGATGAGGAAAAACGGAGGGAAAACATGTGGCATTTACTAAAAAAAGAGTTTTTATTAGGTATATCTATTGTTTTTATGCTGACACTTATCTGTGTTATGGAACCAATAATAGTATGTTCTGAAGATATCCAGCCCGACTCTTCTATTTCAGATTCCTCCTTTCCAACTAAGAAAGGTAAAGAACAAGTAGTAAATTCTGATAATAACCAGAATGAAATATCAGATTCCAATAATAACAAAACAATAAGCGGCTCTAAAGAGGAGACTGATCCAACTTCAGAGTCTATTAATAAAGTAGAAGGAAAACAAAACTCTGAAAAATCGGATAGTCGTGAATCTATGCCTTCAGACGATAGCGAGAGTATTAAAGATTCAAAAGAAAATTCTAGTGTGAAAGTAAGTAATTATAAAGAATTCAAAGATGCTTTGTTGAATAAAAATATTCGTACGATTTATTTGGATAAAGATATTAAGATACTTGAGTCGTTTAACTTTTCTAGTAATAAGGACATTTGCGGAAATGGTCATATTATTGACATGAATTTTCAAAGCATTGGCATAGCTTTAAAAAATGCTAATTGTAAAATCAGCGATATTAAATTAACCAATCAACCTATTTATCCTTTATTTTGGTCAGAATATCCTGGTGTCACAGTAGATTATACTAATGTTTCTTCAACAGGTTATCAGTTTATTTATCTAAGTGCTGGAACAGCTAATTTAGAGGGAGAAATAGAGGCTGCGGCAACTGCGGAAGAAGTATTTCAGGGAAAGCACATAAACATAAACAAGCAAGCAAACGTTTATTTTAATGATACTTCTGGCGCTAATGCTATCTATACAGGAGACGGAATCAATATAGAAGAAGGTTCAAATTTAATCATGAATGCTACGGGACTAGGTTTGTACATGTATAAGCCTAATGGAGCCATCAACATTGCTGGCAATGTGCAAATAAGTTCCCAAACTAATTCTGCTATTAGAAGTGATGCTACTGGTGGAGAAATGAATTTACAAGAAGGAGCTACGCTAAAGGCATATTCAAAAGGTACAGATGAAGAAGCTATTCTGCTATGTAATGGTAGCATCGTGGTAAAAAAACAAGCTAATTTGGAAGTTACTTCTGAAGGGTATCAATCAACGGTACAAACAGGGAATAAGCTAGAGTTATTAAAGGGTTCTAATTTCTTGATTTCTAACAGGAAAGGAAACGCTTTAGGCGCTTGGACGCAAAAAACTTCAGTAAGTCTCTCTTCTTCTAAAGGAATAGATACTTGGAAGGTAGGTAGTTCTTTATCGGAAGATCCTGATAAAACCTATAAAGGCCCTTTGACGGCTTCATTTATTTTAGATACGTACGTGCCTGCTCAGCATACTACAAACGTGATATCTAACAACATAGATTTTCAAAAAAGTTTTGATTCAGGGGATGTCGGGACAATAGCTGGAGGAGACTATGTGAAAAGAAAAGAGATAGCTCCAACTACTATAGAAGAACTGACAAATGAAAGTACTGAGGTTAAGGGTACGGCAGAACCGAATGCACATATAGAAGCAAAGATTAATAATCGCTTAATAACTAGTGGAAAAGTTGACGGTAATGGGATTTATCAATTATCTATCCCTAGACAAAAAGCAGGTACAGTAATAGATGTAGTGGCTAGTATAGATGGGTTATATTCCGAAAATAGTACAGTTGTAAAATATGTGGGACCTTCTATTTCAATTCCTAATGCTATTAATTTCGGGAAACAAGAGATTCCTCCTGTCGACAAATTGATTACTGCCAGTGACTCACAAAGTATAGATATAACAGATAACAGTTTACTTAAAGATAGTACATGGAAGCTATCAGTGAAAGAGGATCAGCGATTAATAAATGAAAAAAAAGAGCAGCTTTTTAATCGTATACTCTTTAATAAGGGAAATAAAAAAATAACTATTAATGCTCAAGACCAAATAGTTGCGGAAGGAAAAGGTAATAAGGAATTTAGTTTAGATAAACACATGTATCTATCTTTACATCCTTCAGATAAAATTGGCATGTATGAAGGGGAACTAACGTGGACATTTATTGTCGCACCAAGTTAAAAAATATAAAGTAACATCTTTTTTACTTTCTTATTCATTTTAATCCTAAGCCTAATAATATAGATTTTTAAATAAAATATTTATATAAGAAAAATAAGTTTTGGGAGGTATTTGATATATAATAAAGGAAAAGGAGGAGAGTATGACATATTATTTAGAAAACAAGGTTATTGGAAAGTACTTTCGATCAGCTACTAATCAATTTTTAGGAATTGTTCGTATCTATGGTACTTATACAGAATACCGTGTAATAGAAGGGGTCCCTGAAAAAGATGCTATGCTAGAAATCATAGGTGTTCAGTCCGGTGTGCTTCTTACAAGAGTGAATAATAGTTTATTTGAAAATGGAAGAGGGTATATAGAATGTTGGTTGTGAAAATAATCGTTGGAGTAATTGTTGCAGCTTTTCTTATATGGTTATTGACTAGTACGGCAGTCGTTGTACGTCAAGGGGAAGTAAAAGTAGTAGAAAGTTTTGGGAAATATGTGAAAATTCTGGAACCAGGATTACATTTTCTTATTCCAGTACTATATACTGTTCGAGAAAGAGTATCGCTAAAACAGATTCCTTTAGAAATAGAACCTCAAAGTGCTATTACAAAAGATAATGTAATGGTTGAGATTGACGAAGCTATCAAATATCATGTTACAGATGTACGAGCATTTGTTTATGATAATGAAAATTCCGTAGTATCAATGATCCAAGATGCGCAATCGAATTTGCGTGGAATTATCGGGAAAATGGAGCTAAATGAAGTATTGAATGGTACTGAAGAAATTAACGCCTCTTTGTTTGCTTCAATTAAAGATATTACTTCTGGCTATGGTTTGGCAATCGATCGAATTAATATTGGGGAAATAAAAGTATCTAAAGAAATTGTTGAATCAATGAACAAATTGATAACAGCTTCAAGAGACAAAGAATCAATGATTACTCGTGCAGAAGGTGAGAAATCATCTGCGGTACTTAATGCTGAAGCTAATGCATCTAAAATGACCATTGATGCACAAGCAAGGGCACAACAAACCCAAATTGACGCAGAAGCAAGAGCAAAGCGTATTCGTATTGACGCAGAGGCAGAAGCTGATCGTATTGAAAAAATTACTGAAGCAGAGAAAAAAAGAATAATAATCTTAAATGAAGCAATCAAAAATAGTCAACTCGATGAGACATCCTTATCTTATTTAGGAATAGAAGCATTTAAAGAGGTAGTTTCTAGTCAAACAAATACAATTATATTACCTTCTAACATGACGGAATTAGGCAATATCCCTGTAGCAAAACAGTTATGGGAGAAACAAATAAAAGAAAATTAATTATGAATTGCATTTATATTTTAAAATAGTATAAACCTTTATCTTACTTACATTGTTACTGAAAAGGTTAGTGATACATAACCTTGGATTTCATAGTTAGAGAAAATTCACTATCCTGTTTTATATTGTCAAAAAGTAATAGATACAATTCTCCCTCTCAAAAGTTAGTTTAACTATTAACTTAGGAGGGAGAATTTTTAATTAGATATAGATTTCAATAGATGCAGATTCAAGCCTTATGTTCAATGAATGTCACGATATCTGACTAGAGATGTTCTGAAAAAACTTTCTGCAATATAATATTTATTCTGGGCCAATACCTTTCCGGTGTTTGAATACAAGTCTTCAGTCATCAAAACCAGTTTTTCGCCTTCAGCAAACCCTCTTCTAAAACTATCGGGATTTCTTGAAGAAATAGTAATAGTTAACTTTGAATTACTCACATCTTCATAAATGTCTTTTTCTAGAAATTGGATAATTTGATTTTTATCTTCTAGATTTAGGTTGAATTTTTCAATTGTCTCTGGTAATAAAATAGAAAAAATATTTGCTATATTTGAATTGCCCAGTACATACCATACATTTAAAGTGAAATAGGAAATATCTTTCACTTCAAATAATTTATCTGTAAAAATACTACTAGGATTCTTAAAATAGTAAGCATCTTTTTTTGAAATTTGTTCTATAGGAACTGTCAAACTCTCTAAAAGAGGACAACTTAATGAGCGAAGACCTTGTTTGCTTTTTTGGGCGTGTGTAAAATTAACAAAATGGCCTTGACCATGAATACTAGTAATGATTCCATCCTCTTTTAATAAAGATAATGCAGTCCTTAATGTCACTCTACTAACATTAAAATCACTAGTCAATCTTTCTTCCGATGGCAATTTTGAACCAGGAAGAAACTGAGAACGTTTGATCATTAATAAAATTTGGTTATAAACTTGGACATATTTTGGCGTACGATGCATATTTCACCATTCCTCGCATAAGTATATAATTAATTTTAACATATTACTTGTTTACTTAGTAAAGAGGATAGATAAATTCAATGAAATCACCAAAATGTTCACGTCCAGGAATTATATAAGCTCTTTTAGAATGGAATCCTAGATCCTTAACTAAATTTTGCATAGGAAAATTAGAATGATTCGTAATTAATTTAATATTATGAACAGTGGGCCTGATTTTTTCCTTTGTGATAATGTCTTTTAAAATCATACGAGCTATGCCTTTTCGTTGGTAACAGGAATGAACAACTAGACGTTGGATCAATAACGAACAATCGCTTGTTGTAAGAGTTACGCAGCCATAAATAGGATGACCGTAAATCCATAATTGTTGCTCTGTAATATCCTTCAAGACTGTCCCAGAACTAGGATAAACATTAGTCCATTGATTGATACCATTTGTTATCATTTGTCGCTTTCCATCAGCAATAAGAGCTTTAATCTGTAAATAGTCTTTTACTGTGGCTAATCTTTTATCTAAAGTCATTGGTCTATTGAAAAAATAAGATAGATAGTATTAGTGATAAAATTACTCCGAATACCATTGGGACAGAAGTTCTGCGTACAATTTGCATGGGAGACAATTTTGTTGTTCCAGCAACAATCAAAACCACAGCAGCCACTGGAGAAACCGCTCTCAGTAAGTTGCCGGATAATTGCATTGGAATAGATAAAGCGACAGGGTCTATTCCAGCTGCTTTAGATAAAGGGATCATTAAAGGGATCATTGCAAATAGTAAAGCTGTTCCACTACCGCTAAGTAAAACAATAATAGCTGTAAAAGCAACCATTACAAGCGGTAAAAGTATACCTGCACTATTAATATTTTCCATTGTTTTTTGTATAATCTCAATAATTCCAATCGAAGTAAGGCCTTGAACGAATACTTGAGCAGAAACTAATAATGCGACGATATTCATCACATTTCCCATACCCTCAAAAAAGTAACTAGTTTCTTTTAATACGGTATTTATTGAACGACGATTGAAGAACTCTATGATAACAGCAATCATAAAGCTAATTAAACTGACTACCTGGACACTTATATTTAACGTGGTATTTAAAACAATATTTCCTATAAACACAATTAGAAGCAAGATAATCGGTAGTAAAGGCAAAATACCATAGACAATTGCTTTGATACCTGAGTAAGAAACTTGGATCTCCTCATCAGAATTGCTGGAGCTATATAAGTTTAGCTCTTCTTCATAAGATAAAGTTTCTTTGCTCTTCTTATCTTCATGCTTTTGCCACCAGTAATGTACAAGAGCAATTGCTAGTAACGTCGGCACTGAAACGATAGCATGATTTTTAAACACATAGTCTGTAACATTGATATTTAGCAAAGATGCTATCGCTACATTATCTGATCCCAATGGTGTTGGTACAATTGTTGCTGAGGTACCAATAATTGCAGCTGCGCTTAATCTGGACATTCCAGCAGATCGCAAAACAGGATATAAAGTTGCTAACAGAATAATTGCTAAATTTGAAGCACTTGGAATAACTAATGACAATAGATTTCCGATTAAAAAAACGATGGGAATAAGGAAATAAATGGATCGAATCCTTGAAATAGGCTTTGTTAAAGCTTGTACAGTAACTTTATTTGCGCCAATATGATTCATATAAGCGCTGTAGCCTCCTAAAATCAATATAACGAAGCCTGGTCCTACTAACGTACTCGTGAATTGGTCAACAACAACTTGAAAAGGATCTAACAAAGAAGTGCCAGTACTTTCACTTATTTCTAAATGTCCACCTATTAAAATTGCAATATATAGCAGTAGTATACCTAATATTAGTAGAGTCATCTTTATATCATTTTTTTTAAGTAACATATAAACGAGGATTCCTACGGCCAATAATCCAATGAAGCAAGTCAATAAAACATTCATTTACAGCCCAACCTTTCTTTTATTAAAAAGTTTTAGCAATCGAAGCAACGAACCATTTTTCAAATTTATTTGGATCCACGTGGGTAGCGACCTCTGCATTAGCAGGGAGATTGAGATACCCATTTAAATCAATTAACGATGCACCAGTAGTTAATTTACCAACTGTTTCAATTTCAACTCTTGTTTTAACAGTCTCAAACATATCTGGATTTAATATTAAACCTACAGCTAAACTATCATACATGTTGAGTCCTGTTTCGAAACTGCCACTGCGATATTTTGAAAATAGTTGATAAAACATATTACCTATTATTCCAAAATCCTTTATTTTTTTTGAAACCTCCGGCATGATTTTTGCCTGACGACCTACTTCCATGGGGGCAACTCTAATGGGAAGACCACTATCAAAAACAATTTTTGCAGCTTCCGGATCAGCAGCAAAATTAAACTCAGATAATACCCCATAATTTCCTCTTCCTAGGCTGCCACCCATGACAACGATTTCTTCTATTTTATCTAAATCATGAGGATATAGATGGATGTATAAAGCAATATCAGTTAGCGGCCCTATGCCTACTATTGTCGTTTTATTTTCTTCCTGGGTAATAGTTTCATGCATCGCCGATACAGCTGTTAATGATTGTTCGCAGTGAATAGTTGGTTCTGGGAATAGATAACCATCCATTCCAGTTTTTCCATGAACATTACTGGCATTGATCACATTTTTTAGGAGGGGATGCGCACTCCCTAAAACAACACGAGGATTTTTTTTGTATAGTGTTAGTAACTTTTCCACATTGAGTTTAGTGTATTCTAAGCCGACATTTCCAAAAATGGGACAAATTAACTTCACGTCTAGATTCTCACTGAATAATGCGAGTGCAAGGGCAACAGCATCATCTATGCCTGGATCGGTACTAATAATTACTGATTTTTTATTCATAATCTCTCTTCTTTCTTGATTTTTTTAGAAGCGCTTCCAAAAAGATAATACAACATTGTATTATATAAGTCAAATTTAGATACAACGTTTTAGTCTATATTGTTTCTAATATTTCCAAGACATGTGACTAGTATTTTATATTTAGAAAAAATATTAATTTGTAATAATCGTTAACTCTAAGTATAGTACTAGCTAAAAAATTCTTAATAGGATATAACTATTTTGAAATAAAACAGCAAAACTACAAAGTTAGCTGAACAGTCTAACTTTGTAGTTTTGCTGTTTTTAAACATTTCACTCAAATTCTAGTGGCTTATTAAGAATATTTCTTTTTCGCCATACTAATATAATAAGTATTACCAACACAATAGATGAAACAATTATACTCATATAATCAACTGAGCTATGGTAGATAGTTTGAAAAAGTATGCCTTCGCTATCTTTTGGAGAGTTTGCTAAACCAAAAAAGTCCGACATAAAAAAGTTATAGGCTCCATGAGAGGCTGCGGCTACCCAGGTGTTAGAAAATAGAATTCTTAGTAAAGCCCAAACCATACCGATCAAAAAATAATCTAATAACTCTAGAGTGAATCCTCCAGTATTGCTAAGATGCATTAACATAAAAAATAAACTACTTACTATAACTCCCCATAAAAGATTAGTTTTTTTAGCAATTCCACCTAATACGAAACCTCGGCTAATTACTTCTTCTTGTGATCCTTGTGCTAGATAAAACACTATGCTTATTAGTAATTTAGACCAAGAAGATTTCGAAAAAACCTCTTGAAAATCAGCACCACCGACTAGGACATAGCCAGCTACAATAAAAGTAATTATAAAAGCTCCAGTAAGGTACCCAAAGAAAAAGTTTTTAAAAAAATTCTTTTTGGAGAAACCTAGTATACGTATATCTTTATAAATTATTTTAGTTAGAAGGATAAAAAGGAAACTAATCATCAAAAAAAAGAATACATCCATTATTAGGCTAACAAATAGATTTCCTTGTAAATTTGGAAATAACTGTTCATAAAAAATGGACTCTAAATAGCTTGAAATAAACAAACCAAAAAAAGCAATAAAAAAACTTAAAATGGGAGGTATTAAGATTACAACGGTTTTTTTTATTATTTTCATAAATCCAACTCCTTTTATTATTAAATTTTAATTAACTATACTTATTTAGTAAAGAGTAAAGTGAGTTCTCTAAAATATGATTTTTATTCTATCAGCACATCTATAGATAGAAATGCCGGATACTTCATGGTATTTAAATAGGATCATTATACTTTTTCAAAAATATATGTGTTTTCATAATATCTTTTGATTGTTAAATAAAATTTCTGGTTTACCATTGAAATTAGGCATATTGCTAATTGATAATACTGTTTTTTCTTCCTTAGTAACCTGCTGAAAGCAGTACATCCTTAAAAATTAAGTGAAAGCTGATTACTTTCAAAGCAGGAGACCAAGGCAGATAAATAAAGGCCGTTTATAAAGTAAATAAAGAAGAAAAATGATAGTACGAAATCATTATGAAAAGCTGTCTCAATAAAATATTGAGAGAGAATTTTAGCTCTTTGAAGTGTAAGTTTAGCGCTTGCTTAAGAGAGGTATTTGCCAAAAACATGTTCCATAATAACCGTTAAGAGAATATTTTTTATTTATAGATTTAAAAAAATTCTAAAAACAGTAAAATTTTCAAACTATTTTTATTTCTATTACTGTGACATAATTAAGTCACTATCACAGACCGTTGACAACTATCTTCCTTTTGAAAACTATTCTAAGAAGTATTTGTGATAGTACTCTTGTCATTATCATTATTCTGCTAGCACTAAACCATCTCCTATAAGTATGATGATAATGAGCTTCCGTTCAAAAGCCACTTAAAAAAGTGGTTTTTTTGTAATTGAAAAATTCATCTTTCGGGAGTGATAAAAAATTATTTTTTACATTTTGGGTTATTAGTAGTCTTACCTTAAAATTTTTGTGAAAAGAGGATTTTCTCTCATATATTGAATGAAAGTTAACCTTAGCGAAAACGCATATGTATAGTTAATTAGGTTCGAAGTTCGTTATAACTTAAAAGGAAAAGTACTACTGGTTTAGGCAGATTTACTAACAAGCTTTCTGTCACCTATTACCATCTGTTTAGAAGTAAATCAAACTGTTTAAACAGTTTGAAAAGTATAAGAAAGCTCAAGAAATGGGACTTTCTTATACTTTTCTTTTTTGGCATAGTATTTGCTTAATATAAAGTGAGGTGAAAAATATGAAAAAAAAATTTTTAGTTGCAACACATGGGCGACTGGCAAGCGGTTTTCAAAATTCAATGGCGATTTTAGCTGATAAAGGAGCAGAACTTGAAGTCATTAATGCATATTTAACAAATGAAGACTATACGCCCATCATTTCGAACTTTATAGATTCTATCGAAGAAGGAGAACAAGGAATTATCTTTACCGATCTGTTTGGCGGAAGTGTAAATCAAACAGTGGTAGCAGAACTGATAAAACAAAAAAAAGATCAATTGTTTGTCATTTCTAATAGTAATTTAGCAATTATATTATCTTTAGTCCTCACACCGGAAAATGAAGTCTTTACAAAAGAAAGTATAAACGAAGCAATTGAGATAAGCCAGGTTCGTTTAGTATCAACAGATTTGCCTACAGAAGAGACATTTTTTTAAATCAAAAGTGTAAGAAGAAACTATTATAGTAATTTGATACAAAATAAGGAGGAAAAAAGGATGATAACTCAAATACGTGTGGACGATCGACTAATCCATGGTCAAGTAGCTGTAGTTTGGACGAAAGAATTAAATGCGCCATTATTAGTGGTTGCTAATGATGAAGCAGCAAAAAATGAGGTCATGCAAATGACATTGAAGATGGCTGTACCAAACGGAATGAAACTATTAATTCGTTCGGTGGATGATGCTATCAATATATTCAATGATCCAAGAGGAGCCGACAAACGAATTTTTGTCATTGTAAATAGCGTATCCGATGCAAATAAAATAGCTCAAAATGTGGAAAACATAGAAACAGTCAATGTTGCTAACGCAGGTAGATTTGATAAATCTGATCCATCAACGAAAAAAATGATATTTCCTAGTGTGCAGTTGAATCCTAATGAATTAGCTGCAGCAAAGGAATTAGCTAAGTTAGATCGAGTAAATAGTTACAACCAGGTGTTGCCGTCAAATCCGCAATTAAGTTTAAAAGATGCATTAGAATAGGGAGGAATAAAATATGTTAATGCACGCAACTATGGCAGCTTTAGCAGTATTTATCTGTTTTGCGGGTAACTATTTGACTGGACAAAGTATGATGGAACGTCCATTAGTAGTAGGTCTCGTTACAGGTATTTTAATGGGGGACATGAAAACGGGTATTTTGATGGGAGCCTCTTTGGAAGCCGTATTTTTAGGAAATGTAAATATTGGCGGAGTGATAGCAGCAGAGCCAGTAACGGCCACAACTTTAGCTACAACTTTCGCCATCATTTCTAATGTAGAACAAAAAGCAGCAATGACTCTCGCTGTGCCAATTGGTATGTTAGCTGCATTTGTCGTTATGTTTTTGAAAAATGTTTTCATGAATATCTTTGCTCCAGCTTTAGATAAAGCTGCACGTGAAAATAACCAAAAAATGATCCTTACGCTGCATTTTGGTACATGGGTGATCTATTATTTAATCATTGCATCTATTTCTTTCATTGGAATTTTAGCGGGGAGTGGTCCGGTAAATTCCTTTGTTGAACATATCCCTCAGAGTCTAATGAATGGTCTTAGTGCAGCTGGAGGGTTGTTGCCTGCTGTTGGATTTGCCATGTTGATGAAGCTCTTATGGGACAATAAGTTAGCTGTTTTTTATATCCTTGGATTTGTTCTAACCGCTTACTTACAACTTCCGGCAGTGGCTGTTGCTGTGATTGGGGGTGTTATCTGTGTTGTCAGCGCTCAGCGGGATATTGAAATTAGAGAGGCTGGTAAAAATGGTAATAGGCACGATAAAGGGCTAATGACAAAAGCAGAAGAAGAGGAGGACTTTTTCGCATGAAATTCCAAGAAAACTTGACAAAAGAAGAAAAGAAAATGATGCGTTCTGTCTTTTGGCGTTCATGGACGATGAATGCCAGTCGTACTGGAGCAACGCAATACCACGCAGTAGGCGTCATCTATACGCTGCTGCCAGTTATCAATCGTTTTTATCAAACAAAAGAAGAACGTGCAGAGGCAATTGTTCGCCATACAACTTGGTTCAATGCAACGATGCATATTAATAATTTCATCATGGGATTAGTTGCTTCAATGGAAAAGCAAAATAGTGAAGATGAACATTTTGACGCCAGTTCAATCACTGCTGTTAAAGCATCATTAATGGGACCAATATCAGGTATTGGTGATTCATTTTTCTGGGGTATTTTACGGGTAATCGCAGCGGGTATCGGTATCTCTTTAGCAGCAACCGGTTCTCCGCTAGGTGCAATCATATTTTTATTGATTTATAATATTCCGGCTTTTCTCATTCACTATTATGCACTGTATAGCGGTTATTCTGTGGGTGCCAGTTTTATTCAACGAATGTATGAATCAGGTGGAATGAAAATTTTGACAAAAGCTTCAAGTATGTTGGGCTTAATGATGATGGGATCAATGACAGC
Source organism: Enterococcus sp. E4-150 (assembly GCF_035726465.1). Taxonomy (NCBI): domain Bacteria; kingdom Bacillati; phylum Bacillota; class Bacilli; order Lactobacillales; family Enterococcaceae; genus Enterococcus; species Enterococcus sp. E4-150. Next base: position 3,790 of record NZ_JAPRGK010000020.1, on the reverse strand, counting down.
ATCGAATGTCAAATTCAAGACCATCTTAGAGGTGAGCGTAGAAGGCAGCAAAGAAGTGATGAAAATTCAAGATTACCTTGATCAATTATTTATAGGTATCGTACCATTAGCGGTGACGTTATTTGCATTTTGGTTATTACGGAAAAAAGTCAACGTAAATGTAGTAATGTTTGGTATTATGTTTTTAGGTATTATATTAGGTCTGTTAGGGATATGCTAGAAAACATTGCTGTTTTTTTCGATGTTGATGATACATTATTAGACAATTATAGTGCCTTCAAATGTACCATCCGAAAGTACTATCCTGACTATTTCCTCGAAGAACCTTTTTTAAAGCGTCTTTATCATGAATTTCGCTGTCATAGCGAAAAGATTTATAAGTTTTATCAAGAAGGAAAACTAGCTACAAAAAAGAAAGACGAACGATGGTTACTAGTGATGGAAACATTAAATTTAAAGAAGAATACCAATTTATCGGAATTAGATGCTTACTATCATTTATGTCAAAGCAAACAGACTTTGTCAGTCGAAATGTCTTTGCTTTTAAATGTTTTGAAAAAAAGTGGAATTCTATGTGGAATTATAACAAATGGATTCACTCAGCAACAGCAAAGAAAATTAGAACAATTAGATCTTGATCGTTTTATCGAACCGAGATGGCAATTTATTTCGGAAAAGTTAGGTGATGCAAAACCAAGTGTAAGCTGTTTTCGAAAAGTTTCTAAACAATTGCCAGAAAAGATAACAAAAATTTACTATTTAGGGGATAGTTATCAAAATGATGTTATTCCATCTAGATTAGCCGGCTGGTGTCCGATCTGGTTGAATCATTTTGTTGACGATGAAGCAGCAGAGATTCTACAAGCTAAAACCGATAATGAAGCAGCCACCTTGATATTATCTGAATTACTACATTCGAAATAAATAGAGCCGTGTCCCATAGGAAAAACTACTGTAGCTAAGAGTATGATTTGATGCACTCTGACTGCAGTAGTTTTGATTTTTTAATATTTCATCTGATGTGAGGCTTTTTGGAAAATATGACATTTCCATTTCTTATCATATACTGTATTTTTTATGAGGGAGGTTTAAGTATGCGACAAGAAACGAGAGAACAGTTACTAAATTTATTATCTGAAGCAACTACTTTGACGACACAGGAGATTGCTGATTCTATCTCATTAAGTCGCTCAGCAACAAGCTTATATTTGAATGAGTTATTAGATCAAAATGAAATACAAAAAAGCGGAACAAAACCAGTGTATTGGTCAATTGCCGAATCAGAAAACAAAGGTGGGAAAGACGCGTTTGCTCAGTATATTGGAAGTAATGGCAGTGCTAGACGAGCAATTGAGACGTGTAAGGCAGCGGTATTGTATCCACCATTAGGATTACCACTTCTTTTGCATGGAGCAAGTGGAGTTGGAAAAAGTTTTTTAGCACACTTAATTTTTAAATATCTTAAAGAAAACAAGTGTAAAGGAACAAAAAATTTCTTTGTTTTCAATTGTGCAGATTACGCTAATAACCCTGAGTTATTATCTTCTATTCTATTCGGACACACAAAAGGTGCTTTTACAGGAGCAGAAAAAGAAAAGGTTGGTCTTTTAGCGCAAGCTGATGATAGTGTTTTATTTTTAGACGAAGTACATCGATTATCTCACGAGAATCAGGAAAAACTATTTCAATTTATGGATACAGGGAATTTTCGGCCTATCGGCGAAGAAGCAGAAATGATTTCTTCGAATGTTCGATTATTATTTGCAACGACTGAAACGCCTGAAGAAGCACTATTACCGACATTTTATCGACGTATTTCCGTTATTGTTGAATTACCAGCTTTTCATGAACGACCAATATTTGAGCGTATAGAGCTAGTCAAATATTTGTTTGAAAGAGAAGCAAAGCGAATAAAAAAGAATATAGTTATTTCAAACGAGAATTTTTTTGCCTTAACAACACAAGAACTTTCAGGTAATATTGGAAGCTTATCAAATCAGGTAAGGATGAGTTGTGCTGATGCATTAAGGCTGACACCTCATAGTCAAACATTATTTATAGGTCAAGATAAGAAAACAACAGTTAAAATAACTTACCCTTCTACATCTAGTCCATCTATTGAGGAATACCAGATTTTTGCAGAGAGACTGATGCCTATATTAGATATAAATGAATTTGCTGAATTAAAAGAAAAATTACAAAAATTTGATAGTCAATACTTAGAAAATGTAGTGACTTTGTCAAATGATAGTTTGTCTTTAAGTATGAAAACAAGCATCCAAAAACAAAATCGTAGAATCATTGACAATGAAGCGATGACGCTAGAACCCCTTGAAATTGTTTGCAGGTTACTACAAATCTTAAAAGGAAAACTACCAGAAAAAAAATTAAAAGAAAAAATACATCTACTATCAAAACAGTATCCTAGAACTATACTTTTAACTACTAATCTCACAAGAGAGCTTCCTCTAGAAATTCGCCCCTTTGTTACTTTCTTCTTAGGTGTAATGCTGATCGGCAAGGTCTCAGAAGACATCCGTTACCAAGCACTACTAGTAGCTCATGGAAACGCGACTGCTAGTAGTATTCAAGCTGTGGCAAATAAAATGTGTGGAGATTACGTTTTTGATGCTATCAATATGCCTTTATCATCTTCTGCTAGAGATATTATCACAAAAGTTAATGATTGGCTTTCAGAAAGAGATACATCTGAAGGAGTGATCATGCTTGTGGATATGGGCTCATTAACTCATTTATATAAGAGCTTGAAGCCTCAAATTTTAGGAGAATTATTAGTTATTAATAATTTAACTACCTCTTATGCACTAGAGATTGGACAGCAACTAATCAATGGAAATCTTTTTTATGAGATTGCAAAAACGGCAGAAAGTGATTTTGTAACGAATATCCAGTATTTTGAAGGTTTTGCCGTAGAAAAAAATGTCATTATTTCCAGTATATCTGGTCGTGATATTGCTAAGAAAATAAAAATGATCTGTGAAAAATACTTTAATCCTGATATTAAGCTAATCGTATTAAATTACGGAGAATTAGTGAGCGCATTAGAACGCGCTTCTTCGGAAGAAGGATATTTGAAAGAGACGGCGTTGATCTTGACAACTTCCTATCTGGATAACACAACCCCGGTTCCCAGTATTAATCTAATTGATGTTTTGGATGAAGATGCAGAGAATAAATTGAATAGACAATTGAAAAACCTAATTCATCCTAGTAGTGTTCCATTATTAACGAACGAATTCATCCATTTCTTTTCAAAAGAAGGCTTATCTGAAAAACTCGAATTTTTAAACCCTGATGTAATTATCCGGCAAGTAGAAGATGTAGTAGAAAAGTGCGAGAAAAGATTCAGTCTTCAGTTGAATGCTAAAATGAAGTTCAATTTAATGATGCATCTAGCTTTGATGCTCGAACGAACGATACTTGGTGCAAAAGACTATCCAGTCCCAGAAGATATCAACCAGCTGAAAATCAACAACAAATTGTTTTATCAAAATACACAAACGATTTTCTATACTTTGGAACAGTTTTATAAAATCAAAATATCGACATGGGAATTATATATACTTTATGAAATTTTAGCAGGATAGAAAGTATGAATCCATCTGTTTGAATATTTTTTATTTGAGTATGATCAATACCACTGGGAGCGTCAATAATTTTGTGTAAATAAATTGTCCTCCTGCAAAATAATTAGTTACTCAGTAAACATTGAAACTAATGTATCGGTTACCTGTTGAAAACCTTTATGGCTTCTGTTTAGAAATTTTTG
>NZ_JAPRGK010000019.1:0-26438 GCF_035726465.1 Enterococcus sp. E4-150 | reverse complement strand
TACCGCAGATGCAAGCTTTTGAACACCGTTTAGTGGAGAGGTTGTGAAAAAGCTGGTCTGCATCAAGTAATAAGAACAGCTAAACAAAAATAGCTCCTCATATTTTTCGTTTAGTTGGGCTTATTACCGCAGATGCAAGCTTTTGAACACCGTTTAGTGGAGAGGTTGTGAAAAAGCTGGTCTGCATCAAGTAATAAGAACAGCTAAACAAAAATAGCTCCTCATATTTTTCGTTTAGTTGGGCTTATTACTGCAGATGCAAGCTTTTGAACACCGTTTATTCAGAATAAGAGGCTATGACAAGTCTTTTTTCACCACCCTCTTTCGATGGCTTTGTATCTTTGAACGCCCTCTATCAAAATAAGAACAAGCTTTCTTGAATAATGGATTTAGGTCAGTTTGTTCTTATTTATGTGGTCGAGTAGATTTTATCTTCAATAGCTATATCTTTGAACCTTAAATGAAAGAAGTTTTTTTATGAGAAATCCAAAACCAAAAGAATGGTTAGCAAAAGACTACAGCCAAAACTATATTGCTGACTACAAACCGTTTAATTTTGTCGATGGTGAAGGTGTCCGCAACAGTCTTTACGTTAGTGGCTGCTTATTTGCCTGCGAAGGCTGCTTCAACAAAGCTGCACAAAATTTCCGATATGGCAAACCATTCACACCTGAATTAGAAGAACAAATCATTTCTGACTTGCGCAACGATTACGTGCAAGGATTAACTTTACTTGGTGGCGAGCCTTTTTTGAATACAGATGTTTGTCTGCAAGTCGTACGACGTATCCGAAAAGAGTTCGGTACGACAAAAGATATCTGGTCATGGACAGGCTATACCTTTGATGAATTGCTACAAGATTCAGAAGATAAATTAGAACTCCTTTCGCAAATCGATATCCTTGTTGACGGACGCTTTGACTTAAGCAAACGTGACCTAAAACTACAATTTCGTGGAAGTAGCAACCAGCGGATCATTGACGTCCAAAAATCTTTAGAATCCAATCAAGTTGTGATTTGGGGAAAATGTACGGATGCAACAGAAACCTATGAACAAATCAAAAAGCAAGACTTAATATAAAAACAGCTTTGGGAGAGAAAACGGTTTTCCGGTTTCAACTCTCAAAGCTGTTTTTATATTTCTTGATTTTCCCATAATGGAAGGACGATGTTTTCATAAGTCATCGGGTCCAGATTCGTCAAAGTAATCCCTAACAATCGGATCCCTTTTTCTACTCCCAAGACTTCCTCCCATATAAGGCTTGCTTGATAAAAGAGTGCTTCTTTTTTATAGATATATTCTGGCAATGTCACTCTTTTGGTCACAGTAGAATAGTCCGTGTACCTGACCTTCAAAACTACTGTTTTCCCATGTTTTTGGACTCTTCTCAGTGCTTCTTCTACTTTTTCAGCTAGTTGGCGCAACTGAGTCAGCACTGCTTCTTCCGTTTGCAACGGCTGCCCATAAGTATGCTCTTTTCCCACAGATTTTCGCTCTCTTGTAACGTTTACTGGAGAATCATGGATTCCTCTGACTTTACGATAAAGAGAATAGCCCATTTTTCCAAAATTTCGAATCAACATCATTTCTGTGCATTCATATAGGTCTTTTCCTGTATAAATCCCTAGCTCATGCATTCTAGGTACAGTTTTCTTCCCTACCCCATGAAATTTTTCAATTGGCAAAGCTTTTAAAAATGGCACAGCGTCTTGAGGGGCAACTACCGTGATTCCTCTAGGTTTTTGATAGTCTGATGCTAATTTGGCCAAAAACTTATTGTAACTTACTCCCGCAGAACATGTTAGCTGGACACTCTCCCAAATATCTGCTTGGATCATTCGGGCGATTTTGATGGCTGACTTGCAATTGATTTTATTTTCGGTCACATCAAGATACGCTTCATCGATACTAACTGGTTCCACAATATCTGTATAACGATAGAATACTTCCCGTACTTGTTTGGAAATATCGCTGTATTTATGATGGTCGCCAGGCTTAAAGATGGCTTGCGGACAAAGCTCATACGCTTTTTGTGCACTCATTGCTGAATGAATTCCGAATTTTCTTGCTTCATAATTTGCTGTAGTCACTACTCCACGCCCACCAGTGTCACTGGGGTGTCTGGCAATTACTAATGGATGTCCGCGAAACTCAGGATGATCTCGTTCTTCAACCGAAGCGAAAAAAGCATCCATATCAATATGAATGATTTTTCTTGATGTATCATTATGTAAAGGAAATTGCAGCTCCATCATCCTCACCTCTTATTTATTATACAAGAACATTCGTTCGCGTTCAAGAGATTTGAAAAGTTAGTAGCTGATTTCCCCATTAGTCTTTCATTATAGACAACTTATACTATCTCAGTCTAATTCATGGTACTGACGGTAGACTTCTTGTTTTTTCAGCCCATTTTTCAGCGCTACTGCTTTGATAGCAGCATTTGGTTTTTCGCCTGAAGCGATCTTTGCTTCTACTTGTTCCTTTAACGTTCCCAACTCTTCATCAACTTCCGTCACTGGCGTTTCGAACAAATTCCCTTCTACAAGCAGACAACATTCACCCTTTACTGGATGTTCTTCGATATAAGCGAGTAGCTCTTCCGTACTTCCTCTAAGGTATTCTTCATGGACCTTTGTCAATTCCCGACACAAAACGACTTGGCGATTTCCAAAAATTTCTAAGAAATTCGTCAATGTAGCAGTGATCCGATAAGGTGACTCATAAAAAATCAGCGTAGCTGTCTGTTCTTTTAGCTTTTTCAATGTTTCTTTCTGTTCTTTTTTCTTACGTGGAAGGAAGCCATAAAATAAAAATGGTTGAGGCATTAGCCCTGAAGCAATCAAAGCCGTCATCCCAGCTGTAGGTCCTGGGATAGAGATCACAGAAATCCCTTCTTTTATGCAGGCTAAAACTAGCTCATGTCCAGGATCGCTGATGGAAGGCATTCCTGCGTCACTGACTTGAGCAATCGTTTTTCCTTCTTTTAACAAAGCAATCAATTGAGGGACACGTTCTTTATAATTATGTTCATGTAAACTTTTTTGGGGTGTATGGATTTCAAAATGATTCAATAACTTTTGTGTATTACGCGTATCCTCACTTGCGATAAGATCGGATTCTTGCAGCATACGAACACTTCTGTAGCTCATATCTTCTAAATTTCCAATTGGCGTCGGTACAAGATATAAATCCCCATATACCGGATTTCCCTTGAAACTTTTTTGATTATACATCTGTCACAATCTCCTTAATAAAAAGACTGGAGCAGTATTTCTCCGCTCCAGTCTCCTCTTGTTATTGGTCATCGACCGCTTTCGCGATAGATCACTTCTAGACAAAACGCACAAGGCTCGTCATTGTCCCTTCTTGATCCATATAAATCGTAGCAGACATGGAATCCTTCTTCATAAATTTTTTCAAGATTCATACGAGACTTAGAAAGTTCCTGCTTCACATTTTCAGCTGGAGCTTGTGCAACTTGGTTCAATTCCCGCAGGTGTTCCCGCAGACGTTGATTTTCCATCTCCAAAGTTGTATTTTTTTCTACGATCTCATGCAAAGCATGCTTCATTTCAACAAGTTCTGTTAATGTATTTCTCAACTCTGATTCTAATTGATTCAATCCGTCGTATAATGATCTCTTATCCATTCATCTCACCTACTTGGATAAATTCTTTCAATTCATCCCATTCATATTCGACAGGATTTTCCCGTCCAGTCAGCCGAATACTAACGATACGGCTAAGCAGATTCAACCCTACGACTTTCCCTTTACCATCAGGTGTAGCAATTACTTTTCCAAAGTCAGGGAGTTCTTTTTTCGCTGTCTCGTATTCTTCGCTCTCATATTGCAGACAGCACATCAAGCGTCCGCATAAACCGGAAATTTTTGTTGGATTCAAAGATAAACTTTGATCTTTTGCCATTTTGATTGATACAGGCACGAAATTGCCTAAAAAAGAAGAACAGCATAATGGACGCCCACATGGACCAATTCCGCCTATTATCTTTGCTTCATCGCGGACACCAATTTGTCGAAGCTCAATACGAGTACGAAATACAGCGGCCAGATCTTTTACCAATTCTCTAAAGTCAATTCGCCCGTCCGCCGTGAAAGAAAAAATCAATTTATTTCGATCAAATGTGTATTCGGCTTTGACCATTTTCATTTCCAACTCACGCAACTGCACTTTTTCTTTTGCGATTTTCAATGCATCATAAGCATCTTTTTTGTTTTTTTTGTCTTTTTCTAATTCAGCTTGTGACGCTTTATGCAAGATCGGACGGATAGCTTCAGGAAGGTCATTGGGATCAATCTCTTTTTTAGGAAGGACAACAGTAGCAATATGTAAGGATTGCTGAGATTCGACTAATACCTTGTCATTATAAACATATTCAGAGTCTCCTGGTGCAAAATAATAGATATGACCTGCATCTCTATATCGGACACCTACTACTTCTACCATTTCCATCCTCCTTGATCATCATCCTTTACGGCAAGCTAAAAAATCGTATGCAAAACGAACTGTTCCGCAACAGCCTGAAAACTGACATTGCTGCGTAGTTTCTGCTCTGCGATCAATATCCGTTCAATTATCTGGTTTATCTGTTTCACTTTGCCATATTCGCCGTTTGCTACTGCTTGACGCTGTGCTTCCTGATAATAAAACATCAAGACAGATAATCCTGTAAACTGTTGTGTTTTTTCTTTAAATGATTTTACCAATTTTTTTTGGACATAGATAAAGGCTTGAGTATCTTGCTTTTGCAAGTAAACGAACCATTGATAAATCAAGTCCTTAGCATCATTAAACCATTCATCTTGAGAGATTTCAACTGCTTTTCCTAAACTGTTTGTTAAGAAAGCCAAAAGTTTTGCTTTTTCCAATGGAATCTGCTCTTCTTGCAATCGATGGATCAGTGCTTCTTTCGAAAGTTCTTGAAAATGCAGAACTTGACAACGAGATTGAATAGTAGGGAGAATTCTTCCTACTGCATCTGTTTCTAACACCGCTAAAAAATCTCCAGGGGGCTCTTCCAAGAATTTCAACAAACTGTTTGCCGCGCTGCTATTCATTTTTTCAGCTTCTTTGATCAAAAAAACTTTTTTTCTTGATTCGTAACCGCTGCGACTGAATTCCGTCTGCAAACGTCTGATCTGATCGACTTTGATGGTTTGTCCTTCCGGTTCAATAACCAAAACATCTGGATGTTCTTTCTTTTCGATCCGCTGACAATTGTTGCATTTTCCACAAGGCAGATTGTCTTTCATTTGGGTACAGAACAGGTGCTGTGCAAGCCATATACCTACTTCATGTTTTCCTGTTCCTTTCTCCCCTTCAAAAAGATAAGCATGAGCGATACGCCCATGCTCAAAACTCCGTTGAAGCTGCTGATACACGATCGGTTGCATTTGAGCCAAGTTTATTTCTTGATTCATAGCTCAGCTCCTCCTAAAATTGATGGAATCCTTCAACAGGTAAGACGAAGACTGTGGCACCGCCTACTTCTACTTCTACTGGATAAGGGACGCCCCCATCCATCGAAATATCCAGTGTAACAGGTGTAGATACAAATTGCTTTCTTGATTCACACGTTTTTTTGATGATTTCCAATGCTTCTTCTACACGGTCATCTTCAATACCCACGATAAACGTACTGTTTCCAGCCTTAAGGAAGCCGCCTGTCGATGATAGTTTTGTGGCACGGATATTTGCATCAATCAATTCATTTGATAAACGGTTGCTGTCTTTGTCTTGGATAATCGCTAAAATAATTTTCATAAACGTTCACCTTCCTAGTTTTCAAAAAATTGCGGATACTGTTCAATAATTGTATGATAACTTGTTTGCAGCACTTCTTCAAAGCTTTTTCTTGCATCAACTTTGTGGATTCTTTCCGGATTCTCTTCTGCCAGCTTTAAGTAAGCATGACGTACACGCTGGTGGAATTCCAAACCTTCTGAATCTAAACGGTCGATTTGATTTTGTCTGTTTTTCTTGATTCTTCTTAATCCGGTGTCTGAATCTACGTCAAGATAAAGGGTAAAATCCGGCGTAGTACCTTCTGTAGCAAACTCATTCAACCGAGCAATCTCGGTAACGCCGATGCGTCGGCCTGCACCTTGATAAGCAAGAGAACTGTCGACAAATCTATCGCATAAAACGATTTTCCCTTTTGCCAGAGCAGGCAGAACCTTTTCGACTAGATGTTGTCTTCTTGCCGCTGCATAAAGCAGTGCTTCCGTACGTTCATCCATCCGATCATTTTTTGGATCAAGGATCACTGCTCGGATCTCTTCAGCAATCGGAATGCCTCCTGGTTCTCTTGTTTGAATGATTTCTGTTTTTGCTACTTCTTTCAAAAGAGGGTAAAGTTCATTCAAGATGCTGGTTTTTCCTGCACCATCAGGCCCCTCGATTGTAATAAATAGTCCGTTCACATTGTTGCCCCCATCTCTTGTGCTGCTTTTATATTGTATCTGAAAAAACACTTAATTAGAAATTTATAACTCACGTCTTCCTTCGACAGCTTTCAATAAAGTAACTTCATCTGCATACTCGATATCAGAACCTACAGACAGACCATGTGCTAGACGAGTCACTTTGATACCTGCGGGTTTGATCAGACGTGAGAGATACATAGCTGTTGCTTCTCCCTCTGTTGTTGCATTTGTTGCGATAATCACTTCTTTTACATCTGCATCATGCAGCCGCTGCAACAGAGAAGAAATATTGATGTCTTCTGGACCTGTCCCTTCCATCGGTGATAACACACCATGGAGAACATGATAAAGTCCGTGATATTCTCGCATTTTTTCCATTGCCATTACATCTTTCGGCTCTTCGACCACTAGGATAACGCTTCGATCACGTGAAGGATTTCTACATATTTCGCAGGGATCTTCTTCTGTGATGTTTCCGCAGATACTACAAAAATGCAAATCGCGTTTTACACTTAACAAAGATTTAGCAAATTCATTTACTACTTCATCTTTCATATCGATCGTATAAAAGGCGAGTCTTGTCGCTGTTTTCTGACCGATTCCTGGAAGTTTCATGTAGCTGTCGATCAGTTTCGCAATTGGTTCTGGATATTGCATATTCATTACTCCTTCAGTTTAAAACTAAAATCCTGGCAAACCTTTTGCGTATTTCCCTAATTTTTTCTCAGTTTCCACATCAATTTGTGCGATCGCATCATTGACTGCCATTACGACAAGATCCTGAAGCATCTCGATATCATCAGGATCAACGACTTCTTCATTGATTTGGATATCTTTCATGCGACGATCGCCTGTAAAAACCGCTTTGACCAATTCATTGGTGGCTTTACCTGTAAACTCTGTTTTATTTAGCAGCTCTTGTGCTTCTGCCATTTCTTTTTGCATTTTTTGTACTTGTTTCATCATGCCTTGCATATTGCCCATTCCACGCATCATAATTATCTACTCCTTTTTATTAATCATCTACCACTGTAACAGCTTCGGAGCCAAACAGTTCCTCTGCTTTTACTACAAGTGTTTCTTCTGGTACTTCTTGTTCTTGAGGAAGCAACTCGATTTCTCCTTCTGAGTCTTCAGAAGCAAAAGAGTTTTCTGTTCCCTCTTCTTGTGCCTGCGTCAAATAATTTCTTCGAAGTTCTGGCCAACTTTCTCTTGTAATATAAACAGGATCAGGCGCATAATCTTTGATCATTCGGCTTAAGTTGTTGTGTACCGAAAGCTGCAATTCTTCGTCATTTGCTGCTCTTTGACAAACAATCTCATAATCAAACGCAATCACTAGTCCTGTAGGTCCAGCTGCAACTGGTTCGCTTGCTTTAAGCATTGCTCGCTGAGTGACAGATAGACTCATCAGCAAGTCTTCCCATACTTCTTTTACTTGGTTCAGATGCTGTCTTGTCGCTTCCCGCAGAACTTTATATACTCGTTCCGTCGGTACACGATAGGTACTTGTCTGTTTTTTATGATTTGTTTGCTGTACCGGCTGTACTTTTGTATTCTCAATTCCTGTATTACTGCGTAGTTTCTTGATTTCGTTTCTTAGTTCCTTAATCTCTTGTTGTAGCTGTTTTACTATCTGATCATCTGCAAATGATACATCTGCTGAAGGAACAGAAGCAGACGGTAGCTGTGCAAGTTTGACTGTAGCGACTTCCAAATAAATAGCGGCACTATTGGTAAAACGAATTTCATTTTGAGTATCGCTCAAAATCTTTATCATTGAAAACAGCTGATCCGCTGAAACAGTTTGTGCCAATTCTGTAAATGTACTTCTGATCGTACTCGATTGTTCCTCAACTAGGTTAGGTGCTTGCTGATACATCAGCAAGTCACGGCAGTATTGTAACATATCCTCTAGAAAGCGACGTGATTCTTTGCCGGCTGCGAGAATTTGGTTCAATGTTTCCAATGCTTCTGGTACTTCTTTTTTCACGCAAGCGCTCAAGTAACTGTCCATCATTTCGTCAGTTAAGCTACCTGTCACTTGCATGGCATCATCTAAAGTAATTGTTCCTTCACTAAACGAGATTGCCTGATCAAGAATACTCAATGCATCCCGCATCCCGCCTTCTGCAGAACGGGCAATCACATTCAATGCAGCTGGTTCATAGCTGATAGTCGATTCTTTCAAGATAAATTCAAGATGTTCGACAATATCTGCCGTATTGATCCGTTTAAAATCAAATCGCTGAGTCCGTGAAATGATCGTAGCTGGTATTTTGTGAGGTTCGGTCGTTGCTAAGATGAATATGACACTTTCTTTTGGCTCTTCCAATGTTTTCAACAAGGCATTGAAAGCTCCTGTTGAAAGCATATGTACCTCATCAATAATGTACACTTTGTACGCTGCCTTTGTAGGCGCATAATTTGCCCGATCACGGATAAATCGGATTTCTTCGACTCCGTTGTTGCTGGCAGCATCGATTTCGATCACATCTTCTTGCGTACCAGCAGTAATTGATCGACACATTTCGCATTCGTTGCATGGCTCACCGTCTTTACTGTTCGGACAGTTGATTGCTTTTGCGAAAATCTTTGCTGCACTCGTCTTTCCGGTTCCTCTGGGTCCTGTAAACAAGTAGGCATGTGAGGTTTTGTGGGAAACAATAGCATTTTTTAGTGTCTGTGTCACAGCTTTTTGTCCAACGATGTCTTCGAAACGCTGCGAACGCCAGACTCGATAAAGTGCTTGATATGCCATAAGGATCCCCCTTTTTTAAAAAATTCACTATCTCTTATTATACGTGATATTAGGTAAAAAAACTACTATCCTTCTCGGCTTTTTCAGGTATTTAAACAATACGCAATTTTCCATTTCAATTCCGTCTCTAGTCCGAGAAGTTTCACATCTTCCTATGGTATAATAAATAAACAATAATTGTTTGGCATTAGCTGAATCAGAGGAGGAATTTTTTATGGGTCTTATCAAAGCAGCAACAAGTATGGTTGGCGGCGGTCTGGCAGATCAATGGCTAGAAGTCATCGAACCAGACAATATGAGTGATACAACGGTCATGACAAAAGGTGTCAAAGTCCGCAAAGATGACAAACGTGGCTCCAATCGTAAAGGAACAGAAGATGTTTTAACAGACGGAACAGTCGTCCATGTCTATCCAAACATGATGATGCTTTTGGTCGATGGTGGAAAAATCATCGATTATACCGCTGAGGAAGGTTATTACACCATTAAAAATGACGCAGCTCCTTCCATGTTCAACGGAACACTGAAAGAAGCAATTGCTGAAACTTTTGACCGATTTAAATTTGGCGGCGTCACACCGCAGAAACAACAAGTTTTTTATATCAATCTCCAAGAAATAAAGGGAATCAAATTCGGTACAAGCGCGCCGTTGAACTACTTTGACAATTTCTATAACGCAGAATTATTCTTACGGGCACATGGCACTTATTCTATTCATGTCGTTGACCCGATTTTATTTTATACAAACGCAATCCCTAAAAACAAAACACAAGTGGAAATCAATGATATCAATGAGCAGTATTTAGCTGAATTCCTAACAGCGCTGCAATCAGCAATCAATCAGATGTCTGCAGATGGTCAACGGATTTCTTATGTACCATCTAAGAGTTTGGAATTAAGCAAATACATGGATACTGCATTGGATGATTCTTGGCGTGAATTACGTGGGATGGAGATTGTTTCTGTGGCTGTAGCCAGCATTTCTTACACCGATGATTCTGTGAAACTGATCAATATGCGTAACGAAGGGGCGATGCTAGGTGATCCTAGCGTACGTGAAGGATACGTGCAAGGTTCCATTGCACGTGGTATGGAAGCAGCCGGAAAAAATGAAGCAGGAGCAATGACCGGCTTTATGGGTGTAGGTATGGGAATGAATGCAAATGGTTCTTATCTTTCTCAAGCAGCTCAAAATAACCAAGAACAAATCAAACAACAAGCAGAAAAACAAAATCAACAAACTGCACAAGGAAATGCGGATACTTGGACATGTCCAGTTTGCGGGACAGAAAATTCCGGAAAATTCTGTTCCAACTGCGGAGCTGCCAAACCTGTAGAAAACGTTCAGCCTAAGCTACAAATGCGATGCAGTGAATGCAATGAGATCGTGGATCTTTCCAACGGCATCCCTAAATTCTGTCCAAACTGTGGTAAACCGTTTAAAGGAATCCCCGTTGATTAATTTATTTAGAAAGGTGTGCAGCTGATGGATGTTCTTACACATAAATGTCCTAATTGCGGCGGTCCGTTGACTTTTGATCCCAAAGACCAAAAATTTCATTGCGAATACTGCCTGAATATCTATACAGAAGAAGAAGTCAGCCAATATGAGCAAAAGCAAAAAGAAGCGCGTATGGCTGGCGAAGAAAGCAAAGAAGAACCTTCACCTACCGAAGATTTTACTTTTACAGCCCAAGAACAGCTTGCCGATATGAATGAAGCCGAGCGCAAAGCGGTTGACGAGGCAGGCGGTTTTTCAGATACAGCGGACGAATCTGCAGATAATACCGCAGCGATGGATCTTTTTCTTTGTCCCAACTGTGGTGCAGAGATCGTGACTGATGCGACAACTGCTGCGACTTATTGTTACTACTGCCATAATCCCGTCGTACTATCGGGACGTTTAAGCGGAGAATTCTTGCCAAATAAAGTACTTCCTTTTGCTGTCGAGAAAGAAGAAGCAATCAACAGATTTCTCGCTTGGACCAAGAAAAAATGGTTTGTTCCCAAAGCTTTTTTCAATAAGGATCAAATCGATAAATTGACAGGTGTGTATTTCCCTTATTGGGCTACAGATGCTGAAGTAGATGGTGCCATGCAGGCGAATGGTACAGTTATCCGCATATGGCGGATAGGTGACATCGAATACACAGAAACGAAGCAATTTGCTGTTTCAAGAGCAGGCAAGCTTTCTTTTAAAGAACTAGTAAAAAATGCCTTATCAAAAAATACGCAACAAAAGATGGTTGAAGGCGTGCAACCTTTCCCGTTAGATAAAGCAATTGATTTTAAAAGCCAGTATTTAGCCGGGTTCCAAGCAGAAAAAAGAGATATCGAATATGAGGCAATCAAATCACAGATTCAATCTGAATTAAAAGACTATTCAGAGAAGCTGTTAAAAGATACCGCAAATGGATATACAACATTGACCAGTGTGCGAACTTCTGCTTCAATCACAAACGAAGTAAATAATTACGTATTACTGCCGGTATGGCTTGTTACTTATCGAAGCAATGACTCAAGTAAAAAAGTCTACTACTATGCAATGAATGGACAAACAGGAAAGGTCAGCGGTGTCCTGCCGATCAGCCAGAAAAAATTGGGACTGACCGCTCTTGGGATTTTCGCTGGGCTAGCGATCCTCTTTCTGATCGGAGGTTACTTGATATGATGAAAAAATTTTTTTTATTCTTTCTTTTGCTAGTAAGTGTTGGCTGGCCGGTGGCTACTCATGCAGATACAGCTACGGTAAATGATGAGGCTGGGTTATTTACACCAGATCAAATCCAATCTTTGGAACAACAGGCAGAAAAGCTGAATGAAAAAATCAAAGGACGAGTCTTGATCGTAACGACTACATCTAATTCAGAAGAACCAAGAGACTTTGCTGATAATTACTTAAGAGACGCAGTCGGAAATGATCAAAATGGCTCAGTATTGCTATTAGATATGGGACAGCGTGAAATCTACATTTCGACTTCTGGTAATATGATCGATTATTTGACTGACAGCAGAATCGATTCGATATTAGATGATGTTTATGATCAGATGACAAATGCTGCCTATTACAATGCTGCAAAAGCTTACCTGTCTAAATCAGCAACATATGTGGAAGACGGAGTTCCAGGAGGACATTATCGTGTAGACGAAGAAACTGGCAAAATTACACGCTATAAGGTTTTGACGACAGTAGAAATCATCATAGCTGTTGTTTTGGCTCTTATCCTTAGTCTTGTCTTTTATTTTGTGACTGTTTCGCGTTATCAATTGAAATCAGGCATCTACAAATATCCATTCCGAGAAAAATCCAGTATCAAATTAACTGAAAAAACCGATCGTCTGACAAATTCTTTTGTCACGACAAGAAGAATCCCCAAAAGCCCACCTCCTGGAAGCGGCGGTGGCGGAAGTACTACCCATTCTAGCGGTGGCGGGACTTTTGGCGGTGGCGGCAGAAGTTTCTAAAAATTGCTAAATGAATGTTCGCAAAAAAAGGGCTGTGACAAAAATCGTGTCACAGCCCCTTTTGTTGCAAATAAACGGCGTTCAAAAGCTTACATCTACGGTGATAAGTCCAGCCAAGTTAAAAACATAAGAGACTGTTTTTACTTGGCTCTTCTTATTACTTGATGCAGAACAGCTTTTTCACAACCTCTTCCTTAAACGGTGTTCTCCTACCAACTCCTCGGTCACAAGTCACAATATTCATCAAACATGAAAAGCTGTTTTTTGAAATTGTTCCTTGTGACTCAGAGTTAAACGGCAGGCTCACAACCTCTTGGTAAACGGTGTTCAATCAGCTGACCCTCGGTATTAGCTCAAAAAACGGCAAAATATGAGGAACTATTTTTCCGTTTGTTTCTCTAATACTCAGGTCAAAACGCTGATTTCACAACCTCTTATTCACGGTCTTCCAGAAGTAGCTTCTTCGGAAATAAGCCGAAATTTGTCAAAAATTTGAGTAACAATTTTCGGAAATTCCTTCTTATTTCTTGAAGCTGCCCACTTCTGTCACAACCTCTTTGTTCATCAAAAGATAATATTGTCTTCTAACAAGTCCATATTCAAAATAACGATATGATGGTCTTTAACGGTGATAATACCATCTTTTTTCAGTTGTTTTAAAATTCTGTTCACACTGCTAGCAGTTGAGATGCCACAAAATTTGGCGATTTCTTCATTCGTGATCGAAAAATCGATCAGCATCCCTTCTTCTGTCCGCACACCGAATAAATCATATAATTCGTAAAGTTGCGTACAAACAGCTCCCAGCTTTCCATTTAATAGCATTTGCTGCATTTTTTTCATCGAATAAAGCAGACGATAGCGGTAATACTCTTTTACATAGTGTTGTAGCTTTGGGTCTTGGTTGATATTTTGCCAAAAGCGCACACGATTGATTCGATAAAACTCTGCATATTCTGATTCAACTCGAATATTATACGGCGAATCGATGAATTGTGAATATTCGTCTTTTAAAAGAGAGACGATTTCAAGATCTTTGATATAGCGAAGGTTAAATTCTCTCCCATCATTTGAAATAACACTTGCTTTTACCGTTCCCTCTTTCAAGATATACGTATGGGAATCTTCCATCCCTTCGAATGTCAAATATTTATGATATCCTTTGCGTATAATCGGAAAATCATTTTTATCCAAATATTCCTTTAAGACTCTACTATCCAATGATGCTCCCCCATCCAAACTTTCATCTAAAAAGATCATACAGTACTTTAAAACTTTTTAAAGTCCAAAGGTATTTTACTAATGATATTAACATTTGTTAAGTACCTTTTTCCATCACTTATGCGATTTTTTTCCTTTTTTTTATTCGTTATACTGCAGAAGTAAAATTTTTTAAGAATAGAGGGAAAAAACATGAATTACTGGATGAACACAATCATTAATCGATTAGAAACAGCATATCAAACAAGATTTGATATGAAAGCTTCTTTAGTCTTTTTAAATGATGCGTATCAAAACTCGATCGAATTGATCAAAGCAGTGGATGAGAATCCAACAAACGAATGCGAAGAATTTTTAAATCTGTTTATGTCTACAAGAGATTTATTTATTCGCCAACTTGTTGATCGCTATCCATCCAATTATCACGATGTAGAAGTTCAAATACAAAAATTAAAAGCATATTCAGCTTAAGGGGAATGTATAACATACATGGAAAAGAAATTATTTAATAAATATTTTATTGGAATCACATTGATCAATTTTATTGTCTACCTGATTTATTATCTGTTGATGGTCATCATGGCAGTCATTGCGCAAGACACCTTACGCGCCAGCTTGAGCCAAGCAGGTTTTGCTTCTGGGATCTATATCATCGGAACATTGTTGGCACGCTTATTCATGGGGAAACAGTTAGAACTATTTGGTCGGAAGTTTACCTTAAGAGGCGGCGCGATCTTCTATCTCCTTTCAACATTAGCATATCTTTATACGCCAACTATCGGGGCATTGTATTTAGTTCGATTCTTGAATGGATTCGGCTACGGTACAGTTTCTACAGCTACAAATGCTATCGTTACTGCATATATCCCTGCATCTAAAAAAGGGGAAGGCATCAATTATTATGGATTAAGTACTAGTTTAGCTGCTGCTGTTGGGCCATTTTTAGGAATGATTTTGCTGAATATGACTGATTTTCGTTTCATTATCTGGTTTTCAATTGTACTGGTCTTCTTTGTTACGATTGCCTGCCTTGTCTTTCCTGTAAAAAATATTCCATTATCTGAAGAACAAAAAATATCTCTTCGCTCATGGAATATCAATAGTTTTATTGAAAAGAAAGCACTTTTCATTACAGGAATTGCCTTTTTGATGGGGCTTTCTTATTCAAGTGTTTTATCATTTTTATCTTCTTATACAAAAGTAATCCACTTAGTTGCTGCTGGGTCATTTTTCTTCGTCGTATATGCTTTGGTCATCACATTTACACGTCCATTGACTGGAAGGATTTTCGATGTCAAAGGAGAACAATACGTGATGTATCCTAGCTATTTATTCTTAACAGCAGGATTATTTTTACTGAGTGTAACGACGAATAGTGTGACATTGCTTATCTCTGGAGCATTAGTCGGCCTAGGTTATGGTACGTTTATGTCAAATGGACAGGCTGTTTGTTTAAAAATCGTCCGCGAACATCGAATCAGTATTGCTTTATCTACCTACTTTATTGGTTTAGACCTAGGCTTAGGCGTTGGTCCTTATTTGATGGGGATGCTAAAATCTCTTACTTCATTTAGAGGATTGTATGTGATTGCCGGAGTCATTCCATTGATATGTACAGCACTCTATCTTGTTAATGGCCGAAAACATAGTCATGAAGCAGAGGGCGAATTGATTGAATCATTGAAAAATGAAATTTGATCTTGATGAATAGATAAAAAAAACCGTTCAGATCTGAAAATGATCTGAGCGGTTTTTTGAGTAAAAATAGTTTATGATTATTCTTAATTAAACATCTATTTATTTTTAAAGCTTTCATTTATCGATGAGAATAGTTTAACTGTTGATTTATTCCATTTTCCGTTCATCTGGTACGATTCCTTGACTTAGCAACCACTTGTGGAAGAACCATTCTGCCACACCGATCAATAGAGCAGGAATCAATACTTTCATCCAAATATCGACTGTATCATTCATAAAATATAGATAGAGCCACAAGATAACTGCAGCTGAACCAGCATCTGCGATCGTCGCTGCGATGTTCCCTACTTTACGTAAGATCAACAGATCCCCTAGCACATAGATCATGACTACAATAATTACCCCAACAATCGTTGAATCCATAAAGCTAACACCGTATAAACCTGTCAGCACGACCCACAGAATCGCCCAGATCATGATTGCCTTCACTACCAACGCCTTCACATGTTTCATTTTCTGCACTCCTTTCTCCTGGATAAAAAAGTAAGATTATCTAACAAGATAACCTTTTCATTATTATACCATCGGCTAAGAGAAGCGAGCAAAGATAAGGTCCTATCTAAAAATGAGGAAGCCACTTAGAACATTCACGTAATAATTTATCCGTACAGACATTCGATATGGTGTTCCTTTACTTTCGCATACTGTTCTTTTGTCAGTTCTTTACTTGTCACCAGATAATCGATTTCATGAAATGCAATGGCTTGATGCATGAATTTATGTGCAATTTTTTGCTGTGTAACTAAAACGGCAAGCCGATCTGATTGTTTTCTAAAAGCTTTTTTGACCATTGCCTCTCCTTCATGAGTTTCTGTTACTCCTTGGCTGAAATCTAGCCCGCGACAACTCATTATCGCTAAATCCGCATAATATGACAATGCATCGTTATAGGCTTTTGAACCGTTGATTGTTGCTCGTTTCGGAACAATTGCCCCTCCCAATACAGATACTTTTGCCGTTGTGTATTCACTCAACATAGCAGCTGTGACGATGCCATTCGTAATGATCTGCAAACCATCAAATCTTGCTAGGTTTCTGACTAAGTGTAAAGAGGTTGTACTGGAATCCAAGAATAAGACCATATCATCTCGAATCAAAGAAGAAGCTGTATCTGCAATCTTACGTTTTTCTGTTTCTTCTTCTAATTTGGTGATCTTCATCAGGTAAGGCATGTCAATTTTTCGATTGTCAATAAGCATGGCGCCACCGCGAACTCTACGGATCAATCCACTTTTTTCCAGACAAACAAGGTCACGTTTAATCGTGGCTTCGCTATAATTTACTAACTCGATCAAATCGATGACTCTTGCAAATTGGTTGTTTTTTAGATAATTCACAATCTCCTGCTGTCTATTCTCCACTTCATTCAACATAAAATCACCCCATTTACTTTATATAGTAACAGGAAAAAAGAGGTTGTGACAGAAGTGATTGGCTTCGATAAATAAGAAGAAATTTTTCGAAAAAACTACTTCTGAACATCGTGTGTGGTTAAGAGGGTATGACAAGACTATTGTCATACCCTCTTGATCATACATTTTTATTTTTAGTATAAGCTAGCCTTGCCTACTGTGTTCAAAATTTCCATTTTATGTTTGACTACTTCTTGTACCTTTTTATTAGCTGCTGGATAAATTGCATTCGGCTCGTACATCGATGGATTTTCACTCAATATTTCTCTCAAAGCATTGAAAAAGACGCTTTTAAGATCTGAGCTCAAATTCACTTTGGCAACTCCGTATTTTACAGCTTCGCTGACTTCTGCGTCCGGATTACCTGAACCGCCATGTAAAACAAATGGAAGATCGATTTGTTGGTTCAATTCTTTCAGTAAGTCGATATTTAATTTTGGAGTTCTGTTTTTCGGATACAAGCCATGCGCTGTTCCAATTGCTACAGCAAGTGTATCGATTCCTGTTTCTTTCACAAAAATATTCGCTTGATCAGGATCTGTATAAATGATTGTTTCAGCACCTCCTTCAGCAGAACCATTATTCCCAATCGTTCCAAGCTCAGCCTCCACTGAGACATTTACCGCATGAGCTAACGCAACCACTTTTTTCGTAATCTGTACATTGTCGTCGAATGATTTCAAAGACGCATCGATCATCACGGAAGAATAGCCGTTTCGAATCGCCCGTAAGACATCTTCTATCGTACCGCCATGATCCAAGTGGATAACGATCGGCAGTTTACTTGTATAAGCATAGGCTCTTACTGCCGCAACAAACTCATCACTTAAATAGGCGATTTCATCAGGATGAATTTCTAAGATTACTGGTGCTTCTAATCTCTCTGCTTCTTCGATGATTGCTTTCATCATATCATAGCTGCAAATATTGAAGGCTGGTACTGCAAATTGATTCTCTTTAGCCACTTTCAATAACTCTTTCATTGTATATAACATTACGCTTCCACCTCATTTGTTAGATTTTCATTTTTCGTCCACTTGTCTTGTTTTTTCTCTTTCACTGTTTTTTTCAATAGTCCAAGCATAAAGGCTGTAGTGACTGTACCTGATGCAATTGCCAAGACATACATAGGTAAATTGTTCATAACATTTGGAATTAGCATCACCCAAATCCCTCCATGAGGTGCCATTGAAGTAACTCCTACTGCCATGGAAATCCCTGCAGCGACTGCTGAACCTGTCATCAAACTAGGTATCACGCGGATCGGGTCAGATACCGCAAACGGTATAGCACCTTCTGTAATATACGAAGCGCCTAAAATCCAGCATGATTGACCTGAAGTCCGTTCTTCTTTGGTAAATTTATGTTTGAATAATAAAGTGGCTAAAGCAATACCTAGGGGAGGTGTCATTCCTGCAGCCATACAAGCAGCAATCGGTGCATTTACTCCAGCTGACATCAAACCGATCGAGAAAGTCGAAATCGATTTATTGATCGGCCCACCCATATCAGCTGCCATCATGATCCCGATAAGTAATCCGAACAATAGCCCGGATGTATTTCCCAAGCTATTCAGCCAATTTGTCAAAGCATCCAACACCCATGTGATCGGTTGTTCAATCACAAATACCATCAAAAGCCCAATAATTAAGATCGATAAAAGGGGGACGACAATCAGCTGATAAATAGCAGAAAATTCTTTTTTTACGCTGATTTTATTTGCCAGAAAATCACAGATATACCCTGCTAGCACGCCACCAATCATTCCGCCAAGAAAACCTGAACCACCTGTAGAGGCCAGTAATCCGGCAACAATTCCTGGGGCAAAACCTGCTTTTCCAGCAATCGATGTAGCAATCCCCGCGCCTAACGCAGGAACCATCATGGCAAACGCTGTATCTCCTCCGATCCTTGAAAATGCAGCTGCTAACACATTATAGTCTGCTGAGTTGGGATCAGCCGCTGTAATCCCAAAGGCAAAACTCAGTGCGATGATGATTCCGCCTGCGATCACAAATGGAAGCATGTAATTCACACCATTCATGAAATGATTATAGATTGTCGGCTTTTTCTCATTTGCAGCTGGTTCTTTTTCATTAGACACAACGAATACGCCAATATCTCTCAATGCTTCGTCTATTACTACTTGCGGTTCTTTGATTGCTCGGCTTGTAGAGACACGCTTTACTTTTTTCCCGGCAAATCGGTCCAATTCGATTTCTTTATCTACTGCAAGAATGATTGCATCTGCCTCTTTGATTTCTTGTTCAGATAACTGATTTTCTGTTTTTACACCTTGTGTTTCGAATTTTGCTTGATGGTTTAGATTTCTTGCTGTTACTTCTAATTTTTCTGCCGACATATAAGTATGAGCAATTCCAGTCGGGCAAGCAGTTACACCAACGATTTTCATGATTATTTTCCTCCTTTTTCTTCACTATCGATACTCGGACAAAGACTCTACTATTTTCATTCTTGACTAATCTGTCTGATGATATCTGCTGGCGTAGTGGCTTCTTTTATTCCCTTTCTAAAATCTGCATTCATCAATCGTCTGGAGAGTGTGCTGAGAATCTCTAGATGCATATCTGCTGATTTTTCAGGAACTACGATGGCAAAAATATATTCAATTGGCATTTCATCTATCCCGCTATAGTCCGTTAATTTGGCTGTATGAAAAAAACACAGTGCTGGTTTTCTCACATATTTGCTTTTTGCATGGGGAATCCCAAATCCATCTTCTATTCCTGTGGAGATCTCCTCCTCTCGTTTGAATAGTGCCTTAACGACTTTTTGAACATTTCTTACCTTATTTGTTTTTTTCAACACATCCCCTATTCGCTCAAATAATGATCCTTTTGAATCTATCGATGGATCGAAAACAATCAGTTCTTCTTCGATCAATTGATCAAACCTCATAAAAAACCTCTCCCCCACAAAAAATGTTAACGTTTTCTTGGAACTGAGGTCAGTATAGCATCGCTAGCTGTACCGTTCAATATTATGAATGAACAGAGGAAAAAGACCCATTATCCGCGTGTATAAGTCATTAAAATGAACGATCTAGCTCACAAACAATCGCAAGTCTATAACAAAACAAAAAGCCTTCCTTGAAAGGAAAGCTTAGCTTCTAATTTTAGGTAAATGGTTTTTTACTTCGAAATAACCTTCTTTCATTTCGTTAATAAAAGGTGTCTTTATCATGTTGATAGTCAAAGCTATATACTATTTTTTTCATTGTTTTGCGCATTATGATCCTACGACTTTTTCAGCATCAAACGAAGTTTTAAATTGGCAAAAAAACATAAAAAAACAGACTATCCCTATCAGATAGTCTGCTAAACGTTGAGTTATCAGCGTTTTTATTATTCCGCAGCGTTTGCGTCTTTGAGACCGTATTTTTTGTTGAAACGGTCCACACGTCCGTCTGCTTGTGTGAATTTTTGACGTCCAGTGTAGAATGGATGTGAGTCAGAAGTTACTTCGACACGGATGACTGGGTATGTATTACCGTCTTCCCATTCAACTGTTTCTTGTGAAGTTTTTGTTGAACCTGACAAGAATTTGAAACCAGTTGTTGAATCCATGAATACTACTGGGTGGTAATCTGGATGGATGTTTTCTTTCATGATTTTTTCGCTCCTTTGCCCTGCTCCATTTGCTGAACCAGAGTTGATTTGTCGATTTACAACATTAACATCTTAACATGTTTTAGTCAAGGTTGCAATTATCTTTTCAGATTTCTGGTCGGATTTTTTTTACCAAAGGAGACATCTTGAAATTCTTTGAAAAATTGCTGATTGTTTTTTGTTTTACGCAAAAAGCGGATCAGTTGTTCCGTATATTCTAATGAGTCTCCAGTCATATTTTTTCGAAGTTTCCAGATTTCTTCTAATTCTTCACTTGGCATCAATAATTCTTCTTTTCGGGTACCTGATTTTTTGATATCGATGGCTGGGAAGATCCGACGCTCGGATAACTCGCGTGAAAGTTGTAATTCTAGATTTCCAGTTCCCTTGAATTCTTCATAGATCACGTCATCCATACGGCTTCCTGTATCGACTAAAGCGGTCGCTAAAATCGTCAAACTGCCACCTTCTTCGATGTTTCTTGCTGCCCCGAAAAATTTCTTAGGTTTATACAATGCGGCTGGGTCAATCCCGCCACTCAATGTACGTCCGCTTGGTGGAACAACTAAGTTATAAGCTCGAGCAAGTCTAGTAATGCTATCCATCAAGATAACGACATCTCGTTTATCTTCGACTAAACGCATAGCACGCTCCAATACTAATTCAGAAACTCGAGTATGGTTTTGCGGCTGCAGATCAAATGTTGAAGATACCACGTCGCCTTTCACGCTTCGTTCTAAGTCAGTTACTTCTTCCGGTCGTTCATCAATCAGTAGAACGATCAATTCTACTTCCGGATAGTTTTCTGTGATGCCATTCGCGATTTCTTTTAATACAGAAGTTTTCCCTGCTTTTGGCGGTGCGACGATCAATCCACGCTGACCAAAACCGATTGGAGAAAAGATATCGATCATTCGGGTAGATAGTCTTTGCGGTGTTGTTTCCAGTTGAAGCTGTCTTTGCGGATAAAGAGGTGTTAAGGCTGGAAAATGCGGACGTTCTTTTGCTTCTTCCGGATCTTTTCCATTAACGCTTTCCACGTGCATCAAACCATAATAACGTTCCGATTCTTTAGGTGGACGGGCTTTTCCTGCCACTTTGTCCCCATTTCTCAAACTGAATCGTCTGATTTGTGAGGCAGAAATATAGATATCTTCTGCACTTGGTCCATAATTGATTGGCCGTAAAAAACCGTAACCATCTTGACCAACGATATCCAATATTCCTTCCATATAATAAAATCCTTGTTTCTCTGCTTGTGCACGAATCACAGCTAGAGATAATTCCTTTTTGTTCATCTTACTGTAATAAGGAATTTTAAATTCTTTGGCATAACTATAAACTTCTTTTAACGTTTTGTTCTCTAGTTCTGCCATTGTCAAATAATCGCTCATTCAGCTCCCACTTCCTCTATCATTTCAATTGATGCCCCTAAGGCTGTTAGTTTCTCGATAATATGATCATAACCGCGTAAGATATAATCTACATTGTAAATCGTCGTTGTCCCTTCTGCCAATAGTCCAGCAATCACTAAACAAGCACCTGCCCGAAGATCAGAAGCCACGACTTCTGTGCCGTGAAGTTTATTTGGACCATTCACGATGATCATATTTCCTTCCACGGTAATATCAGCGCCCATTCGTGCTAGTTCCGGCACATGATTCACACGTTTCGCATAGATCGTATCGATGATTTCTGAAGTGCCTGTAGTCATCAATAGTAACGCAGTAAGTGGCTGCTGCAGATCTGTGGCAAATCCTGGATAAGGATAGGTCATGATGTTTGCGGGTTTTAATTCTTTCGAGGGGTAAACTTCGATTTCATCTTCGCTGATTTTCATATGGACACCAATTTCCTGCAATTTTGCTATAAAGCTTTCCAAATGTTCAAAGATCACATTTTTCACTTTGATACCATTTCCTACTGCAGCTGCTAATGCTAGATAGGTTCCTGCTTCGATGCGGTCAGGAATCATGAAATGCCGACAGCCATGTAATGTTTCGACTCCTTCGATACGGATCACATCTGTACCCGCTCCTCGAACTTTTGCCCCCATATTATTCAGTAAAGTTGCCACATCTATGATTTCCGGTTCTCGTGCAGCGTTTTCAATTACTGTCTGTCCTTTTGCTTTTACAGCAGCTAACATCACATTGATCGTTGCTCCGACTGAAACCACGTCCATGAAAATCCGATTGCCACGCAATCCTTTATTTTCTGTCCGTAAATACATGGCACCATGTTCATTTGTCACTTCAGCACCTAGAGCTTCAAATCCTTTGACGTGTAGATCAATCGGTCTAGGGCCTAAATAACAGCCACCTGGCAGGCCTACTACCGCTTCGCCAAATTTACCAAGCAGTGTTCCCATAAAATAATAAGAAGCACGCAAACTATTGATTTTTCCGTGCGGCATCGGAATCGATACGATTTCTCGAGGATCGATTTCTAGTATGTTGTTGGAAAAATGGACAGTTGCGCCCATGATCTCTAAAATTTCAATTAATGAATGAACATCTTGTATGTCCGGCACACCTTCCAAGATCACTGGGGAATCAGCTAAGATTGCAGCTGGAATCAATGCGACTGCACTATTTTTTGCACCGCTGATCGTTACTTCACCAGCTAAAGGTCGGTTTCCTTTGATTACGATTTTTTTCATCTGTTTCCACCTTGTTTATTAATCTTTTTTCATGGATATGCTTGTATTTTATCATAGATAAAAAAAAGAAACGAGCATGGTCTGCCGTTTAAGTAAAAAAAAAGATCCCCGACTGAAGCAGATGGATCCGAGATCTTTTCAAAGCGAGGTACTTATTCTGTTTTCCCTAAATATTCTTCCAATGTTATCCCTGCCTCGGTTATTTTTTTTGCTGCTTTTTTACCAACGTATCGATAATGCCATGGTTCGTAACCAACACCCGTAATATGCACTTTGTTTGATGGATAGCGTAAGATAAAACCATATTGATACGCGTTATCTGCTAACCATTCATACACTTCTTTGTCTGTAGAAATACTTGACTCAGCGTTGATATCTACTGCTAATCCTAATTCATGTTCACTTGTGCCTGGTGCAGCTACCCATTTTGCTGCTTCTTCTTTTGCTTTTTGATTGGAATAGCCTTTTTCTTGAAAGGCGGCAATTTTATCTTCCATGATTTTTTCTTGATCTTCTGTCGTTCGAAAACTTGAAACGATTTTCGGATAGATTCCTTCTGCTCTTGCTGCATCAAGCATCAGCTGTAAGTCAGGATATATACGCTTGTCTACTGCTTGATCGTTGGATAGCTTTTGTAACTCCACTGTGTATCCTTGAGGTATTTTATGTTTTGCATTGACTAGTAGTAGATTCCATGAATCTCGTTCTTCTCCACATACTTGGATTTTTTGTGGTGTCTTTCTAAAAAATAGACCTATACTTGCTAATAAGACGATTAATAGGATTACAGCTACTGTCTTATACGATCTTTTCATTATTCTTGTCCTCCAACTAAAAAATCTTTGCTTTTCTTAGTAAGTTTACCAAGTAAAACAAAGACAATTTTCTGTTATTTAACAAGAATCTCTTACGATTTTCCTACGAAAGCGGCAAATCAATTGTGAAGCTTGTCTCTTCATCTTTACTTTGTGCAGTCAATTGGCCAGCATGAAGTTCAATGATTTGTTTGGCAATTGCTAATCCCAGTCCAGCTCCTCCTCGATTTGTTTGTCGTGCGGTGTCTAATCGGAAAAATTGTTCAAAAATCCTAGATAGTTTTTCAGGTGGAATAGTTGGACCTTGATTAGAGAAAATAATCTTAACCCGTTTCTTGTCTTGATCTGTTTTTGCCGAGAGTTTGATCACTGCTCCTTCATAGCTGTAGTTGATTGCGTTTTGTAAGAGATTATCAAAAACGCGCTGCATTTTATCGACATCAAAACGAATCGAAAGATCAGCTTCTAACTCACTTTCTAGAGTCAGCTGCTTGGAAGACAAAAGAGGCAAAAATTCATAACTTAGCTGTTCTAACATCATCTTCAGATGGACTTTTGTCGGCATCAATTCGATATTTGATAAATTGAACCGAGCAATTTCAAAGAACTCGTTGATCAGTTCTTCTAGTCTTTCTGCCTTATCTAAGGAAATTGATAGATAATGTTTTCTTAGTTCAGAAGAAATTTCCTGTTCATCTCGTAACAGTGTAAGATAGCCTATCACTGAAGTCAAAGGCGTCTTCAAGTCATGAGCTAAATAAACGATTAAGTCGTTTTTTCGTTGCTCCGCTTCTTTGGCTTGATGCTGACTCAAAACTACTTCCTGACGAATTTGATTCAATTCCCATTCAAACTCCTGTAGATCTTCAGAAAGTTTGAGAGGTTCTATTTGATTTTGATAAAGTTTCCTTGAAGCTTCAAGTACTTCATCCAACTGTGCCATACTTCTTGACCATGTTCTAAGTAAAATAACCAATCCTCCAGCTAGTAACGCAATCAAAACGACAAAAATATAATTTCTTTCTAGGTTTTTCGCAAATTGATAGAATCTATCCGACCATTCCCACGTATAGAGCCCGAATAAAAAGCGACTAACAAAAAAAAACATCATAAAAGCACTGATTGTTGCTACAGTAAAAATACTTAATTGTGTAGCTAATCGTTTCAGCAAGCGTTTTTTTAAACGTGAAGAATTTTTGGCATCACCTGTTTTATTCAACTTTATAGCCCACTCCCCAAACAGTTTTTATAAATTTTGGTTTGCGTGTTGGTTCTTTGAGTTTTTCACGCAAGCGTCCGATATGTGCCATGACTGTATTATTGTTGTCGAGAAATTTTTCTCCCCAAACGGCTTCAAACAGCTGTTCTGCTGGAACGACCTCGCCCTTTCGTTCGGCCAAATACCATAGGATAGCAAACTCCAAGGGTGTTAGAGAGATTGTTTCCCCATAAAGTGTACACGTATGTAGCGTTTGGTTAATGATTAGTCCGTGTATATCAATTTCTTTTATCGATTCTTCTGTCGAATAATCAACTTGAATGTTATATTTCTGAAAACGTCTTAACTGTGTTTTGATTCGCGCAACGACTTCTAAAGGATTGAAAGGCTTTGTGATATAATCATCTGCACCTAAAGTCAGACCAGTTATTTTATCTATGTCTTCTATTTTTGCTGTCAGCATAATCACAGGAAAAAAATGATTTTCTCTGATTTTTTGGACGATTTTAAATCCATCAATGTCTGGAAGCATCACATCTAATACAGCTAAATCAAATGATTCTCTTTCTATGCAGTCCAACGCTTCTTGTCCAAGATAAAATTTCTGTACTTCATATCCGTCATTTTTCAGGTAGACTTCGATCAAATCAGCAATTTCCTGTTCATCGTCTACCAATAATATTTTATCTGGCATCGTATTGTTTCACCACCACTAACAAATTTTCTAAATTATATCATATCCATGTCGACTATTATTAAAAACATTGTGCTATTTAATGTACTTGCCTTCGTATTTTCGTTATGTAATTGTCATTATTCTTTCATTATGTATCTATCTACTCATACGAATTCAGTTATCAATATTTATTTTAACTCATAAACTATAAGTAATCTTCATTTTTCCCTCAAAATTTTCTGATGGATAAAGTCCATATAATTGTGTAAAAGATAAAAGGCCATGTAACAGCCCTTTTACGGTACAATGTTTTTAACCACAAAAACATACCCAGGAGGACGTTACATGACCCAAGTACATTTTACACTGAAC
>NZ_JAPRGK010000018.1:0-28071 GCF_035726465.1 Enterococcus sp. E4-150 | reverse complement strand
CAAAAATTTCTAAACAGAAGCCATAAAGGTTTTCAACAGGTAACCGATACATTAGTTTCAATGTTTACTGAGTAACTAATTATTTTGCAGGAGGACAATTTATTTACACAAAATTATTGACGCTCCCGAAAATTTTTATGCAAATAATGAAGATTATAATTTAAAAACTGATTTTTTTAATTGGTTGTTTTATAACTATGATGAAGAAAATGGCATTTTAGAAAATCACTTTTATTTGAAGAATATCGGTGGTTTCATAGGTAATATTACTGATGAACAAAATATATTTAAAGGAGTCTCGCAACAAACTTCTGAACTTATAATAACTAAAGCGTTTATAAGTAATGGAGAGACTTTGAAAAATGTGACAGCTAGAATTAGAAAAGAGAATGAAATAGATATTGTCTTTGGAATCGATGACGAATCTAACACAGTAATTTATTTAAACCAGTCAGAAAACCTAACTTTATTTGAAAATATAGATAAAGCTACTTTTTTGCTAGTTTACCTTTATGGTATCCTTATTCCTAATTTAAGGGAAATATATCTTACGAAAGAGAAGAAATTTATTGAGGAATTAGAAGGAGATTTTAGTAAGAAAATCGGAGTTGAAGTGATTAAATCTATTGTTAATAATAACAATATAACAATTAATGAATTACAGAAAATCTTTACTGAAGAAACTAGCAACATTTTAAAGATTGAAAAACAACTTTCATAACTAATAATAAATAGTAGAAGAAAGGCTTTGTTGGAATAAATACAAAGCCTTTCTTCTACTATTTATCAATAAAGATCGAAATATCAGACTTCATAATATATATACGCAGAACTTTGAAATATTTTTTAATCTTTGCATCTTTCTGGATCAACGAAAGTATACTTTATATAGTCATAACGCCGATGATCGCTTCGTGCGTCTGGCACGTCAGTCACGACATCAAACAAAAAGTATACGTCTTTCTTCATTCTAGTTTTTGCAGCAGGGATTTTGAAATAGTTCTTATTAGAATAGTAGAGATTGATTAATAAGCTATCTTCGATTGCTAAAAAGAAAACTTCTGAATCCCATACTTTATAAAAATCTTTGATAAATCTATTCGAAGGATCAAATTTAAACCATAATTGTGTTTTTCCTTCCATTAACATATAAAGTTCACCTCAAAAAAAGTATACGAACAAACGTTCTTTTTGTAAACCCTAAAATAGATTTTCCTGAATATGTTTTGACGATTCCTAAGCGATAAGTATGTTTTTTTGCGATTAAGAACTTTATTAGCAATCAGCAGAGTAACTGTTAAAAGTAAGATAAAGATAATATCTCCCACATTTATCCCACCGAGGATATATAAAATCACATAAAAATTTGAGATGATACGAAGTAGTGTGAAAAAACAATAGAACATGAAGCAATTGCAAAGACTTCTATATGAAGCAATTTAAAACTTATTGAAAATGTATGTAATACTTTTAGAATATAAGACTATAAGAAGCCTTCATGGCCGTTCTGAAAATGGATGAGGAAGAAAGTAAGAAGTAGCAAGGAATTTAGGAGTTTCTTAGCTTTCAAAATTTGTGAAATTCAAAAATATTCGCCCTATGTTCGCCCAAGTTTTTACTTGGGCGAATTTTTTGCACTTTAAATCAAAGATCTTTTCAGACGTTGGGCGAAAATATCAACAGCTTCATTTTTCATTTTTTTGGTTACATGTGCGTAAGCATCCATAGTAGTAACTAATCTAGAATGACCAACTCGAGCCTGGATTTCTTTTGGGTTTGCCACCGGATTGTTACCGGTGGCTTTTTTTGGTAAAATTCAAGAATTTTTTCTTAAATTCTCCATGATATCTATCGTTTCAGTTTTTATCTTATTTGTCACATGAGAATAGGTGTACATCTAATAATGCCTTGGATACCTTGGAATCAGTGGATGAGTTGGAAACAACTTTGGATTAATCAAAAGAATCCATGTATAAACTGAGTTATGCCGTTTAAGTTAGCGCAGAATCCCTAGCTATTTAAAAAATGGTTTGGCTAAGATCTCTCAAAAAGAGTATTTATTCAAATAACTTTTTAGAAAAATAATTAGGCTAGAAACAAAAGAAGCCAGCTACAAGAGCTGGAAAAGTTAATTTTTTGTATTCAGATAAATTAATATACAAATAAAAAATACTATCGAAAACACTAACCCAACTAAATAATTGGATAAAAAAAGGGGATCAGAATCTGAATCATCCCAAATCTTGAGCATGAAATAGATAAATGGGAGGAATGAGACGATCAATAAACAATCTTTTTTACGCCATATTTTCAAACAACTTAGAACAATAATTTTATATGCACAAGTAACCCAGAATAAGATTTTATAATAAATAACAAAGTTATATCCCCTTTATTTTTTCTCTTTCCCAATATATTTATTTTATCACTATTTATTTATTATGAGAAAGAAATGAGACTAAGGGGAGAAGTCACAACAAAGTTTCTGAAGAAGAAGTATATAAAACGGCAAATCGACGTATTGTTAATGCGAGTGAGGCTATTCGTAAGTTTGGATTTCTATATTAGATAATGATCGTCAATGGGAGGGAACGGAATAAAAATAAAAGACGGATTTTACGATAGTAGTCATGGTATTGATGGTTAAATACTAGATATGCCGATAAAGTACCCTAATTAATTCGGATTGAAAGAATGATGAAATGCGATAGACAGCAACGGTTGAAAAATAGTAAGAACAATTAGGAAGAGTTGAAATTCACATCCTTGTTTTTACTATTTCCGTTGCTGTCTATCAATTTATAAACATCAAAGTTATGTTTACTTAAAATATATCAATTGCTTATTGTCAAAGATAAATATAATACGCATCAGCTTCCGAAGTAACAGAATTTACCTTATGGAGTCCTTCTAATTTGATGTGGAGTTCATTGGCAACTTCTTCAATATATTTGTTAAATATCCTATTTTCTAATTTTAAATAATTAGCAATCTCTATAGAAATAACTTTTTTACGTTCTTTTCCTATAAACTGAATATTAAAATTCCTTATAACGTTGTTTCTATCACTTCCATTAGAAAAGCTACTTCTCATTGATACATATTCTTTTATAGATGCAAGAGTGCTTTTTATCATTTGAAATTCATCCATAACTTCACCTTCTCTAATTATTTTAATTTTAATTTAATTATACATGATACTTCTGTTTCTAGCCATTTTTTTGCTGAAGAGAAGATTGAGGTCATTATGCAGGAGAAGAATGAAGAGGCAGCTAATTATTCAAATGAAAAATTTGATAAAACAAATCAAACACAGACTACAATAAATGTCGTTTTTGCAGTGTGATCGTGTAAGATTTGTAAAATAATAAAGATAAGATCAGCACAGCAGTTTCTAACAAGGTGTATTATGAATTGATCCACAACAAGATAAATCAGAATTTTATTTAAATGAGTAAAAAAAGAGAAAATAAGGCACTTAAAGTCTAGCGACTACCGTTAGGGGAAAAGATAAACAGATTCTTTTCTTATTTTTTAGTTACATAGACATTCAGAAAAAAAGACAATCAACTAGTGATCGTCTTTTAGAAAATTTCCAATTATTTTTGTGATATTACTAGAAAATGAGACAAGAGCAAGACCTAAAATATTTATGAAAAAATTGAAATCTAAAAAAATAGCATTAAGTATAACAAGAATCATTCCGGTGTATAAAAATATATTAGCATTAAGTTTGTTGATAAGCGTCATTTTTCTTCCTCCTATCACTTTTAGATAAGAGTATCTCTTATTTATTTTATAGTCAATACCTTAATAATAAGTCGACAGAAACAAGAATTAAGGAGAAACAGTTGGATGTCAATTGATAGTACTAGTATAAAGACAAAAACAACAAGTGAGAAAATTTATAGTTATAAAAGCAGAAAAATTAATAATTCTTATAAAGATATCGCAAAACAACGATAAAAAGAATAAGAGATAAAAACAACCCTACTACGTAAAAATTTAATGCTGCAAGCGATTGATAAAATGTATGTTTTATTATTTTTATTATAAAAAACGCAGATGGTAAAAAAGAAAGCACTAATATAATCGCTTTTCTAGAACGTTTAGTGAAGTAAAAGAAAGAGATGACACCAATACAGACTGGAATCCAAAATAAAAGCATACTAAATGTGACCACAGTATCATCTCCCATATAGTCTTATATCAATTAGGATAATAGCATTTTATCAACTAATAGCCAACTAATAACCAAATAATAAGAAGAATAGTTTCGAATGAATCACAGATACCTCAAATTAACAAAATTAAGAAAACACGAACTAACTGCAGCGAAAGCAAAATTAAAAAAAGAATATGGAGTTTCTGAAGAAGAAACATATAAAGTTGCGAAAAATTGTATTGCTAATATAACCACACTGCAAACATTTTGTTTAAAAACGGAAGTAGTTAACGAAGAACAAAAAGAAACTAGATATTACTCGATTAATTGATAGAGAGATCATTCATTGAAGGGCTTTCTCGTTGGTTAATCAATTATTGTGATTTTCTGAAATTTCACATCTTTTTATTTATATTTAAGCCGTATATCGAGTGATTATCCTTGTGTTAGCATTACATCCGTGTTATAGTAAATAAGTAATCTAATTTGAAACGTAATCTGAGCGATATATTCACACTATAAAAACTCCTTTTACCAAGTAATATTAATTGCAATAAAACACGTATTATATACGTATCAGGAGGAAATATATATGAATAACGGTACAGTAAAATGGTTTAACTCAGATAAAGGTTTTGGTTTCATCACTGGTGAAGATGGAAATGACGTATTCGCTCATTTTTCAGCAATCCAAGGAGAAGGCTTTAAGTCTTTAGATGAAGGCCAAGCAGTTACTTATGATATTGAAGAAGGACAACGTGGTCCTCAAGCAGTAAATATCGTAAAATAATGTTGAACGTTAACCGCCTCATATGAGGTGGTTTTTTTGTTTATGTCGGTAGAAAAAATTCCTCACCGTAATATTAGGTGAGGGATTTTTTTCGTTCATTAATTAATTTTAACATTATTTTTTGCTTCAGTTTGGCTATTTTCTGACAGCCAGTTTTTACCTGCTTTATCTGAAATTGTCGAATCGTAAAGAAGCTACTTTTTTGAGCAAAGGAATTTACATATTTTATTAAAAATGGTTTAATGGTTTAAACTAATAAACGAAAGAGGTAGATCACAATGAATGGACACGATCGCTTAAAAACAGAACTAGAATCATTAAGTGATTTTTTAACAGCTTTAGGTGACAGAAAAAGACAATTGATTTTGATTAGATTATTAAATGAAAAAAGCTGTCATGGTTTGCAAGTAGGAGAACTAACTGACGATACAGGTTTATCAAGACCAGCAGTATCGCACCACTTGAAAATTTTAAAAGACGCCGATTTATTAGAGGTCAGAGAAGAGGGAACTAAAAATTTTTACTATTTAAAACACGAAAATAAAAATATATATAAACTAAGAGATTTTTTGTCTGACGTAATAGATGAAATAGAGGAGCTAAAAAACAGTGAAGAAAATTCTGATAGTTGAAACAAATGTCAATCAATACAAAGGAACAAATAAAGCTACTGGGCTTTGGCTAGGAGAAACAGTAGAATTTTTAGCAGAAATCTATAAATATCAATTTGAAGCTGATTTTGTCAGTCCGTTAGGTGGTTATGTACCGATTGACCCTAGAAGTATGAAAAATCTAGATCCTGATGTTATGGACATTTATTCTAATGAAACATTTATTGAAAAAGGTTTGAGGAATACGTTGTCTCCTGCAAAC
This sequence comes from Enterococcus sp. E4-150, assembly GCF_035726465.1. Taxonomy (NCBI): domain Bacteria; kingdom Bacillati; phylum Bacillota; class Bacilli; order Lactobacillales; family Enterococcaceae; genus Enterococcus; species Enterococcus sp. E4-150. The sequence continues at coordinate 22,243 of NZ_JAPRGK010000018.1, read as the reverse complement.
GTAAAGAGTGAAGATTATATTGCTATTTACTTTACCGGAGGACATGGTGTCATGTGGGATTTTCCCGAGAATAGTGCATTACAAAAAATAGCTAGTGATATTTATGAATCAAATGGATATGTATTATCTGTGTGCCACGGTATAGCAGGTTTATTGAATATCAGACTTGCTAATAATGACTATTTAATAGCAAATAAAAAATTGACTGGTTTTACTAAAACGGAGGAATTATTGGCGATGAAAAGCAAAGTAGTTCCTTTTGATAATGAAGAGATGACTGTAAGGAGAAAAGGATATTTTATCAAGAAGCGTTTCTTTAAGAGTCATGTGGTAAAGGATGGTCATCTGATTACTGGACAAAACCCGTATTCAACAAGAGAACTAGCACGAACATTCATCAAGGAGATTATCTAAATGCAAACAGTTATTGGCAGTAATGGCCAAATTGGATACGAATTAGCAAAAGAACTCAATCAAACGTACGGGAAACAGTTGCGCTTAGTTAGTCGAAATCCGAAATCAATCAACGATACAGACGAACTAATCTCAGCGGATATTTTAGATCGTGAGGCAACTATTCGTGCTGTAGCAGGAAGTGAGATTGTTTATTTTGCTGCAGGATTACCGATGGACTCCGAACAGTGGAAAACAAAATTTGAAATCATGTTAGAAAATGTCATACAGGCTTGTAAAGAAACAAAGGCGAAATTAGTTTTTTTCGATAACACTTATATGTACGAAAAAAATGACACGGAACAATTTGAGGATAGCAAATTTATTTATGATGGTATCAAATCCACTGTTCGAGCTAAAATGGCAGACCGGCTAGTGACTGAAATGGAGAATCCTGACATCGATGTGATGATTTGTCGCGCTCCTGAATTTTATGGACCTAATAAGACGCAAAGTATTACAAACAGTTTATTGTTTAACCGAGTGAAAAATGATAAGACTGCTTTGTTGCCAATTTCTGATCAAACATTAAGGACCTTAATATGGACACCTGATGCTAGTAAAGCCATGGCGCTTTTAGCAAATCAGCCTGACACTTATAACCAAACCTGGCATCTACCTTGTGATGTAAGTCGAACATATGAAGAGATGATAAAGTTGATGGAAGAAAAATTGCACAAACCGGTAAAATATAAAGTGATCAAACAATGGATGTTTGATCTTGGCTCTATATTCAATAAAAATATGCAAGAGCTAAAAGAGTTATTACCTAGATATCATTATGACAACAAGTTTAATTCTGATAAATTTAAAAAGAAATTTCCAGATTTTGAAATAACAACATTCTCAAATGCATTAGACGATTTATTCAAGTTAGAAAAGTAATATTACTCGAGAGAAAAAACGATAGTTGACTTTCCATATTTAATGGATGTCAACTATCGTTTTTTACGTTTTATCTCATGCTTAGAATAACAATTGCCAAGTAAAGCCAAACTTGTCAGTCACCCAGCAAACTTCCGTATACTTCTCATAGTTTTTTTCATGCATCATTACAGTTCCGCTATCTTTTAATGTATTAAACGCCTGATCGAATTCTGCCTGATCATCTACTTCAATCAAAATGGTAGATGCCCAGGTGGAGGCAGGTGCAGGGAAATCTTTTGACATATCCAAAAATCCAATTACTTGATTGCCTAATTTCAGTTCGCCTTCAAGTATAAGATCCGGTTCCTCTTTACTGGTATCTCCATACCGATTCAACTTAGTGATTTCGGAGTTAGGAAAAGCTTTGTGATACCAATTGATTGCTTCTTCTGCTTGACCATTATACGTCAAAAACGGCAATATTTGCTTCATCTTTTTCCCTCCAGATTCCTTTTTGTGAGATCGATTGCAAAGCGATTGTAACATGGAATGGGTAAAAAAGACTAAGGAAAGGAACTAAATCGAAATGGTGAATTCTCCTGCATAAGTTTCATGGGATTCTTTAAGTGTTTATGACAAGTTTTTCTTTCATTAATAATTAGTCTAGTATTTATATAAAAACGCGGATAGCAAATATAATAGGGCAATATGTGCCGGATAAAAGATATAGAAGAAATATTTCATTCCTTTTCCTTTTTGTCCGTTATATAACAATATCGGGATGACTGAAAAGATCATTATCCACTGGGTCGTACCCAAGAAGAAGTATATGCCGGCAACGATTGAGATAATAATACATTGAATGCTACGGTGATTTCTTGCTAAATAAAGTAAAGGAATCAAAAGAACCATAAAATTATTTTCTGCTAAAAGCAGTGCAGGTAAAAATGACGTAATCAGCATAAAAACAATTTTATTTTGAACGATTACTGGACTGGAAAATAACAAGGGAATAAATAGTGAGAGTAAGATTGGTAAAATGAACAAGAAAATACCTGTAAGAATCTTTTTCCAACTTCCAGTATTTTTTCCATCAGTGAAAAGATCAAATGCATACATCATGACCGTACCAATAAACAAATCTCTAAAAATATTATTTATCAATACCACTTCATCATAATGAACGATATTACCAAGAAAATAAGTGAAGAAAGCCATAAGAACCATTGAGAAATAAAGTCGCTTCATATATTTCTTTTTATCATGTGTATGTGAGAAGCCTACAACGCTTATAAAAAAGAACAAAGTAGCAACTGGCCTACCAAACCAATCCAGCCAATCGGGAGCACCAAACGGATAAAACATTTGATGAATGTGATCGATAAACATCAACGTAATCCCTAAAATTTTTAGATCAAAGTTAGAAAATCCTTTTTTCAAGCTAACAGTATTCAAATTTTTCCCTCCTAATTAAATAAATGAAACAAGTGACAGTTGTATTATTAATAAAGTTGAGCAAGAATCCAATCGAAAAAGCTAACACTTTTGTCATATGATTTTCTATAATAATTAACGAGATGGAGAAATCATCTTTGAAATATTAGTGAATGGGAGATAAAATAGAGCGTAACTATAATTAAATTATGTAAACCTAAAAACTGCAAGTAATTTCTATGCCAATGTATCACGACACTAGAAGTACTCCAATTTGTCTAAACGTTTATCTATAATAAAAAAGTGCGAAATGCCGCACTCTTTATTTAGTTTTTATGCAAAAAATCAAGTTATAAGATAAAGTAGGTGGGATTTTGTTACTATGAATAACATAATAAGAAAGTAAAGTGGATTGATTTGAGATCTTTTTATACTTCAAAAAAGATAACACCCAACTTTCAAAAATATGTTTTGGAAGTTGGGACAAACGAGTTAATACATTTTAATACATTATTTTTTATTCAAAAAAAATAGCACAATGGCAAAGATCATAAGAGAGATCATAAGCCCCAATGAATGACTAAAAAGAAAAGCAGAATCACATGCCATATCATCCCATATTTCTTCAAGAAAATAAATAAGCGGGAAAAAGGGAAGGAATAGTAGAACATCGATCCAGCACCATTTTTTTCTTCTTTTGAAATAACATAAAACAATAAACATGAACGTGCAGGGAAGTAAAAACAAAGCTTTACTCATAACTAACAAAATACCAGCTCCTTTTATTTTTTTCTCCCCCACATTCAAAGAGTAACAATGGTATGTACTTAATAATAGAAAAATGGATCAACTTGTATGAATAACAGCTGAAAAGATCTGCACCAAATAAAAAACTTCCAGCCAAAACTGACTGGAAGTTTATTTTTTTCTGAAATATTCTAACACAAATATGAAAAAGATGGCCGAAGCTAATAAGCCGATTTCGTAGCAAAACAATGAGATACCAGAGTCGTAATAATAAAATCCTCTAATCTTATGGATAAAATAGATCATCGGACAAGCAGATAAGAGTAAGTATTTGTTAGGCCTTTTGAATAAGTAAAAGAAAGCACTGGTCATTATGATAAATGGTATCCAAAACAAAAGTTTACTTAAGACAATCAAATGATCAACTCCCATATTTTTTACCAAGAGAGATCATAACATCTTTATCGTAAAAACAAAATATTTTTTTGCTCATTTTGAAAATTTAAACATACTCGTTCTTATCCAAATATATAAAAATCGCCCCTCATTCATCGAGAGGCGATAAGTTCTAATTTAACTCAATTTTTTTTGTTTCTTTTGGCTGATGAGCTGTTTTAGGTAATACCAATTTCAGCACACCGTTTTTAAAGGTTCCAGTGATTTTTTCTTCATCAACATTAGGAAGATAGAATGAACGTTTGTAAGAGACCGAATGTCTTTCTTTCCGTACATAGTTGCCATCTTCTTTATCTTCTGTATGGGACTCATGATTGGCGGAGATCGTCAAAGTATTATCTGAATATTCAACTGTCGTGTCTTCTTTGTCACAGCCAGGCATATCAGCAGTTAGTTTGTATTCTTTTTCATTTTCGACTAAATCTACTTTTGGATAACTTGAAACACCTAAAAAATCATTGAATGCTGGACTAAACACGTCATTGAAATCAGGGAACATGTCGCGAATGCTAGGTACATTTGCCATTTTTGATCATCCTTTCAATAAGTATTTTTTATTTATCCCTATTTACGTAATAACTCTATTTTGAAAAAAATGCAAGTATAATGGTTAGCTTTGTGAATATTTCATCTAATACGATACAAAGGCTATCTTTCTAATTTGAAAAAGGGATCATTAAAATAATAAGAAGAAAATATGTCAAAAGGTAAAAAAGTAAATTCTTCTATCCAAATATAGAAAAATTGAATCTAGAAAACCGCCCGACAATAAATTTCATTAACTCAGTTGACCGAAAATGAAGTAGATACCAAAAATTTATCAAGAGAGCAAGTAGAGAAGTGAGTATATTCATAAGAGAAATAGCTGTAACGAATTATTAGGTTAATGCAAATGCTTATTTATACTCCGTATAACTTTCTCAGAAAAAATGATACCAATAATGACTTGCTAGTACTGTAAATCCGTATAATATCATCTAATCAAAATGGTGTTCCATTTGCATCTGTCATCGTAATCGATGCTTCGGGTGACACTCGATAAAAACCAACGCTTCCAGATCCTCCTTGGGAACGGATTTGTTTGCTGGAAGCTGTGAACAAATAATCTCGATCAATTTTTTGATAAAAGCTAATAACAATATCGTCACTTTGTAATTCGGAACGGTGGGCAATAAGAAATAGAAGTGCTTTGTCAGAGTTTTCTAATGGAAGAGAAGGTACAGTGCTTTCTTGCATTTCAGATGTTGAAGAAATGCTAGACGACTGAATACTTGATTGGCTATGTTGCGAATCTACATTACCAGTAGAAGTATTAGTAATGGAAGTAGTAGAAGTACTTTTAGTTGAACCAACCTCAGTTGTTGAAATGGCTGCTGAAGATTCTTTAACAGAATTCTTTGTTTTATATCCACAGGCAGAAAAAAGTATTACAGTTCCCAACAAGCCTGCGTAAATCCCTTTATGCATGATAGCTCCTCCTAAAATAGATTATCTTTATTCAGTATATCACTTAAACAAAGAAAAGCAGATGGTTTAAAATGAAAAAACCTTCCCAATAAAGGGAAGGTTCATGAAGATAATAACTTTTTTAATAATTATAGCTTTCTAATATCTTTCATCAACTTTTCTAGTAATCATTGGGAAAAATTTCAAGCAGTAGATCGCACAAATACCTACGACGATATAAATGATCTTCGCAAAAATAGTTGTTGAACCACCAGCAATCATAGCTACTAAATCAAGTTCGAACAAGCCTACCAACAGCCAGTTCAACCCTCCCACAATCAATAAAGTTAATGCAATAGCATCTAAAGTTTTCATTAGAATTCTCCTTTCTTAAATGATAAAACAATTATATATCAAAAAGAGAAACATTGCTTATATAACGCTCAGGAATTTTAGCAATCTATGCAAAAAGATGAAAATTTTTTTTGCTCTTCCATTAGTACACATTTTTTAGCTGAAGCTGTAAATTTCATGTCTTAATTTTTTTTAGTGAGCTTTTATACTGGATTTGTAAGAAAAAAGAAGGAGAGGATCACATATGTCGGATTGGTTGGATATTGCAGGAAAAGTAGTAATTGTAACTGGAGGTTCCTCAGGAATTGGAAGAAGTATCGTCGAAAATTTGTTGAAGCAGAATGCACAAGTAGCGAATTTTGATGTAACTGAATGCCGTATACAGCATGAAAACCTACTATCTTTAAAAGTCGATGTGTCTTCTAAAACGGACATAGAAGAAGGGATATATAAAGTAATGAAACATTTCAAGACGATCGATGGTCTAGTCAATAATGCAGGAATAAATATTCCTTCTCTTCTAATAGATAGAAATCATCCAAAAAGCAAGTATGAATTATCAGAACAAGTTTTTGATAAGATGATAGCTGTCAATCAAAAAAGTGTATATTTGATGAGCCAAGCAGTTGGAAGAATCTTGGTGCAAAAGGGATCAGGAGTGATCGTGAATCTTTCTTCTGAATCAGGATTGGAAGGATCAGAAGGACAGAGCTGTTATGCTGCTACAAAAGCAGCGATGAACAGTTTTACTCGTTCTTGGGCAAAAGAGTTAGGAAAGAGGAATGTTCGTGTGGTAGGTGTTGCACCAGGGATACTGGAAGAAACCGGTTTGAGAACACAAGAATATGAAGAAGCTCTTTCTTATACGAGAGGTATAAGCGTCGAACAGCTGAGAAACGGTTACAGTCGAACAAGTACGATCCCTCTAGGAAGGAGTGGTAAGCTGCAAGAAGTGGCGGATCTAGTCTGCTATTATCTTTCAGAAAGATCAAGTTATATCACTGGAGTCACGACTAATATTTCAGGAGGTAAAACAAGAGGATAAAGGATAGGGGGGACGCACGTGACGCTAGTAAACAGATGGTACCAATTATTGAAATTACTAGTCACTCAGAAGAAAGTTTCAATCCAGGAAGTGCAAAAAGAAATCAAAACCAGTAATCAAACCATAAAAAAAGATATTGGGGAGTTGAATGAAGAAATTGCCGGTATTGCAAAAATCATCCAAAAAAACAAACATTTTGAACTTGAAATTTATGATTTTGATTTTTTTGATGAGATCATGCAAGGAAAATTGAAAACAGCCAGTGATTTCAATTCGGCATCCAAAAGAATCGCTTATTTACTAAATAGGCTGATCGAAACAGAGGATTTCTTACGTATGGATGATTTGTCTGAAGAAGTCGGTGTCAGCAGAGGAACAGTGGTCAAGGATCTAAAGACATTAAAAGAGATGATCAATGATTTTGATGTAAAGATTACAGGCACACCAAATAAAGGACTAAGAATAATAGGAGATGAGCTAGAATTACGACTACTTTTGTTTTATTTTGTTTCTCCCTACTTTTCAGAGACGAAAACAGAACAGTTTCTAGAAGAAAAACAAGCAATCAAACATTTTCAGAAGAAGACGAATGCTAGTAAACAAGAAATCACCCTTTTGACGAAAGTTATCGGTATTTCTTTGAATAGAATCTCTAGTAACTATCTGTTGAAGAAGCCCATCAATCGTTACAGTGGGTGTTTTGAATATATCCAAGAATTTAATGAACTGATCAATCAGTTGGAAGAAATCTATGAACTAACTTTGAGCCAATATGAAAAAGATTTTATCAGTTTTCCTTTGAACATCATCAACACAAGTATAACGATGATAAGGAAAGCTAACTCTGATTTGCGCTTATATTTCGACCCTATGATGATGCGTATTCGACGATTAGATCTCATTGATCTGGATGAGTCCTTCTTATATCAAGAGATGAAACAGCACCTCTCTTTATTGATAAATCGGGTAATTTTTCGTTATCGATTGACTGATTTATTTTATGGTGAGATAGAAAAAAAGTATCCTTTTTCTTACCAAATCGCTAGCGAATGCATACAAGCATTAGAAGCTATCTTGCAACATAAGATCTCTAAAGTAGAGATCAGCTACCTAACGTTGTATTTGGAGTTAGCATTTCGATATCAAAAAGAGCATTTTTCCTCTAAAAAAGTAGCCATTGTTCATACGACAGGAAAAGGAACAGCATTAATGATCCAAAGACAAATCAAAAGGATATTGGGGAGGGATATACAAATAACACATGTTTCAGAAGAACAATATGAAAAAGTAGATCTAAACAAATATTTCGCTGTTTTTACAACGATTCCGTTAAAAAATGTAAATGAAGAGACACCGGTGATCCATTTGACTAATCTTTTCGATGACTCTTGGTTAAGGGCACAATGGCAAAAAGCAAAAAAAAAGCGATTAGTCGGGTTTCATTCTACTGTTTTTTTCTATCAAATATGGAAAGAAAAAAAGACGTATCAAGAATATTTAAACAAATTAGTCGCTCCTTTGATCAGAGGCTATTATGTGGATGAAGAATTTGAAAAAAGGATCTTGAAAAGAGAATCTCAGCAAAGCACATTTGTTAACAAAGAATTTGCTTTTCCTCACACAACCAACCAGCTATCTCAACACATTGTTTTATCAGTAGGGCTAATAACTGATCAAGGTTTAGCAGAAACAGGAGGAAATGGAGTTATTTTTTTATTTGCCATACCTGAAGAAATGACGGCTGAAGTTGAGAATGAATTATTTGAGCTATACGATATCCTATTTGAACTCATAAAAATGGGAATAGATGAGTTTATTGAATTAGCACCGACACAAGAATCATTTTTAAAACTAATCAAAAGTAAAGGAGAGAGACTTCATGAATGATATGTATCTATTCATAGTTTTCGCAGCTTCAGCTTATGTGCTGCAAGCAGTTATCGGTTGGAAGCAACTAAAGCATTTCAATCAAACATATAGCGAACTGCGAAGAAAAGGAAAAGTAGCGATTGGTAAACGACCTGGGAAAATCCGTTCAGGCACGATTGTTATGCTAGCTATAGACGATCATGATCAAGTTTTAGAAGTCAGAAAAATGCAAGGGGTTACATCTTTGGCAAAATTTCATTCATTACCTGTCTATGCGGGTGAAGATATCCATTACATCGATCGTTACCATCCCTCAGTTCGAGCGGAAGATCGTTTGACACAAGCAACTTTAGAAAATGCCAGAGAAGTATACTTACGAATAGAGGCAGGAAATGAAAAAAGTGAACAACCTTCATTGCCTTTTATTGCTATGCTCAATAATTTTCGGATATGGAAAAGTACGATCAAAGAAAAAAGGAGTGACAAACGATGGATATCATAACAAAATTTGCTGAGGGATTTATGAGGCTGTTCCAAACAGGTGCAGAAACATTCATAAGCTGGATGACAGGAATCGTACCAGTTGTCTTGATGCTGATGGTTGCAATGAATACGCTGATTGCTTTTTTAGGTGAAGACCGAGTAACGAAAGTAGCCAAATTATCAGCGAAAAATCCGCTTACTCGTTACCTTGTGTTACCATTCTTATCTGCTTTTATGTTGGGAAATCCTATGTCATTTACAATGGCTCGTTTCCTTCCAGAATACTACAAACCAAGCTATTATGCTGCTCAAGCTCAATTTTGTCATACGAGCAATGGTGTATTCCCCCATATTAATCCTGGAGAATTGTTTGTATGGATGGGGATTGCTCAAGGGATCGAAACCTTAGGGCTAAATTCGATGGAGCTGGCTATCCGATACTTGCTTGTGGGACTGCTGATGAACTTTATTGGTGGTTGGATAACTGATTTTACTACTGGATTTGTATGCAGACAGCAAGGAATCGTTCTTAGCAAAAAAGTAGAGCTTTCAGTTGATTAGAGAAAGGAGAGTTTTAAATGTATAGTGATATCAAGATCGTAAAAGGAAACGGCGGGTATGGAGGTCCTTTGATTATTAGGCCGACAAAAGATAAACACAAGTTCATCTATGTCACAGGTGGAGGTGAGAGGCCAATGATCGTAGATAAAATAGAAGAACTGACAGGTATGGAGTCTATCAATGGATTCAAAACATCAATACCTGATAGTGAAATCGCGCTTGCAATCGTTGACTGTGGAGGGACTCTTAGATGTGGAATTTATCCTAAAAAAGGGATACCAACCATCAATATCGTTCCCACAGGAAAAAGTGGCCCATTAGCACAATATATCACTGAAGATATTTATGTTTCAGCAGTAGGGTTAGAACAAATACAGCCACTAATGGAAACTGATGATAACAAAGAAACAGTAAATACTGCATCTCCAGATAAAAAGTACAAATATGATACTTCTAAAAAGATAACCGAGCAAAAAGCAGAGCAGCAAAACTGGATAGCAAAAATTGGAATGGGCGCGGGAAAAGTAGTTGCTACATTCAATCAATCAGCAAGAGAAGCAGTAGATACGATGATCCGGACAGTGATCCCTTTTACGGCTTTCGTTTCCCTTTTAATTGGTGTGATACAAGGTTCTGGGATCGGTAATGTATTTGCTAACATTATGGCACCTTTAGCAGGAAATGCAGTTGGATTAACAATCATTGGATTTATTTGTTCACTGCCATTTTTATCTCCTTTGCTTGGTCCAGGGGCAGTTATTAGCCAAGTGATTGGAACATTGATCGGTGTAGAGATTGGGAAAGGAAATATTCCTCCCCAATTAGCATTACCGGCACTATTTGCTATCAATACTCAAAATGCATGTGATTTTATTCCAGTCGGTCTAGGTTTGGAAGAAGCAAAAGCTGAGACAGTAGAAGTAGGTGTACCATCAGTTCTTTATTCAAGATTTCTTAACGGCATCCCACGAGTTATCATTGCTTGGGTAGCAAGTTTTGGATTATATAGCTGAGTTTAGGAGGAACAGAGATGACGATCTTTGAAACGGTTGTAACAGATGTTGGTATAGAAGCAGAAGTATTCAGGAAAGAAAAAATAATGATTTTATTTGGAGATGAAGCACCGGAAACATTAACAGATTATTGTTATAAGATTGAATTGAATCAGGTAAGAAAAGAAATAACTTGTGATATGAAGCTCTGTTTTGATAAACAAATGTATGTAATCACAGAAGTAGGAGATGTTGTCCAAACTAATTTGAATGAATTAGGACATATCACGATAAAATTTGATGGATCTCATGAGCCGGAACTTCCAGGAACAATGTATGTAGAAGATAAGGAAATGCCGCATTTAAGAAAGGGGACAATCATTAAAATCGATCAAGAGGATCAGAATGGGGGAAAGCTATATGGAAATCATGCTTGATACAGCAAATACAAAAAGTATTTATTCTTGTCAACAGTTTTTGAATTTAACAGGCGTAACAACAAATCCTACTATTCTGAAAAAAGAAGGAGCGTCAAACTTCTTCTCGCATATGAAAGAAATCAAAAAAATAATCGGACAGATTCCTATCCATATTCAGACAATAGGAAGAACGGAAGAAGAAATGATAGAGGATTCTCGAGTTATCATAGAAGAACTGGGAAAAGATACGTTTATCAAGGTGCCGGTGAATCAAGCAGGCCTTCAAGCGATCAAAAAGTTGAAAAAAGAAGGTTATTTGATTACCGGTACAGCTATTTACACAGAATTACAAGGGTATTTAGCTATTAATAATGGAGCAGATTATATTGCACCTTATTATAACAGGATGCAAAATCAAGGCATTGATGCTATGAAAGTGATTGATTCGTTGCGGACTGAGATCGAACGTACGCAAAGTCCAACAAAAATATTAGCAGCTAGTTTCAAAAATTGTGAACAAGTCACTACAGCCATTCGATCTGGAGCTCATGCGATAACGTTAGGTAAAGAGCTACTAGATCAAGTATTAGAGATGCCCTCGATTGATAAAGCAGTGAGGGGCTTCCAAGAAGATTGGGTGCAAACTTTCCAAGCAGAAACGATTGGTGAACTAAAAAAGGTCGCTGATTACTTCTGAATCAATTTCTCCATAAAATAAACGATAGCCTTCTCGAAAACTCGAGAAGGCTATCTGACGATTCAATATTCATTAATTTAAAGTTTCAGTGACTATTACTAACTATTACTTATTTCTCATTTAAACGATGTATTCCCTAACCTCTAATACATCCTTGTAACTCTGAAGTTACGCCAGTTTTGAATAAATTTCATAAAAACAAATGAAAAGTGTCGCATAAAAATATCTTTCGTGTTTCTCTAGTATAACAGAATAAGAAGAACAAGTCCAGAAGGGATATTTTTAGTCTTTTTTAAATAACTTTTCAGTCGAGTTTGAGTTTATGATAGTTGTTTTTGAAGCGATACGGCAAGTGAAAAAACTTAATGGCGCATTGATTCATGTGATAGAAATAAAAAACTTTTTTAAATTTATATCCTCATGATTGTAACAAATAAAAAAAGACCCCAATGAAGTTGTGGCAAAAGTGGTTTGCCTCAAAAATAAGAAGGAATTTCCAAAAATCACTTCTCAAATTTTGCCACATCCCCAATTGGGTCAAACTTGTTTATTTGAATATATTTTTTACATAAGGATCTTTAATAGTTACATTGTCTTTTTTCATCACTTTACGGATTGTTTTGTCCATGAATTCCGTATCAAGAGTTTTTGTTTCCGTGGCGATTTTTTCTAGCTCTGATTTGTATTTATCTTTATTGGAACCTTTATCCTGTTTTTTTACCATTTTTACTAGATAATAGCTTTGCTGATAAGTCGTTGGATCTGTTACAGGAATGATATCAGAAACTTCCCCGTTTTTTAGTTTAAATGCTGCTTTTTTTACTTCAGTAGGAATTTCTGGATTGGTTGAATCAAAATTCATTTTTCCATCAGTTTCCTTTAATGTTCTATTTTTTCCATAAGCTTGAACAAGCTTGGAGAAATTTTCCCCTTCATTTGCTTCTTTTTTTGCTTTATCTGCTTCTTCTTTAGTCGAAAATAGAATGATCTGTGTACTAACTTCTGGATAGAATTCTTTCCAAGCAGTGTCTAGCTCTTTATCTGTTAATTTTACATTGGCTTTCAAACCGTACTGGAAAACCAGCATCTGTTTCAAAAGTTTCTTATATGTCTCTTCCGTTTGGCCAATTGCTTTTAATTGTTCCTTGTAGTTTGGACCGAGTTTTTTGATTTGTTCATTATATTCTTTTGTAACTTCCTTTGAAGAAATCTCTTTTCCGTATACATCATCAAATGCTTTGAAGACGATCATTTTTTTTAATAGTGTTTGATTGTTTGATTTAACTTTTGGGTTATCATAAAAATCCTGAACTGTAAGTGTTCCACCTTTAAACGTTGCAATTGTTTCATTGGACTTGCGACAACCTGAGAATAGCAAAATAGCAAATGCTGAAAGGCACATAATCAGTAGTTGTTTTTTCAAAAAATTTCCCATCCTTTCCATATTAAAGACAGTCTAACAGAAGAACCAGGCAGACAGTCTTTCATTTTCGTAAGGTTGCTGTAGATATTCTTAGTTCGTAAAAATCTATTCTCTCTATGATGGAGAACATTTACATAGTTTTTACGAGACAAGAAAGAAAAGGGTTGTTAAACTTAATATAAAGGAGGGATGAAAGATGATCAGGATTATTCGGTTGATTGGATCTGTTTTAATAGTCTTAGTTGGTTTTGTTTTAGGAATTCTTGTCAATAATGCACTTGCGGATATGTTTATTGGAAATAGTGAATGGATTGGAGCAATTGCCGGTACGGTCGGACATTTAGCTGTTTTTTTACTAGCTTTATTTCTTGCTAGTAAGGTCGAAGGAAAAAGAATAGAAGATTATGGTGTTTCTGTTCGAGGAAAAGACTGGGGGTATTTAGCGGGAGGTCTCGTTGTTGGAATTGGAGTGTTTCTGCTTATTACTAGTCCATTATATTTGACGGGGGCGTATCGGTTAGATTCAGGAAACGCAAACATTGTGCCGCTGATAACGAGTTTTATTTTATTTATTGCAGTGGGGGCATCAGAAGAGCTTTTATTCCGTGGCTTTTTTCAGCATCAGATGCTTAGATTTGGTCCGTTAATAGCAATGATTGGATCTGCTGCATTATTTGCTCTTTTGCACGGATTGAATCCTAACATGACATTTCTGGCAGTTTTCAATATCTTTTTAGCAGGTTGCTTTTTCAGCGCACTTATCTACAGTACAGGAAGTTTATTTACGGCTATTGGTGCTCATATTACTTGGAATTGGACACAAGGAGCTATTTTGGGTATACCAGTCAGCGGAACGCAAGAACAAGGTTTTTTCTCCACTCTGATCCAATCGCAAAATACAATAATTACTGGGGGAAACTTTGGGGCTGAAGCATCTATATCGACTACATTATTCTTGTTAGTCTTGATTGTTGGTTTGTTACTCTATGCATATAAAACAAAGCGGATGAAGAAATACACTGCTGTTTATCAATAAAAGATGAAGAAAGCAAGGCTGATATCGGTCTTGCTTTTTTAAGTCTGTCATTGATTAAACGAAAAAGTAAACAAATTCAAGCGAATACACGACATCTTTTGTTAGATTTTCACAACTGACTGTCGTGTTCTCATCATTTTCATTTTATATAATTCCTTTATCAAATAGAAGGTAATTATATGGAGAGTGATAGAAATGAAGAAAACAGCGACCGTATTATTTGTTATTCTTGGGCTGAGTATAATTGCAGCAATGATTGGAATCAGTACTTCTGCAAATGAACGAGCAAATGAGAATCTTTCATTTACTGTGAAAACTGATCGGATTGTTTATGACATGACACAACAAGTCATTACTATTCCAGTCAAACCAAACAAAAACGTGAATGCTAGTGATGTACATGCTGTTCTAACATATGGTTGGGATGGTAATGGAAGTTCAGAAAAGGTTATTGGGGAAGTTTATTTAAAAGACGTACAATGGACCGCTGGTATTGAGTATGCAATAATGATTTCTGCAGAACTATCGATTGATGAGATCAAGAGTAAAGATAAAGTTGATTTGATTGTTTTTTATGATGGACAGATGACGATTACGGAGAATTTGAAACCAAGCAGTTGGACAGTTGTTGGACCGCCAAGCAGTACGGATAGCACAAGTAGTGAAAGCAGCACAGGAAAAGTAAATAATGAACTTGATTTGGTACCTATCATACCAACTAAGGAACAAAAGAGAAATGCAGGGAGCAACCTAAAAAGTGTGCTAAAACAGCCTGATTTTGTTTCTCGTGGAATTGTTCATCAAGAAAAAGCGAAAGAAACAGATAATAGAAAAAGCGATTTACCAGAAACTGGTAGTAGAACCTTGAACAAGCTAATTACATGGATGGGTGTGTTACTCATTTTGATTGTAGGAGCAAGCTATTTTCGTTCTCTCTTCCATCGAGTGAAATAAAGAATAAAAGCAACAGATCTAAAATTGAATAAAAAACGATAGATTTTTGAGTGAATATTTCATTCGAGAGTGCTGTATTGCCTGGCGAAGTTGTAGCTTTGCCAGGTCTATTTTTGTTTACTAACATATTTGAGAAACAGGAAATAACAGGAACACAAATGGAAAATAAGAGCAAGAATAATTGACAATGCACACTGCGCATGGTAGTATCTCTGAAAAATCAGTAACGAATCTATTTGTACGTTATTCATGTAGCTGTCGGAATAAGTCTAAATAATAGATAAAAAGGAGTATGTACTTTGTTTGAAGAATTTATTGATATCAATGAAAGGCAAGTATATCAATTTTTGAACTATTGTTATGAAAGAGACGAGAAATTATATGTGGTGAAGGATATCGCTTTAGATCTAAACTACACCCTGGCTAAGATGAATTCGGTGATTCAACAAGCAGAATCGTTTTGCGAAAGGTATCCAGAATATAAATTATCTTTTCTTTCAGAAAACAAGATGATAAAAGTCGAGTTTTCTTCTCAGTTTTTACTGAGTAAAGTTTATTCTATACTGTTAGAGGGAACGATTGGTTATATTTTACTGGATTCACTTTACAAAGGTACTTATCAATCCTTAGAAAATCTTAGTCAAAAAAATTATATAAGTTTGCGTACGATTCAAAGAAAATTAAGAGAACTTAATACTATTTTGAAAAACTATCATTTATCTTGCAGCTTGAAAAAAGGTAATCCGATAGAAGGAGAAGAATACCGTATCCGATACTTTTTTCACTTGATGTATTGGCAGTCATTCGACGAAAATCATTCTGATATATTATCAAGTATAAAAAATAAACGTCAACTATTAGAAAAATTTGCGAAACATGCGCCATATACGCGTAGTATAGATAGAAAGAAATGGATCAGCCTACTAAGAATTTCGTTGCAACGAATGAAACAAGGCCACCCGATTACGTATGTCCCAGAAGAGATGAACAAATTTGTGCATCCATTGATAACAAAAGAAGAGTTTACGCATTACATACTAGAGCCTTTTTTTGAAGCAAACTTCTGGTCGATGAACCACATCACTCCAACAGAGCAAGCTTACCTTTATTTTATGTTTGGTGTAATGAATACCTATTTGGAAGAAGACTTGTTGGATGCTCCAGATAAAGTACAAGAAAGTTGGGGCTGGATTGAATCGTCTATTGTAGAAAATTTTGAAAAAAACTTCAAGATTTGTTTTATAACTTCAGAAAAAAATTATCTATATGTCAATTTGGCAATGATCCATTTGTATTCAAGGGTTTTTGGGACAAAAAAGAAGGTGGATGCTTTCGGAAAATCAGCAGAAGACAGAGATTTTCAGCATATATTTCCAGTGATGTATCCAATCATGCAACAGTTTTTTAGTGGGGTAGCTCGCAGAATTCCAGAGCTTAATACTTATTATGAAAAGAACAGTCGGTTGATTTTTCAATACTGTATGCTAGTCAGGGACACTTTTATAAAACACGAACAACCTGTCATATTCTATATTCAATCGAAGTACGGTAAAACTCAGGAATTATGGGCAAAGAAAAGGATATTATCTATGACTGAACGCCCAATAAAATATAGTGCATCCGCTGATCAGTTACCTGATATTGTCATTAGCGATTATCCTATCGACAAAAAGGCATATGATCAAACGAATACACAGATATTTTACTGGAATGGACAACCTACAAAAAATGATTGGGCGCGTCTGAAAGCTGAAATCATAAAAATCAGGAATGAGAAAAATAGATCCATATTGGAAAAATTGGATTTCGTTAATTAAGAACAGCAGATTGTTTATGCCAAAATTAAGACATTGCAAAAAGATTATTTTCTTTAAAATCGACAAGATGACCAGAAAGTAAGAGTTCATTGAGCTCTTGCTTTCTTTTAGTTTTAGGAAGGAACATCCTGATTTTATCTTCGCTAAATCCAGTCAAAAGTTTTGCAGGCTGGTCGTAGATAATCGGTTTTTTCAATAAAGAAGGGGATGTACGAATCTCAAGGTATAGTTCACTCAAACTGAGCTCGTCTATTCTGTGAACAAGATTTTTATAACTAATAGAATGAGTAGAGAGCATTTCGGTCACGCCGTTGTTTGTCAATTTTAGTAAGTGGATAAATTCATTTTTGGTTAGTGGTTGACGAATTAAGTTCTGTTCGATAAACGGTATATCATGGACGATAAGCCAACGTTTTGCGCGTCTTGAAGACGAGCAGCCAGAACCTGTATACAATTTAATCATCATACATTCCTCCAATAGCTAAGTATTTATGAAATAATAACATGAAGAAATAGTCGAAAAGTGCCATTTAGAGGTGTAAAATAAGAAAATGTTGTCACGTATAATGGAACTAGCTAGATAAGAAATACTATTAAATCAAGAAAAAAGAAAGAAGGCACAAGTATGTCAAACACAGCCGACGCAATAGTAGTGATCGATTTACAAAAAGGGGTATGTTTTGATTCTTCGTCGATACACGAATTAGAAACAGTGACAGCATTAGTGAATGAAAGAATCAAAACATACGAAACGATTGGAAAGCCAGTTATTTTCGTTCAACACGAAGATGATCAATTAGTACCAGAAACAAAACCATGGGAGCTATTGTCGGAATTATCTATTCCTGAACACAGTTATTTTGTGAGAAAAACCCATGCGAATTCATTTTATAAGACTAATCTGAGTATGTTATTAACTGAATTGGACTGTCATTCGATCGAATTATGTGGGGCACAAGCAGAGTATTGTATAGATACGACTGTGAAGTTTGCTCATGGATTAGGATACCAGCTTATGATGTGTAGAGGAGCAACGACAACTTATGATAATCCTTTTATGAAAGCAAAGGAAACAATCGCTTTTTACGAGAAAATTTGGGATAAACGATTTCTGACATTTTTGGAGCAATAAGTTGTTTCTTCGTTTAAAAAAAGCAGAATGGATACTGGTTTATCCATTCTGCTTTATTACGTAAAATGAGAAAATAACCCTGTTCTATTTTTATGGGATAAACCATTTATTTTTTGTATAAAAAATGTTTGCGTTTACATATAATTCTCCTAGAAACATAAAAAGGAGTGAATAGCTTGAGAACAAAACAAGTATTAAAGGGAGCGTTGGTCATCTTATTTGCTGTAAGTACAAGCGTCCCGCAATGGACAGTATATGGAGAGAGCATTTCTTCCGAATCGGAATCTCGGGAGGTAGAAACCACAGAAACTACTGATGCTGGAAATGAAACGAAATCGAGTACTTCACAAACAGAAACAAATACTGAAACAACGGCTGAGACATCTGTTACTAGCACAGATCAAGAAACGACCGCTACCACAGATAACCAACAAACAGAAGAAGCAACAGCTACAAAAATGTCAAACGACGAATCCTCTTCTGCTAAAGTAAGTGACAAAGAGAATGGGACAGAAAATGATGATATCGGTAAAGGTGAAAATTTCAATGGTAAAGAATATTTGAATTACTTCGGTAAACAGATGACAGAAATACTTAATGGACCAACAGAAGACATCAAGTCAAAATTAATAGAGTTATTAGTCACTGAGCTTGCTGTTAATGATTATGGTGTAGATAAAGAGATTATCAAACATCTGATTGCTACTTATCTATTGTACGATATCGCTTTTGCAAAAAACAGTGTGTTGATGTCGATGCTTGGAGGTACAGATGATGAGACAACGCCTACAGAAAACACAGGCTTCTATCCAAATACAAAACAACTTCATCAAACTGTACTAAACAAACAAGATGGCAAAATGATGGATGTATATGCATATTATGTCGATCAAGGTTCAGATAAAACAGTCATGATCCATGGCGGATTTCGAGGGAATTGGAATAACGGGATCGTTACAGAAGAATACAATGATTTTTATAAGGCCGGGTATAATTTATTATTTGTTGATTCCAGAGCGACTGGTAATAGCGGAGGCGATTATGTGACCTATGGACAATATGAGTCAGATGACGTCCTTTACTGGATAAATCAAGAAGTTCGAGAGCGGCCATCTCAAAAGATTTTACTTTATGGTGGTTCGATGGGAGCAGCTACGATGATGTATGTATTAGCGAAAGATATTCCTGTCAATGTCAAAGGAATTATTGAAAATTGCGGATTTGCATCAATTGATGAACAACTACGTTTTACGTACAGCCAGACAGTAGTCCCCGCACTACCGGATGCCATAAAAAATCAGTTAGACATCATTGGGGATCAAGAGCATGAAGATTTATTTATGGGCCTTTTGAAACAATACTATTTTGATCAGGAGATGCATTTGGATACAAAAGCTGCTCTACCTACGATTGGAATGTCAGATTCATTGCCTAAATTGATTATCCATGGAACAGCAGATGATGTAGTACCTGTGTCTAACGCGCAAAAATTATATGAGTTATCAGGAGGGTATAAAGATCTTTTATTAGTAGAAGGAGCAGGGCATGGAAAGGCACAGGAAGTTGACCATGCTGCCTACACGAAACATGTAACGGACTTTTTGAAAGTAGTGTTCCATGATCAGATAAACGTAAAGTATGTGGATGAAAAAAATAAAAGTCTACTCAAAGACCAGGACGAAATCCAGCTTTACGGAGCTTATGGAGAGAATTATATGACAGAGCAAAAGACATTCGAAGGATACGAATTAGTAAATGTTGAAGGACCGACTGAAGGGGTTTTTAATGAGACGATACCAACTATTATTTACCATTACAAAAAAATCCCAGTAGCTCCACCAAAAAAGCAAGATCCGACAGAGAATGCAGACAATAAGGGAAAGAATGAACCTCGAGAGGATCAATCAAGTGATGATACGCAACCGATTCAGATGACAGTGAAAGTACAAAAAAAGACAGATGCAAAAAAAAGAATGTTGCCGAAAACTGGAGAAAAGAAACATTCGCTTCTCATTTATTCAGGTGGATTTTTATCTGTTAGCACGATTATCACATGGATTTGGCGAAGAAAGAGAGGGTAAATGAATGAAATGGTTCAAGCGAATAGTGATTGCAGTACCAGTTATCATCGTAGTTATTTTAGTCACTGTATTTTTGATTAATCAAATCACACCAAAGCCGATTAGCTTGCTTGTTAGAAAACAATTTGACACAAGTGAAAAAGAACAAGTATATGCCCGACCAGATGATTTCCAGCAAAAAATCGAACAAATCGATATAAAAAAAGAAATATCCTATCCTTCAAAATACAAAAATAATAATATGGATATCTACGCACCGAAAGTGGAAAAGAAAAAATTACCGATTCTTTTCTGGATGCATGGAGGCGCATATGTAGGAGGGGATAAAAATGATTGTCGTGATTATTTGGAATATCTATGTTCAGACACGCAGCAAATCATCGTAAATATAGATTATGAACGATCACCGGAAGCAAAACATCCTACACCAGTTATCCAATTGAACGAAGCCATTCAAGCAGCTAAAAAAGAGATAAAAGATCAAGCAGATTGGTCGAATATTTCGATTGGTGGAGATTCGGCAGGTGCACAAATTAGTGGAGAATATTTATTAGCACTTCAAAATGAAGAAATTAAAAAAGCTGATCATCTTGATCCGACTTTGGAGAACAAGCAGATTACGAAGTTTATTTCTTTGTCTGGTCTGTTGGATCCTTCTGCATTTACTCAAGTAAGTGATAAAATCTCTAGCTTTCTTTATGAAAAATGTGGATGGGCTTACTTTGATAATAAGGACTTTGAACAATCAGAGAAGGTCAAAAGTTTAGCCTTGGTCAGACATGCGGATCGTTGGACGCAAAACACATTCTTAACGGATGGAAATACAAATACGTTTACGAAACAAATGGAAGAAGTAACTTATGTATTTGAGAAAGCGGAGGTGAAAGTCACAAAAGTAGATTATGCGGAGAAAAATGCTGTTTTGAACCATGAATATCAGTTTGATTTCAGCAATAAACAAGCGCAAGAAACATATCAAAAGTTAGTAATGTTTTTCAAGGAGTAAAGTCTTATGATGCAAAAGAGGTTGTAATCTGTCACTTAGCTCCAAGTCACAAGGAGCAATTTCAATAAACAAGCTTTTCATGGTTTATGAATATTGTAACTTGTGACTGAGGAGTTAGAGATGGCAAGGGGCACCTTTTATTCGAAATTTGGGAATATCACACGATTATTGTCACGATCTCTTTTACGTAAATTTTATAAGTCAGATTTGTTGTTTTGATCGTTTAAAAAAAGCAACAAATCCGAAGCCTGCGGAGGCAAGAAGGGACAAAAAGCCGAGTGGTAAGCAAAAGAATGCTGGTTCCACTAATATTCCGTTGTTATTAATATAAGGCTGGGAACAAAGATGAATAGCAAATAAAATCAATGCACTAGCGAAAAAAAGCAAAGAAATATGGATAGCTTTCATAAGCAGCACCTCCTTTTTTATAATTGTATGATAAATAGATTAAGAATCTATAAATGTGACAAGTTTGTTAGGATGTGAATAAAATGATCATCCAGCGAACTTGAAACAAAGATGGCTAACGATAAGTAATTGATGATTCAGCAATCAGATAGTTACAAAGTTTACCATCATACGTCTAGACCAATAATAGAAAATATGGGAATATAATAGAAAAGATTTAGGATACCCCCAAAAGAATTTCCCCAAAAATTCGATGTATCCTAAACTTTTTTATTTTACATCACAATCATATCAACTGTGAAATAAAATTACAAATGATAACCTAAAATGAGGCCAAAAGCCAGTGTTATCAAGGAAATACTTAATTTACCAAAATTTTTTTTAATTTTTTAGAAAATAAGAAACAAAAATAATAAAAAAAAAGAAAAGATAAATTTTGATAAAGTCCATATAATTGTGTAAAAGATAAAAGGCCATGTAACAGCCCTTTTACGGTACAATGTTTTTAACCACAAAAACATACCCAGGAGGACGTTACATGACCCAAGTACATTTTACACTGA
>NZ_JAPRGK010000017.1:0-31288 GCF_035726465.1 Enterococcus sp. E4-150 | reverse complement strand
CGAAGAAATCATATTAGCTATTTATTTCAAAACTATGCTCTTCTTGAAAATCAAACAGTACAATACAATTTCGAATTAGCAAAAAAGTTTAACAGTAATATTTCCAATGATCATATTTATAATTTATTAACAGATTTTTCTTTGCCAAAAGATATCTTAAAAGAAAAAATCTTTCTCTTAAGCGGTGGAGAACAACAAAGAATAGCATTAATTAGAAATATGTTAAAACCATTTGATATATTATTTGCAGATGAACCTACAGGAAATTTAGATAAAGAAAACTCAACTTTTATAATGAACTTTCTGAAAAATTTAACAGAAAAAGAAAAAAAAGCCGTTGTACTAGTAACACATGACTTAAATGTTCTAAACTATGGAACTAATATTATAGAATTATAATTTTTACCCGTGATGCTAGCTGATTTAAAACTAGCACCACGGGTATTTATTTTATATTCCATCTCTCCTATCCCAAAATTTAAATAATCACTTAATAAAAAGGAGGCACCCAAGTGATTTTATTGAAAAAAGAGTATGAAAAATTTTATGATAGACTTATTTATTCTTTGCAATTGCCAAAAAAATTAAACCGTCAATTACAAAAGACTTATGAAACTAAATCAACTGAAGAATGGGAGAGTTATTGCTAGATTTTTGGTAGAAGTAACAAAAAGTGGACATATTATCATAATGACTCGCCGAAAGTCTGATAAAAAATTGGCTAAAAATATTGCTGAATGTTTAATAAAACTATCAGTTTTAGCTAAATAGTTAGTAGTTTACACAAAAAAGCATTTATGTTTTTTGTTGCAAAGCAACAATTTCATCTTCGGTGAAATAAGCGAAACTTTACAAAAAGTGGCTAGCATTTGCTAGCTTTTTTTGTATTGTGGAGCGTGGGTTTTGAGGGGGATTCAAGGGGGAGCTTGCGCCCCTTTGACAAGCGGTTATTTGCACCAAATACGGAGGTATTTGGCTAGCAAATATAAAGCTTGCCAAACCCTTTTAGTGAGCTTTACTCATTGTACCTTTTTAGGTACAATGATATTGCGAACGATACGTCCGTAGGACGTACTGAAAGGGTGGGACTTATGAGCGAACAAAATCAAAATTTGGCTAGCAATTCTTCTAAAAAATATACCTATCGATCCGAGCCAAAACAAATCAGTTTTCGAGTGAGCGAATCCGAATTTGCAAAGCTGAAGCAATCGGCTGAAGCTTTGCAAATGAGTGTGCCGGCTTTCGTGAAAGCCAAGGCACAAAACGCGCGTCTGGTGACACCGAAAGTGGCGCCAGATATTGCCCAGGCAATCGCACGCGATTTAGCCAAAGCTGGAGGGAATATCAATCAAATTGCCAAGTGGTGCAATACACACCAACACGACGTTGCTCCTGACGACGCCCAACGCTTATCCGAAAACCTAAAAATCATGCAAAAGGAGCTACAAAAGATATGGCAACAGTTAAAGTAAGTCGAACCACTTCCTGTAGCCGAGCAATCAATTACGCAGAACCACGAGCAACCGTCAAAACAGGAATAAACTGTGACATTGATTATGCCAAAAGTGAAATGAAACAAATACGTATGCTTTACGGAAAAGACGATCATGTACAAGCACACTTATTGATTCAGTCCTTTCGACCAGGAGAAATTACCGCCGAAAAAGCCAACCAGCTAGGAAAAGAATACGCTGAAAAAATCGCACCAGAATACCAAATCGCGATTTACACGCACACAGATAAAGAGCATATCCACAATCACATTGTCATTAATTCGGTCAATTTAGAAACAGGAAAAAAGTTTCAAGCACATGGTCAAGCATTCCTAGATAAGTGTTACGATATCAACGACGAAATTTGTTTAACTCATGGTTTAAGTATCACTGAACGAGGAAAAAAAGAAGAAAAACGAACCATGGCTGAAATCAAATTAAAAGAAAAAAATGAACCTGTTTGGAAAGACGAAATTCGGATTGCGATTGATCAAACAATGAAAAACAAGAAAACCAGAACCTATGACCAATTTTGTGATTCCCTCAAAACATTCGGCATTCATTGCTTCAATCGCGGGAAAAATTTCACTTACGAATTGATCCACAAAAAGAAAAAAGTACGATCCAACAGACTAGGAAAGGACTACGAAAAGGAGACGATTTTACATGAGCTGGACAGACGAGAACGAACCTATAACCAACAGCGAACCAACGAGCTACGAAGAGCTCGAGCTAGCATTCGCGAAACTGCAGAAGAAGTACGAAGAGAACAACGAACTCTTACGCCTGAACAACCGGAAATTAGACCGGCTCGAAGAAACCATGAACAACACGTTGAAAGAGGAACAGACCACCAACAAGAATTATCGCTCTAAAACGTTAAAAGACATAGAAAACGAAATAAAGAAACAACGTGCTTTTCTCGTTCCTTATACGCAAGAAAGGATACAAACTACGATTGATTTACAAGTTAAAAAACTCCATCAAGAGCTATTAGACCAGCGAAATAAGGAACAGAAAAAGGTGCTTATTCAACGATCATTGGATTTTCTTGCCCCCTTATGTTGCTTAATCATGACACTGTTCGCCTTTTGGTTGGTATGGGGAGAATAAAAAGACATGGCATTCTATTTACCCTATCTACTCATTTTTGCCAGTATTTTAGGAATTATTGGAGGTAGCTATAAGGCTTATCAAACAAGATATTCATTAAAAGTATCTAGAATTCGATTTAAGCGTTTTTTATTACTCGGGGTTATATTTACCTTATCAATCGTTTTAAGCGGCTTATTCGGTGTTTTAGAGGGTAATAAACGCGTTTCTAGAAGTGTTTTATTAGGAAATGTCACTCAAAAGTATGAATCAGCACGTGATAAAAAGAAAAAAGAGCAAGCATTAACGCAAAAAATAGAAAAATTTACCGCTTATTATGAGGAAATGAACGATATTTTTGTGAATCAAGAAAAACGTTTGACGGATAAAAACATGGAAACACTCACTCGACTTTATCGGAATTTGCCAGAAAAACAGCAAAAAGAGTACCAAGAAAAATATGAACAAGTAAAAAAAGACGTGCAATATGTGAAAGATACGCAAACGGAAGAAGCGTGTTATGACTTATTCAGTGATACAATCCCTTTTTCAACTAGCGAACAAGAACGAAAAGAACGACAACAATCAGTCACATATGAACGCTATGAAATCTTGCTTCCACAGGCAACTAACATACAAAATCCAACGAAAAAAGAAACGGCATTAAATTATCTAGAAAGTGTCAAAGAATGGCTGGATCAGCAACAGCAAAATTGAATTTGATTGAAACTCATGTTAAACTAAATATGCAAATAGGTAATCATAAGATACACGAAAGTCCTAGAGAAGTCGGATTCTCTAGGACTTTTTTTGTGAGCTGATATCGCCTTAGTTGATTTTACTTCTTGTTTCGGTTATTCAGCCAATAACTAAATAAAGAGTTTAGAAGCTCAACAAGAAGGGCGCAAATAAAGTGGGTAATCATAAGATACACCTCCTTCCAGTCGCAAGACTGTCGGATAGGCGACAAGTTATTATATCTTAAAAAATTAAATCTGTGTGGTGTTTTTAAGTATCCCTTATTTTAGGGTTGTTAGGGCTTGCCCTGACCGCCTGTAAGGCGCTTTAAACTTCAGATAAAGGTTTTTATACTAAGACTGTCTTAAAACGGCTTAGACAAGCTCTTAGAGCCTTCCCTCTCCTTTTTGAACAACGGTTTTAGCAAAGGAGCCGGAGGCGACTGCGCAGGTATAATGTGAGAGCGTAGCGATCACACCTTTTTGGCGACCGTAGGGAGCGAGTTTTTGAATTAGCAGTTTAGAAAAGTTCGCGAACCTGTTTAAAGAAAAAAGAATTGTTTTTTTAGGTGGGAAATTTTGTCTCCCTCTTTTATAATCTTTTTTTAAACCTCTTTTTAAACCTCTTTACCGTCGGCTGTGTCCTTACTCCCCCAAGGGATACAAAATTTTATAGGCATGAAATTATCTGTTTATAGGCATGAAATTATCTGTTTATAGGCATGAAATTATCTGTTTATAGGCATGAAATTATCTGTTTTAGGTATTGTTTTTAGACATAATATGTCCTAAAATTATGTCAATAAAATCATTTAGACTGGAGTAACAAATAAATGGCAAATGAAATCGTAAAGTATGAACCAGAATTAAATACCATTCCTTTAAGAAAATTTACCCCAATAGAAATGAACTTGTTTTTTTCTATTGTCTCTAGAATGCGCGATAAAGGTAATCAAAAAATACGCTTTTATTTCAGCCAACTTAAAGATTTAAGTGCGTATAAGCAGACTGCAGGAGAAGTCTTTATAAAAGATTTGGCAAGAACATACGATCATTTGATGGATTTACGTTTCGGAAGAAAAAGCAATGGTGGATTAACCATAGAACGATTTACAATGTTTACTGATTTTGAAATTCATGGAGAAGTCGATAACCCTTATGTAGATATAAAAGTCCACGAAAAAGCTTTGCCTTTACTTAATAATCTAGAAAGCTGGGTACGTTTCTCTTTAACAGAATTTCGAGATTTAAATAGCAGTTATGCTAAAACAATGTTTAGATTGCTAAAACAATACCGAACTCAAGGATGGGCTGAATTTTCTAAGGAAGATTTTTTAGAGCTATTAGATATTCCTAAAAGCTATAGACAAACAAATATAAATCAGTTTGTACTCAAACCAATAAAAGAAGAACTAACTCCACTATTTAAAGGATTAACTATTCGTAAAAAATATGGCAAAGGTCGAGGTAAACCTGTTATTGGTTATCGTTTTACTTGGAAAGCTGAAATCAACCATGCTGACGATTTTTCAAAAGGAAAACAAGAAGATTTACGTATAAAATTATTTAATATTGAACATAATGGAGAATTAACACAAGAAGAAAAATGGCGCGCTAAAGATCGAATATTAAAACTTCCGTTAGGTACTCATGAAGCTGACTTTAAAAAGCAACAACAAACTGAAAAAGAAGAGACAGAAAAACGAGAACTTTCAAAGGAGCTCAAACAAGATTTAATAGGGAATTTACAAAACTTATTCGATTAAATATAAGGAGTATTTATGGCAGATAAAACAATCAAAGAACTTGCGGAAGAATTAGGAGTTAGTAAAACAGCAATTAACAAAAAAGTTTCTGACAAAAATCGAAAACTTTGGTTTGCAAAAATCGGAAACAAGTTTGTGATTAACGAAACCGGACAAAAAGCTATAAAATCAATGTTTTTCACCAATAACGCAAACTCAAATCAACAACTAGTTGGCGAAAAATCAAAAATCGAAAACCATAAAAACACCAACCAAGTTTCCGAATTAAAACTCCTTTCTTTCCTAGAAAAACAGTTAAATCAAAAAGATATACAGCTCCAAGAAAAAGATACTCAAATAAAACAAATGCAAAAGTTACTCGACCAACAACAACAACTCGCCCTACAAGCTAACCAACAAATTGAAAAACTGCAGGAACAACTACAATTGACTTATACGGAAAAAACTTTGGAAAATGAATCAACTACTGTTACTGAAGAAATAATAAACGATACACCACCACCTATTGAAAAAAAGTGGTGGAAACTGTGGAAGTAAAAAGAGAAATTATTTATGGAAAACAAAAAAAGACTGCTCTAACGAGCAGCCCAAAATGAGATTATCCTATTCATCAACATAAAAATATTACAAAATGAAGAACTAGAGAAGGACAAAAAAAGCATATCAAATCCTCTCAAAAATAACAAGTCTTTAAAAAATGACAGATAAAAATGCACAAAGAATTAGATATAGATAACCGCGAAAAATCAAGCTTTAGAAAGTTGCTTTTAGCTAGACCAATTAAAAATCACAAAGTGAGCGTCTCTATCCATTGGTAGAGGCGCTACTTGGCATACTATACATTATGTCAACTATGCAATTAAATAACTAACTACTTCATATTAGCTTAATAAAATAATCAAAATCACTAGGGGAAAAAACATTGTATAAAAAAATTTTTCATTTTTTAAATAAGAATAGTAAATATAAAAATAATTTAAGATATCTATTACTATTAATCCAGATAGAGCAAACCAAGTAAATATTCCGTGTGTAAAGCTAAAAAAATTCATTTGAATCAATTCAAATAAACCTAATATAGTAACAAATATATTAAAAATAATAGCTGTCAATACCAGTAAATTATTTTGTTTATTTTTTAAATTATCTTCATTTAAAATAGAATTTATGTTAGTACTATAAAATTCACAAATTTTTTTTAGTGTCTCTATATCTGGTGTTGTTTTGTTATTTTCCCACTTTGAAATAGTTTGACGTGTAACATTAAATTTTCTTGCCACATATTCTTGAGTATACCCTTTTTTCACTCTTAATTCTCTTAGCTTAGATCCTAAATCCTCCATTTTTTCTCCTATGTAAACGATTATTTACATAAAATTTTATCATAAAAATACTAACGCGCCAAAAAAGTTCTTTATTTTATAAAACACACTAAAATAAAATAATTCTAGTAAAAAAGATAGGAGAAATAAGTTATGAAAAAATTTTTATGTCTTTCTGCTTTAATGGGTGTCTTATTAACTAGTGGAGGAATAGTTAGTGCTACAGAAGCTTTAAATCTAGATGTACCCGAAGACCATACCGCCATTTACGGAGGAGGAATGGAAGCTACAGAAGAAGGATTTTCTTCTAGTAAATTGAGATATGCTGCTGGCGGCGGAGATTTCAACTGTGGGGTTAATGGATTTAAAGTTTATGCAAATTACTACCATGCTAGAGCTAAACATAGTGCAACAGCTAAAAATGGACGAGGCGGTCAAGTACGATCAGTTCAGAAAGCTGGAGTAAGAGCTTATGCAACATGCAATGCCACACTTACTGGAAATACTGGTTGGTGGAATGTTTATTAAAAAAGAGAATTTAAACTCTCTTTTTTATTTACATTTGAAAGGAAATTCAAAATATGTTAAAAAAAATAAACGCTGTTTTATCACTTTTTGTCTGCATTACAATACTATTCTTTTCTACTAATGTTATAAATGGTATAAAGACTTCTGAAGCGCTATATAAAAATACCGCTGAAATTCATATGCAATATAAAGATGATATGGACTTTAACAGTTATATAAACGCTTTGTATGAAATATCTACACAAGAAAATATTAATATTTCTCAATATAGTTTTACTGCTGTTAACCAACTAACTATTCTTGCTACAAACCCTAACGCTAACAAACACTGGAAATTTTCTAAAAAAAATATATTAGCAAGAAACGATTCTAAAGTCCATTATACTAATAACAAAAATTCTAAGTACCAATTAAAACTTCCAAATAATTTTTTAAATATAAATATTTATCCTTTTTCTCATGTGGAAAATATTGGATTAAGTGAAATATTATATGTACAAGGAAACTCAAACAAATTAATTCCTGTACTGAAAAAATATGGAACACCTACTATTTCCAATATCAATCAATCAGATACTTTTCAAATTAATACTAATATTGTTCTTGTTATCTGCTATCTTAGTATATTTATTGTAATTACTACAATTATATTTGCTTTTTCAAAAATGAAAGAAATCACTCTAAAAAAAATGTTAGGCTATAACTCTTTTGATACTATAAAAGATTCTATTAAAGAGTTAAACCTCTTATTTTGTTCTTTGATTATAACTTTCATTTTATCTATTTTTTTGAGCATATATTACAGTAACGAAAATTTTTTCCTATCATTTCTTCTATGTAGTATTTTTCATTTTATAATTAGTTTTTTATTTATCATAGTTACTCTAAGTATCTATCATTTATCTAGTATAAAAAATTATCTAAAAAATTCACGACCACTTAAGTTAAATCTTTGTATATTAAATATCTGTCTATTCTTAAGCATGATCCTTCTGTTAATAGCTTCTACAAAAGTAATAAATACCCATAATGAAGCCGAAAATAATTCTCTTAAATATTGGGAAAGAACTACTAATTTATATAAAACAAATATTACTAATCAATTAAATAGAAACAACACCGTAGAAGAAAATAACTACTTGAAAAAAGCTAGTAAATTTGTTTATAAAATACAGAAGAATTATAAAACTTTTATTATCGCGCCATACAATTACGCAACTATCCAAGAGAATAATAAAGAATTTTTTATTGGACAAAAAGTTTATCCAAATTTTGAAGACTATGTTAGTCAACCTGCTGGTGCAGGAATATGTGTTGATTTAAACTATCTAAAATATTACAATCCTATTTCTTTTGAAGAATCTACTGACTTAAATTTAATAAACTCTGATCCACTAACTACTTACATTCTAGTACCTAAAAAATATAAAGAATATGCAAAAATGATTGAAAAAAATTATTTAGAAGACATACAGTTTAGACTTGAAGACTCTCCTCCTCAAGCTCCTTATAAAACTCCTAATTTGAAAAATTTAAAAATAAAACTAATATTTGTTAATAATAACCAAAAGTATTTTAGTTTTAATACCTTATATGGAAAGGCAAAAGATAACTATACAATAACTGATCCCATAGTTAGAGTTATTAATCCAGAAATAACAGAATCATTATTTTGGGGAAATATATTGACTAGTGATGGTGGATTATTTTTTGATCAGAAACATACTTCAAACCAAAACTTTTTTAATCAAATTAATCCGTATATAAAAGAATTTAACCTAGAAAATATCATAAATTTTTCTTATTCTGTTTTTCAAGAAACTGGTGAATTATTATCTCAAAAAAAAGTAAATAAATTAAATGCATATCTACAATATCTTTTAATATTAGGATTATTTATAATAATTAATTTTCAAATGATTTTTGTTAGTTTTACTATAAATTCAAAAAAAATAGCTTTAAAAAAAATATTTGGATATTCACCAATAAGTCAAGTTTTAGATTTATGTTTACTCCCTTTTACAATAGAGTTATTTGCTACTATGTGTTTTCAATTGATATTTTCAAAAAACACTTACTTGTATTTTATAATTTTTATGATCTTTTTAATAAATCTAATTACTTCTATTATTATTTATAAAAAAAATAGTTTTAAATATTTTAAGGAGAATATTTTATGATATTATCAGTTGAGAATTTCACCCTGTCAATTAATAAAAAAAAGATCAAACAAAATTGGAACTTTTCAATATCAGAAAAAGATTTTATTATAGTAACAGGAAAAAGTGGTAGTGGAAAAACTACTCTGTTAAATAATTTAAGCCTAATAGATAAACAATATACCGGTAACTTATTCTATTTTGAAAAGAAAGTTTCTAAACATGATATACAACGTCTACGAAGAAATCATATTAGCTATTTATTTCAAAACTATGCTCTTCTTGAAAATCAAACAGTACAATACAATTTCGAATTAGCAAAAAAGTTTAACAGTAATATTTCCAATGATCATATTTATAATTTATGGTTCTGTTGCAAAGTTTTAAATAAAGAATAAAATCCCTTACGGTATCTATGATTTAAGCTGGGATTCCCAATAATACCTTGATTTCAGTACAGACCGAAAACCCGAAGAGAGTGCCTTCTTTTCGGGTTTTCTTATATAATCCTCGAATGGCTTCCATGCCTTTAATCGTGGTAGAGGCAGTGCGTAAACTTCGATAGAATTTATTGCGTCTCTTTACTGGACGATGGTCTTGTTCAATCAAATTATTCAGGTATTTAATGGTACGATGTTCTGTCCCTTGATAAAAGCCGTATTCTTTTAGTTTCTTAAAGGCACTTGTAATAGAGGGGGCTTTATCTGTGACTACAACCTTCGGTTCATCAAACTGCTTCATTAACCGCTTAAGAAAAGCATAGGCTGCTTGTGTGTCCCGTTTTTTACGTAACCAAATATCCAAGGTTAAACCATCTGCATCGATGGCTCGATACAAATAATGCCATTTTCCTTTAATTTTGATGTACGTTTCATCCATTTTCCATGAATAAAAGGATTTTTTATTTTTCTTTTTCCAAATTTGATAGAGTAGTTTGCCATATTCTTGCACCCAACGATAAATCGTCGTATGAGAAACGTTAATGCCACGATCATATAAGATTTCTTGAACTTCACGATAGCTAAGGTTATAACGAAGATAGTAGCCCACGGCTACAATAATCACATCCTGCTGAAATTGCTTTCCTTTAAAAGGATTCATCGTCATTCCTCCTGCTATCTTTTTCTATTATTCTACCTTATTTGATAGTAGATTTAAAACTTTGCAACAGAACCAATATAGGTCTCGTCCATTTTCCACGAATAAATG
The DNA here is from genome assembly GCF_035726465.1 of Enterococcus sp. E4-150. Taxonomy (NCBI): domain Bacteria; kingdom Bacillati; phylum Bacillota; class Bacilli; order Lactobacillales; family Enterococcaceae; genus Enterococcus; species Enterococcus sp. E4-150. Next base: position 20,982 of record NZ_JAPRGK010000017.1, on the reverse strand, counting down.
GACTGTTTGTTTTTCCTCTTCCAAATGTTGTAAAGTAGTTTCCCATATTTCTGTACCCAACGATAGACAGTGGTGTGAGACACGTTAATACCACGGTTGTACAGAATTTCTTGGACGTCACGATAACTCAGGTTGTACCGAAGATAGTAGCCTACAGCGACAATAATCACATCTTTCTGAAATTGTTTGCCTTTAAAATGGTTCATCTTCGTTACTCCTCCTAGTTCCTATTAAACTCAGTTTACCCTATAATGGATCTGAGGGGAAACTTTGCAACAGAACCAATTGGATGATTATATTCATTGGTATAATAATCAACGAATTAAGTTATCTTTAGGAGGGCTAAGCCCTCTTCAATATCGGAAGAAGCAAAGATATATTTGTTAAAAAGGTCCAAAAAAATATCCGCACCCCCTTTTTTTTGTAAAAAACTATTGCACAATACAAGTGGCCTACGGCTATCGAAATTTCCATAACTTTCGAGCAAGAATTTATCTCATTCAAGGCTTGATCTTCCAAGTAAAACAAAAACCAGTTAAGCACTCTGCCTAACTGGTTATGACTAAATTTTCAGTTGTATCTTTCTCTACCAACACTAAATGTCGAAGAGCCTTTTTTCGTTTATGAATGTAAGACCGCTTCTCGAGCCAATGCCAAACAACCGAGCGTTCCAGCGTTGTCTTCTAATGCTGGGGTCACGATATATTTGCTTAACTCAGGTGTTTCGACATACCCATTGACCAATTTTGCAAATGCGTCGTGGACGTTTTGCAGCATATGGCGTTGTTTCATCACACCACCGCCAAAAATGATCACATCTGGAGAAAACATCAAGGTTGTATTGTAGGCACATTGAGCAATATAGGAGGCTTCGATTTCCCAATAAGGATCATCTTCTGCAACCTCTTGTCCTTTTTTCCCTAAGCGTTTTTCGATGGCGGGTCCAGCGGCCATCCCTTCTAAACAGTTGCCATGAAATGGACAGCTGCCAGCAAAGTCATCTTTTGGATGAGGGACGACGAGCATATGCCCCATTTCTGGATGACTAAACCCTTCGATAAAGCGCCCTTCTTGTAAGGCACCGCCGCCAACACCCGTACCGATCGTATAGTAAACGACACTGCTCAATCCTTTGCCACTGCCGAAGACATACTCACCATAGGCAGCCGCATTGACATCTGTTGTCCAAGAAATCGGGATCGGAAATTCTTTTTTCATGGTACCGATGAAATCAAAATTTTGCCATGCCAATTTCGGGGTCGAGGTAATGTACCCATAAGTGGCGGAATCGCGATGGATATCGATAGGCCCAAATGAGCCAATCCCAATCCCTGCTAAATCTGCTTGGTATTGTTTGAAGAAGTCAATGACTAAAGGCATTGTTTCCTCAGGTGTCGTTGTCGGAAAGCTCACTCTTTCCTTGATCGTCATTTCTTCATCGCCAATGGCACACACAAATTTTGTGCCGCCTGCTTCAATTGCACCGTATAGCATAGACATTTCTCCCTTTATTTTAGAATGAAATCACTAAATAAATGACTATATATCATATTTAAATTATTTTTTTATTTAGTAACATGACAAGTAAATAACTACTATTTTTTCTTTTTGAATTTTTATCATTTTTTAAAATTCTAATAATTTTTCATACAATTGATATATGAAAAGATTAAATAAAATGTTATTCTCAAATATTTGATTAATCTATATTATTTGATTTTGGAAAGAAAATTCCATCTTTACTCAGGGAAATATATTTATTTGATTTCAAGTAAATCAGTACCCTCAGTGACTGTATTTTCAGCTACTATATTTACTTCTGAATAATCCGAAGTATTGGTCACAATAATCATTGTTGTATCATCAAGACCTTCTTTCTCAATCATTGAACGGTCAAATGCTCCAAGAATATCGCCTTTTCTAACTTTTTGATTAGTAGTAACTTTTTGTGTAAATCCTTTTCCTCCCATTGATACAGTATCAATACCAATATGAATTAGAACTTCAGCACCATTATTTGATTTAATACCATAAGCATGTCCAGTTTCAAACGTGAGTTGAATAGTACCATCTACTGGAGAATGGACCGTGTTTCCATTTGGTTTAATGGCAATCCCTTTTCCCATAGCTTCTGATGAAAAGACTGGATCATTTACTGAAGAAAGACTAATCACTTTACCAGAAATGGGACTAACAATTGTTTCTGATGAAACTTTTGTTTGTGTTGATTCAACATCAGTAGATATTGGATCTGTTGTTGCTACTTTTGAAGAATTAACTGGTGTTTGTTCAGCAATTTCTTCTGCTTTAAAGATACCAGCAGCTTTTGTTTTACCGTAGAAGTAAGTAATTGCAAAAGCAACTACAAAGCTAATCAATTCACACAATACGTAAAATGGAATAGATGTTGCATTAATTGAAAGAAATCCCAAGAAACCTGCTGAACCAAGTGAAACAGCAACTACTTTAAGTAATCCTGCTACTGCTGTAGCAATTCCTGAACCAATTAAAGCACAAAAGAATGGAAAGCGGTATTTTAAGTTAACTCCGAACAAGGCAGGCTCTGTAATTCCAAGAAGTGCTGAGACACCCGCAGAGGAAGCAAGACTTTTTGTCTTAGAATTTTTAGTTAAGAACCAAATGGCAAATGTTGCAGCACCTTGAGCAACGTTTGCCATAGATGCAACTACAAAGATAAAGTCTCCATGTCCGATACCATTTGTCCACGCTGAAAGTAATTGAGTTTCAATAGCTGGAAATGATTGATGTAAACCAGTCATGACTATAAGTGAATATGTTCCTCCAAAAATACCCATTCCAATAAATCCAGTAGTGTTATATAGCCAAACAATAATGTCTGTAATTCCATTAGACAACAATAACATTACAGGGCCAATAACTGTGAAAGTCAAAAATCCAGTAATCATTACTGATAATAATGGCGTGAATGTAAAGTCAATAGATGATGGCAATTTTTTATGAAAGAATTTTTCTAATATAGATAATATCCAAACAGCTGCTAAAACTGGAATAACTTGATAAGCATAGTTTGTTTGTGAAACATGATAACCAAAAATATTCCAATATTCAGTTGAGCCACCAAGATCTGGTGTTGTCATGATCATACCAATTGCAGCACCAAGAAATTGGTTTGCTCCAAAACGTTTAGCAGCTGAAATACCTACTAAAATTGGTAAGAACATGAATGGTGCAGCGGACATCAGTTGGATCATTGAGGAAATACCTTCAATCGCAGGATACATTTCTTCAATTGATTTTGGTCCAAAAAGTCCAGCAGCTGTTAAAAAGTTTTGTAATGCCATTAATAAACCACCTGCAACAAGGGCAGGTATAATTGGAACAAAAATATCTGATAATAATTTAATTAATGCCATAATGGGGTTGAATCTTTTATCTTTACTAGCAATTTTTTTTAAATCATCTGTTGAAATTTCCGAAAGTCCAGTTTTTTTGATAAGTTCGTCATAAACGAAATTAACATCACCTGCACCGATAATCACTTGATATTGTCCATCAATTTTAAATGTGCCTTTCACATCTGGATTTTCGTCTAAAGCTTTTTGATTCACTTTCGTGTCATCTTTTAGTACGAGACGAAGACGTGTAGCGCAGTGTGCAGCTGCAATAAGGTTATCTTTTCCGACCGCTTGTATTACGTCGGAAGCTACTTTACTGTAATTCATTCGAATCACTCCTTTTTTATTTTTGCGTGAAAACGGTTCACTGAAATGCAAATTTATTTTAGCATATCTTAAAAATATGTCAAACGTTTGTCATATAGTTTATTTTTTTAAATGAAATGATTGATTTTTCAACGGAAAACGTTTACCATACTAGTTGTAAAAAGATAAATTGAAGGAGTAAAATATGAACTTACCTCGAGAAATACGATATCGTGCTTATTCTGATTGGACTAAAGATGAGATGGATAAAATTAAGGATAATGTAAAACGATCACCTTGGCGTGCTAGCTATCATATCGAACCTAAAACAGGATTGTTAAACGATCCTAATGGTTTTTCTTTTTTTAACGGAAAATATACGCTTTTTTATCAAAATTGGCCATTTGGAGCTGCTCATGGGTTGAAAGAATGGGTACACAATGAATCAGATGATTTAGTTCATTTTCATGTAACAGGAGCAGAACTTCTTCCAGACACAAAACGAGATAGCCACGGCGCTTATTCCGGTTCTGCATATGAAATAGAGGGGAATCTATTCTTACTCTATACAGGAAACGTTCGAAATGAAAATTGGGAACGTGATACACTTCAAATCGGAGCATGGATGGATAAAGACTACAACATTACGAAAGGTGAGAATGTTCTTATTCATAAACCTGCTGATGTAACTGATCATTTTCGTGATCCACAAATGTTTAATTATGAAGGACAATTGTATGCGATTGTTGGAGCACAAAATTTAGAAAAATCAGGCTTTATCAAACTTTACAAAGCGGATGACAATAACGTGGAAACATGGGAGGAAGTTGGCAACCTTGATTTTGGCGGCACTGGTTCAGAATACATGATTGAGTGTCCAAATCTAGTATTTGTAGACAAAAAACCTGTTCTCATTTATTGTCCTCAAGGGTTGGATAAATCTGAGCTAAATTATGGGAATATCTATCCGAATACTTTTAAGATCTATCAATCGCTTGACATAGAAAAAGTAAAACTTGTGGGCGCTTCAGAAATTCAAAATCTTGATTATGGATTTGAAGCGTATGCGACTCAAGGATTCAATACTCCTGATGGTCGTGCTCTGATTGTCAGTTGGATTGGACTACCTGATATCGATTATCCAACTGATAAGTATGATTATCAGGGAGCAATGAGTCTTGTAAAAGAACTTTCAATAAAAGATGGTAAACTTTACCAATATCCCGTAGAAGCTATTACATCATTACGTGCTAGTTCTGAACAATTTACAGCAAAAGCAGAAACAAATAATACTTATGAGCTTGAACTAACTTTTCCTCCAAATCAGAAATCGGAGTTACTTCTTTTCTCTGATAGTAAAGGAAATGGACTTAGCTTGATTGTAGATACCAAAGAAGGAAAAATTATTTTAGATCGCAGCAAAGCAGGCATTCCATATGCCACTGACTTTGGTACGATTCGTGAATGCTCAATTGATACTAAAGAAACAACTGCTAACATTTTTGTAGATAACTCAATCATTGAGATTTTTATTAATAAAGGAGAAAAAGTGTTTACTAGTCGTGTATTCCCTGAAAATCACCAAAATGGTATTCAAATCAAATCAGGCGAACCTACTGGAAAATACTTTGAATTAAAATATTAAAATGGTAGCAAAATTAACTGATGTCGCTGAATTAGCTGGAGTTAGCCCAACAACCGTTTCACGCGTCATTAATAATAAGGGATATTTATCAGAAAAAACAAAACAAAAAGTTCATGAAGCTATGAAAACTCTTGGTTATAAACCAAATAATTTAGCACGTGGACTTCAAGGAAAGTCACCTCAGCTTATTGGTCTTATTTTTCCTAATATTAGTAATATCTTTTACTCTGAACTCATTGAGTATCTCGAAATCGAGTTATTTAAACATGGATATAAAACGATTATTTGCAATAGTCAAAATGATCCTGCTAAAGAGAGAGAATACATTGAAATGCTTGAAGCCAACCAAGTTGATGGCATAATCTCATCAAGCCATAATCTTGGAATTGCTGATTATGAGCGTGTGAGAGCACCTATTGTTGCTTTTGATAGAAATTTAGCTCCTAATGTTTCCATTGTTTCTTCAGATAACTTTGAAGGGGGAAAACTTGCAGCTAAGACTTTACAAAAAAATGGTTGTCAAAATACCATTATGATTACAGGAAATGATAACACGGATTCTCCCACAGAATTACGTGCACTAGGTTTTTCTTTTCAAAATCCAAATGGAAAAATTTTCAAAATTCCTAATAATCTGTCTACTATCCGTCGTGAAATGGAAATAAAGTCAACTATTATAAATCACAAACCAGATGGTATTTTTGTTTCTGATGATTTAACAGCCATTCTCACTATGAAAATTGCTCATCAACTTAAACTTAATATCCCAGAAGATTTAAAAATTATTGGATACGATGGTACCTCTTTCATTGAGAAATTTTTCCCACAATTGACAACAATAAGACAACCAATTGATGAAATTGCAAGTCTTATTGTTGATATTCTTCTGAAAAAAATTAAAGGCGAAAAGACAAATAAGGATTATATTTTACCAATCTCAATACTTTCTGGAGGAAGTATTTAACGTCAAATTAATTTTTTAATGTCTATAAAATTCGTTAGAAAATACAATTTGTAGATATCCAATTGATTTGTAAACAAAAAGGAGTTGTCAACTTGTAGTGACCCCCAAAAGTTAGACTTTTTTGGAGTGGAGAAATCCACTCCTTTTTTCATGCTCTAAAATGATATTTTTACACAACCGTTGCGGTTGTTTTACGAAATTGGACGGGACTTTGCCAGTTTAATTTCTGTTTTATCCGTTCATTATTGTAGTAATAGATATAGCTATCGATGGCTGATTTTAATTCCTCGAAACAGTTATAAACTTTCCCGTGAAAAATCTCTTGTTTTAATAAGCCAAAAAAATTCTCCATAAGTGAATTATCTAAGCAGTTCCCTTTCCGAGACAGGCTTTGAAAGATTTTGTACTCCTTCAATTTGTTTCTATAAGCTTTCATTTGATACGCCCAACCTTGATCTGAGTGAAACGTACGACGATAGGGACAATCGTTAGTGGTCTGGATAGCTTCCTCCAAACCTTCCATTACCGCTAATGCATTGGGCTTTTCAGAGATACGATAGGATAAAATCTCACTATTGAACATATCCATAAAAGGATCTAGATACAATTTCTTTTGACGGATAATGCCTTTGGCATCCACTTCATGGTATTTAAATTCAGTTGTATCCGTCGTGATTTTCTGATGGCAGATACTGGTGTAGAAACGACGATGGATCCGATTTTTGGCTACTGCTCCGACTTGTCCTCGATAAGAATTGTAGCGCCGTGATTTACGTGTGTATGCCGTTACTTTTATTCCTAGCTTCTTGATCAGGCGCTGAACTTTCTTTTTATTGATAGAGAAACCGCGGTTTCTTAGTTCATTGGTCATCCGTAAACAGCCATAATCCTTGTGCTTCTCCCGAACTTTAAGCATTTCCGCTTCAATCTCTTGATCTGGATTTTTACGGTCCAATCGTTTTTGCCAGTACATAAAGGTTGCCTTAGGGAACTTTAAAGTTTCTAGAAGCTCAACTAATTTAAACGGTCCTCGGAGGCTTGCGATGATTCGTGCGATTGCTTCATTCGTCGTTGTTGGGCTTCCTGTTTTCGCAGCTTCCTCAATTCTTTTAAAAGGTATTTTCAATTTGAAGGGAACGGACTCGTTTCTCCAACTCCTCGATGCGTTCACGTTCTTCAGACGTTGCTTTAGTTGTAGATTTTTTCTTATTTTTGGGTTCATTTTTCTTAGACAAGATAGGTGGACATCCTTTCGTTTTTGAGAGTCCATCGATCCCACCCTCACGGAATTGACGCATCCAACTAGCGATCAAATTAGGGTTGTTCATGTTAAGTGTGTTGGCAACTTCACGATAGGACAGCTCACTTGTTAGATATAACTCTATCGCATCCAGCTTAAATTGAACAGAATACTTTTTCTTTTGTCGCTTTCTTACTAGACCCTCTTCACCAAATTCTTGATAGGCATTGATCCAGCGCTTCACTTGTGATGGAGCCTTAATGGAATACTTCTTTGCCAGATAATCACTTCCGCCTTTGCCATCCAAATAATCATGAACGATCTTTAATTTAAGTTCAAAAGTATACTTAGCCATAAAAAATACCGACCTCCAAAAGTTAGATTTTTTGGTCTAACTTTTTGGGGTCACTACAGAATCAATTCTGATTCATCAGTCCCATAAATTATAGAGCCAAATTTAGTCATAACCAGTTAGGCAAAGTGCTTAACTGGTTTTTGTTTTACTTGGAAGATCAAGCCTTGAATGAGATAAATTCTTGTTCGAGAGTTGTGGGAATTTCGATAGCCGTAGGCTACTCGTTTTATCACTTTTATCTTGTTGTTTGTTCCTTCTAATGCACAATTACTATTAAAGAATATTGAATCCCTAATTTGTATTTATTCAAAACGTCAGCTTCTTACAAAACCGTTGTGGGAGGCGTAGATCTAAGCTGGTGATCATATCGAAAAAGCTTTGGCTATCCTTGTGTTTAAAGTGATAAATGAATAGATCTTTAATATAAAAAATATCTATAAATTATTTTTGATATTAAGCTAGCATTCATTGTAATGAGGTAGCGTCAAGAATCTTGTGTAAATGAAATGCCTCCGTACATATAATATGTAGTTAATTTAAATAAAGGATGATTCCAGGGTGTCCTGAAGTCCTTTGAATCCGCGATGGATTCGCTTCATAGACTTCTCGTTGTAGACATTAAACTGAGAAACCAGGAATCGATCCAGTGAATCTTCCGTTGGAAATTGTTCTTTGTGGTTGGTGTTGCGTTTGAGATGTTTGTTAAAGTTCTCAATGAAGTTGGTTGAATACAATGAACCGCGAATAGCTGGTGGGAAATCCATGAAAGTGAGCAGATTCGGCATTTTAAGCAGATTTTTGATTAACTTGGGATAGGTCTGATGCCAGTTGTTGGCGAAGTCATTCAATTTTCGTACCTGGCATGACATTTAGTGGGACTTCTGAACGAAATGAAGTTGATTACTGATGAATATAACTAGGAAATGACGCAATCGATTGGGGATATGGACCTTGAAGATGCCAAAATTAGCATAGAAGATCTAAGTGTTTATACGAACGATGATCAAACCTATTTCGTCGTTTTTGATCTCAAATATGAAGGATTGGATTCAAATCAAGTCCTTGTTTATGTAGCATCCGATCACGTCAGTTATTCCAATATAATCGATCATTATGAGCTAATCGCAACAAATACCAAATTAAAAAAGTGGAATAGATGATGGCTATTTTCGAAAAAGTCTCTTACTTTATTTCTATCGATCATCGGTAAAGTATCGTCGGTCGGTCACAAATCAAGTCAAACACCTGGAACGGGTGACGAGCAATGAATTTGATCAATTCAAAAATAAAGTAGCTTTTGAAAAGCTGCAGCGTGAAATCGAACAAGCAAAAATGAGTCAAGAGTCAGACCTATTCAATTAGGAGAAAGAGGAAAGTCATGGAAAATTATTACTTTATCAATAGCGTGGATCCAGAGAACCAAATGATGCGTATTCAAGAAGTGGGTGCTGGAGAAATGAGTGCGCAACAGGTGCGTATCACGAAAGAGGATGCCGATGTTTATTCTTTAATGTTGGATGAAGCAACGCAAGAAGGGGAGCCGCTGATCGTTCAGCTGGATCTAAAATAAAGTCAAAATCAGCCGTAGAAAAAATTTTTTCGACCAGTACAAATAAAAACCGATTTTCTTTTTTTAGAAAGTCGGCTTTTAATAACGAAGCTAATTTAGTTGAAGTAGTTGCTCAATAATCGAAGAGCTGCCTGGTAAAAATAAAAGTAGACTACCTATGACTAACAAGATCCCTAAAACAAAACAGGCTATTACGAATTTGGTTGATCTAGATACTTCTTTATTTGAAACACTTATGATCAACAAAGTTATACCGACAGCTAACGTTAAAAAATACCAAAATCCCATTGTTATCGCCCACTTTCTTTGAATAGTTTTTCCTTTCAAACTGTTTAATAAATTTTATCATAGACAAGAAGAACTAATCCTTGTACAAGAAAAATATATGTAAAGTTTAAACTTTCTTATACTATATAGGTTGAATTAAATACTTTACATCCGCACGCACAGTCGGTCAATCACTACCAAGCCAGGTAAAAGCAAAGGGGCTATTTTTGCGTATCGCTCAAAATCAAGCATGATTGGCGGACGTGGCGTTGTTCTGACTTCCGAAGAAGCGATTCACGAAAACAAAGATACATTTACGCATTGGACACCCAACGTTTATCGTTATGGAACATATGCAGACGAAAATCGCTCATATACTAAAGGGCATTCTGAAAATAATTTAAGACAAATCAATACATTCTTTATTGATTTTGATATTCACACGGCAAAAGAAACTATTTCAGCAAGTGATATTTTAACAACAGCTATTGATTTAGGTTTTATGCCTACTATGATTATCAAATCTGATAAAGGTTATCAAGCATATTTTGTTTTAGAAACTCCAGTCTATGTGACTTCAAAATCAGAATTTAAATCTGTCAAAGCAGCCAAAATAATCTCGCAAAATATCCGAGAATATTTTGGAAAGTCTTTGCCAGTTGATCTAACGTGCAATCATTTTGGGATTGCTCGCATACCAAGAACGGACAATGTAGAATTTTTTGATCCCAATTACCGTTATTCTTTCAAAGAATGGCAAGATTGGTCTTTCAAACAAACAGATAATAAGGGCTTTACTCGTTCAAGTCTAACGGTTTTAAGCGGTACAAAAGGCAAAAAAAAAGTAGATGAACCCTGGTTTAATCTCTTATTGCACGAAACGAAATTTTTAGGAGAAAAGGGTTTAGTAGGGCGCAATAGCGTTATGTTTACCCTCTCTTTAGCTTACTTTAGTTCAGGCTATTCAATCGAAACGTGCGAATATAATATGTTTGAGTTTAATAATCGATTAGATCAACCCTTAGAAGAAAAAGAAGTAATCAAAATTGTTAGAAGTGCCTATTCAGAAAACTATCAAGGGGCTAATAGGGAATACATTACCATTCTTTGCAAAGCTTGGGTATCAAGTGATTTAACCAGTAAAGATTTATTTGTCCGTCAAGGGTGGTTTAAATTCAAGAAAAAAAGAAGCGAACGTCAACGTGTTCATTTGTCAGAATGGAAAAAAGATTTAATGGCTTATATTAGCGAAAAAAGCGATGTATACAAGCCTTATTTGGTGACGACTAAAAAAGAGATTAGAGAAACGCTAGGCATTCCTGAGCGGACATTAGATAAATTGCTGAAGGTACTGAAAGCGAACCAGGAAATTTTCTTTAAGATTAAATCAGGAAGAAATGGTGGTATTCAACTTGCTAGTGTTAAATCATTGTTGCTATCGATCATTAAAGTAAAAAAAGAAGAAAAAGAAAGCTATATAAAGGCGCTGACAAATTCTTTTGACTTAGAGCATACATTCATTCAAGAGACTTTAAACAAGCTAGCAGAACGCCCCAAAACGGACACACAACTCGATTTGTTTAGCTACGATACAGGCTGAAAATAAAACCCGCACTATGCCATTACATTTATATCTATGATACGTGTTTGAAAGAGAAGACGAAAACGGAGATAAAAAATATTTTATCGGTACATTTCAAAGCGATAAGTTGAAACGACTCACTCCATATAAAGATGATAAAGAGGAATTGGCTCAACAGCTTAAAAAACAGCAAGACCAACATAGAGAACAAAAGCAAGAACAAACAATAGCTTTACAAAGAGAAGAAGAAAAATAAAGGAGAATGAGCTATGAATTTTCTACAAAATAATTTCCAAACTTTATATTTAGGTGCAGCTGCAGGAGATATTCAAGGAAGAATTTCCGGAGCATTAACAACAGTTCAATCCGTATTGACAGGTATACAAGATCGTCAAAAAGCATTTAGATGAAGCGGAAACAATCGTGATTGCGACCGACAGCGACCGAGAAGGTGAAGCAATCGCCCGCTTGATTATCAACCTTTCGGGAAATAGCCGGAAAACCATTAAACGTTTATGGATCAACTCGCTTGAAACTAGCGAAATCAAAAAAGGATTTCAAAATCTGAAGGACGGACAGGCGTTTTATTCCACTTACAAAGAAGCAGAAACCCGACAAATCGCTGATTGGCTGGTAGGAATCAATCTCACCCGTCTTTACACGCTTTATATGCAGAAAAACGGCATGAGAGGCGTGTTTAGCGTTGGACGCGTCCAACCCCCGACTTTGTTCTTGATTTACCAACGCAACGAAGAAATCAAACATTTCGTCAGCAAGCCATTTTATGAGTTGTATGCCACTTTCACACACTCGAATGGTAAGTACAAAGGGAAATACAAAGAGCGGTTTGATACACTCGAAAACCTTGACGGGTTCAAAGAAACCAATCAGCTAGAGCAAGCGGAGAATGCCGAAGTAACAAATGTCAAAGTGGAAGAAAAACGGCAGTATGCGCCGAAACTCTTTAGCTTGTCTGATTTACAATCTTTCGCGAACAAACGCTTTAAGTACAGTGCCGACAAAACGCTTTCGATCGCTCAAAAACTCTATGAAAAAAAGGTGCTTTCTTATCCAAGAAGCGATACCAATTATATTGGTAGCCCCGAATTTGACTACCTGAAAAGCAACCTCAGTCGGTATCTCGAACTAGCAGGAGTGGGCATTTCCGAACCGCAGCTAAACGAAAATAAACGGTATGTAGATGAAGCAAAGTACAAGAACACTATGCGATTATTCCAACGAAGACATTGCCGAAGCTCAGTGATGTAACGAAAGACGAAAAAAACATTTATCTTCTGGTCTTGTATCGTACCCTCGCAATTTTTGAAAAGCCGTATATCTATGACGAAACCACCATTGATACAGCGATCAATCAGGTTCTGTTCCAATCAAAAGGGAAGACAGAAAAAGAGCGTGGATGGAAACGACTATATAAACAGGAAGAAAAAGACAAGGACGACCCACTTTTACCAGAAGTAACCGTCAATGATTCAGTGGCTTTCGCCCTTGAAACAAAGGAAGGGAAAACCCAACCACCCAATTACTATACAGAGGGCACACTGCTAACCGCCATGAAACATGTCGGACGGGCAATGGACGATAAAGACAGCAAAGACATTCTTAAAGAAACCGAAGGGATTGGAACCGAGGCCACTAGAGCCAGTATCATTGAAACCTTGAAGAAACAGGACTACATCACGATCAGTAAGAGTAAAATCTATGTGACAGAAAAAGGCGAATTGTTGTGCCGCATAATTGCAGAGGACGAAATCGCCAATGCCGGCATGACTGCCCAATGGGAACGCTATTTGAAAAAGATCCGAAGCCAACAAGGCACACAAGAAGCTTTTTTAGGCAGTATCGAGCGGTTTGTGCAGCACCTCATTGAAAAAGTGCCACAAAACTTCCACGACAAAAAAGAAAACATTGCAGATGTAGCCGGTCATATGGAACAAGAAAATGTGATGGGTACGTGTCCGAAATGTCAAAACAGCGTAGTAGACAAAGGAAAATTTTATGGCTGCTCGGGCTACAAAGACGGTTGCAAATTTACGCTTCCTAAAAGATGGAGCCAAAAAGCACTCACAAAGAAAAATGTCCAAGATTTATTAAGCAAAAGAGAAACGAGTTTAATCAAAGGGTTCAAAAGTAAAAAAGGAAGCAATTTCTCGGCAAAGTTAACACTGAATGACGAAATGAAATTAGCTTTTGAATTTCCAAAAAAATAAAAACACAAGATCTAGACCTTGCCCCTTTTGGAAAAAAGGGGCAAGCCCCCAAAATCGTCTCAGTCACCCAGTTGTAATAGCCTAAAACTGAATAACACTTAAATAAGTCAAGGAACGGGTAAGTATTTTTTGGCAGACCACCAAAAAATCTCTACCCTCACAGTCCTTGACTTCTTTATTTTTGGCTGTGGGCTGTCGTCGCCGACAGTCAAACCAGGTGTAAAAAATATTTGCTATCTTGCCTGTCGCTAAAATAGTGTACCGCCAAAAAACGCTTGAAAGGAATTTTTCTTTTGCTCGCTTGTTGCTTTGTAAGAATAAGTAGCTATTCTGCAAATAACCCTAATATTTCGTATTTCTCTAAAAAACCAGTGTTTGAGAGGGAAGTTCTACGCTCATTTCAGATTGATCTATGGGTAACTATCCATGAAAACGCCTGTAAACCGCTCTTTTTTCAGTTTTTTTAAAGAGAGAGAAAATAAAAATAAAATACCAACTTTTTACGTATATTAATAACGAAGGACTTAAATATAGTATGATCAAAGGAGGCGTTCTTATGTATGAAGACGAATGGAGAGAATACTATGCAACCAAAAATGAGAGCATACATATTACGAGAAACAAACTCATTTTCCAATGCAATGAAGGAATCGTTCTGTCTACTCATAAAACGGAAATTGAAAGAATCATGCATGCATTGGCACTTAAACTCTTATTACTGGAGTTAAATTCATATGATTTTTAATCTGCAAAAAAGTTTATAACACCGTCGCTTATACCAGAAAATATAACAAACGCCGCATTGTTTTTTTGTGCACTTTAATAATCTATTCAACTAAGGAATTAAGCTGGCTGTCAAGAGAGTAATATCGTATTGAATCTCAGGTGGAAATTTTCTGCGGTATCTTTTTTGACTGAAATGACATTAGTGTCTTTTGGGGATTGTGTATGTAAGTATTTTTTAAAATCATTTTAACAAGTTTTGGACAAAAATTCTCATGAAAAAACAGAATTTAAATAGCATGATAAATTAGAGAAGATAGTTTAATGTGCTTATAGGAACACCCCACTTTTACAGTCACAATCAATAACCTTGCTACTTTCTTTCGAAATTGATAAGAGTCTAAAGGATTGACAACGCTTGATAGTGAGCATAAAGTTAATGTACGCTAGTTAGTTTACAAGTGTAAACTAAAAAAGTATGATGTGTCGTCTCTGAAATTCTCCCTGATTCAAGTCATAACCAGAGTACATATCGGTTATTTTTTGATTCCATATTTTTTCCTTTATGTGCTGAGGATTAAGGGGTACCAATTGTAATTGCGCGTTATATGGTCTTTGTTTAGAATCGCTCTCCAAAAAGCCAATTTTTTTGCATAGAATTTTTAGATGTGGTACCATTAATTATAATTATTATAAATAAGAAGTGGGTATCATTGTTTCAGTACAAAGACTAGGAGGAATGGAAGATGGAAATAGACTACAAGGATCATGGGAAGAAGCCGTATATCATTAATATTGAAGACGCCACCACAGGAAATGATAATTACCGGACGACCATTTGGACAGGCAGTAAACTGCAAGTCACCGTAATGTCCATTCAACCGGGCGATGACATCGGTTTGGAAGTGCACGAAGGCATTGACCAATTTATCCGTATTGAAGAAGGAGAAGGCGTGTGTAAAATGGGGCCTTCTAAAGATAACTTACATGTTCAACAAAAAGTGATGGATGATGACGCCGTATTTGTTCCGGCGGACATGTGGCACAACATCGAAAACACCGGTGATAAGCCGCTCAGACTGTATACCATTTATGCTGGTCCAGATCACCTTGAAGGAACGGTTCACCCTACTCATGAAGACGCCAAAAACGATCCAAACGAACACTGAGGTACACTAGGATGAAACAAAAGCCCTGCACCCGTATGGATGGTCCACTGGTGCAGGGCTTTTTTATAAAGGAGAGAAGTGGTATGAGTGATTCATTGTTTCAATTAGAGAAGGTTGGTTTTCAGGCAAACGGAAACCAAATCCTTCAAGATATCTCTTTTACAGTAAACAAAGGGGAAGTGATTGTTTTTTCTGGTCCTTCTGGAAGTGGAAAAAGTACCCTTTTGAAATTAATTGGTACGCTGCTTTCCCCAACTTCCGGAAAAATTTATTATCGAGGTACGGATCTGCAAAAAATCGATCCTGTGGAGTATAGAAAAGAAGTCTCTTATTTCTTTCAAAACGCTTCTCTGTTCGATGAGACAGTTCAAGAGAACTTGTCTTTTCCTGCCCGCATAAGAGAAGAAGGATTTGATCGGGAACGTGCAAAAAAATTGTTAGAACGAGTTCAAATACCTGAAACTTACTTATCGAAAGAGGTCAAGGAACTATCAGGAGGGGAAAAACAACGGGTTGCATTGGTCCGAAATTTGATGTATCAACCGAAAGTGTTGCTCCTGGATGAAGTTACCAGTTCATTGGACCAAGAAAACAGAGCGATTGTCCTTGATTTAGTCCGAGACATGATGAAAGACCAACAAACTACGGTGTTGGCCGTCACTCACAACCAGGAAGAAATCGACCAAGCTTCTCGTCTGATTACTATCAAAGGTGGAAAAATGGAGGAATCGAAATGACAAACAATTTGGAAATCAGTAATCTTTCTTTGCTTTTATCCTCTGTCCTCTTGATAGTTGCCTTATTGATTGATTACAAAGAGAAATTGGGATTAGGAAACGACATTTTTATTGCGGGAATTCGCGCTGTCGTTCAATTATTCCTTATTGGATATGTATTGAGCTACGTATTACGAGTGGATAACAACTTTCTCACTTTAGCGATGGTTTTGTTCATTGTGTTCAACGCTTCTTATAACGCCCATACACGCAGTGAGGGGATCAACCGCTCTTTTAAAATTTCAACGACGGCTATTGGAGTAGGAACAGCCTTGTCCTTACTCATTCTTGTTTTTTCAGGAGTCATTGACTGGACCCCTTCCCAAATCGTTCCAATTACAGGCATGATTGCCAGCAACGCCATGACTGCGATTGGAGTGACCTATCGGTCTTTGAATTCAAAATTTACGGACCAACGCCAACAGGTATTGGAAAAATTGGCATTGGGAGCCAATAAAAAACAAGCGTCCATGAGTATTGTAAGAGAAAGCGTCAAAACGGGCATGGCTCCTTCTATTGACCGAACAAAAACGGTTGGACTTGTCAGCCTACCAGGTATGATGTCAGGGTTGATTTTTGCGGGAATTGATCCTGTTCAAGCGATTCGTTACCAAATTGTTGTGATGTTTATGTTGATTTCAGTTACTGCGATTTCTTCATTTATTGCTAGTTATATGGCTTACCGTGAGTTTTATAACAATCGCAGTCAATTAATTATATGATTTGGGATGATACACTACTCTTAAAACCAGTGGTTACAATTTTATGTAGTTAAAAGAAGACCTCACGAGAATAATTGCAAAAAGAACTTCATTTTTTAAGGAAGAAGGATATTTTTGTCATCGAATCTTTGGAACGACTAGGGCGAAACTATGATGAAATTTTTTATATAGTGCAGCAACTGGATTAAAAGGATATCGGACTGATTGTTTTGAACATGCTTATCCTCAACCAATGAGAACTTTCGACGAAATCATGTTCTAGAAAGAAATTTCTATCCAATAAGAATTCCAAATCATAGACACTATTATCAAAGAAGCTTTAATAGATAAAATATTCAAAGCAGATTCTAAAAAAGTCGATTCCACAAAATATACATGAAATGAAAAATGGAGGAATACAAGTGAACTTTATGTATGAAGTTAAAACAACTAAATCATTCCAAGCGGCAACAGAAGCACTCATTGAGAAACTCAAAGAAAGAGAATTTGGTGTATTGTATCAAGTTAATTTTAAAGAAAAAATTAAATCTAAAGGGTTAGATTTCCCTACAAATTTTGAGGTATTAGAAGTATGTAATCCAAAACAAGCAAAAGAAGTATTGGAAAAACGTATTGAAGTTGGCTACTTTTTACCGTGTAAGTGTTGATCATGCTGTCTTTTTTATTCGGTTCATTCTTGTTCTGAAATCATAGCCAAGTTTTTGATGAGCAGCTACACATTTTTCTTTTTGAGGTAATTGACTAAATCAATAGTTTTGTCGTAGTTTCTTCCTAATTAATCGATAGTTTCTAAAATGAATATCTTATTCACGAATAAAATCTAATGCTTCTTGAAGAACAGGTTGGTGAGTTATCATTACGCCTGATTGTTTTCCGACATATATTTTATCTGCACAAAATATTTTTATTTCTTCAACGAGCTAATAATTGATCAAAATTTCCATCATTTTTGAATGAGACACAACCTAGTTGTGTCTCATTCGAGGGAATCACTCAATCCCACGTGGCTCTAGGCAGAATTGAATTTTTGCTTGGGGCTTTTTCCTTATATTGATTTTGAATGAGACTTATTATATGTTATAATGCAATTAAGTATCATTGGAGAGGGCGAAGAAAATGAAGACAGTAGAACCTATTCGAGACAAAAAAAAGATCGATGCGATGAAGGCAATCTTGGCTTCGGGAAAATATGGCCAACGAAATTTGGTTCTTTTTTCGATTGGGATCAACACCGCCTATCGCATTTCTGATTTGCGTCAATTGAAGCTGGCCGACGTGCTGGAAATTTCACGCGGTCGCGTGGTGGTCAAAGATCGATTAGCGATGAAGGAACAAAAAACAGCTAAACATAATTCGGTCTATATTTCCAACAAATTGCGAAAAACGATTTTGGAGTACGTTCAACAGGAATTTCCTGATCAACTCCTTCAGCAAGATTTTGACGGTTATTTGTTCCCTAGTCGAAAAGGGACGAATGAACCGCTCAACCGCCAAAGTCTGTGGCGAATCATTCATGATGCTGGCACGGCAATCGGATTGAAAGACATTGGCCCACATTCCATGCGAAAAACGTTCGGTTACTTTCTCTATAAACAGGGGACCAAAACAGAAATCATTCAGTCCTTGTTGAACCATTCTTCTCAGCGCGAAACATTGCGGTATATTGGTATTACACAAGAAGACAAAGATACAGCTGTAAAAAGCTTAGATTTATAATATAAAAGTTAAGTTTAAACATGGATAGTTTTAAATTAGTAGATTGAGTGTTGGGAGGAAAGAATGAGTACATTATATATTATAGGAAACGGTTTTGATTTAAGTCATGGTTTAAAAACTAGATACACTGATTTTTCAAAATGGGTTGAAAAAAGTCATAGTGAAATATTCGATAAAATAGACACAATGATAAATGAAAATAATGAGGTGAGAAGTACAGCTGATGATAAGATAGGTTGGTTTAATTTTGAAAGTAGTTTGCATGAGTTAATTCAAAGTCCAGTCTTTGAAGATTATGTAGAAGAGTCTAAGGATTATCTCATAGGTTATGGACATGAAGATTGGTCAGATTCTGCCCATCATGATTTTCAAAATATGGTTTATGATTATGTTGTTTCTCTAGAAGAATTACAACAACTTTTCAAGGAATGGATACGCAAAGAAATACAGCCAACAATAGAACATAAAATTCCAAAATACCAATTTTCGTCCGATGTACTATTCTTTACATTCAATTATACAGATGTTGTGGAAATTCTATACAAGCAACCGAAAGAAAACATATATCATATTCATGGCAGTTATGACGATATAATAATCGGCCACTCCGAGAATTTTGACAACTTTATAGGAGATCCATATGATGAGGACGCCGATGTCAGAGAATCAGAAGCTGCAAGAATTGTTGGTAATCTTCATCATTCATTAAACAAAAATGTTCCATTGCAAAAAAAAAATTTTGAGAGCACTGTATTTTTTGAAAAACTTGCAGATGTTTGCGAAGTAAAAGTGATTGGACACAGTTACAATCATTATGATTGGCCTTACTTTAATCTTTTAAATAATGCATTTAGCAGTAATACTAGATGGATATTAAATTACAAAACGGATAAAGACTTAACAAATTTAAAAGCTATGGTTCATAAAATAAAAATAAAAAATTACGAGCAGCACCAGATTTAAGGGAATTCATTTGTATAAGGAATTTGAATGAAGAAAAAGATTAGGAGTACGGCTATCTAAACGCTGAGGATAAAGAAAATCAAGATAATATTTTTGAAAAGTTTAAATAGAAAAATATTCTAAAAATATTTACTAAAATACTGGCTACCTAGTCATAAAAAATGGCATGATAACAAAGAAAATTGAACTGAGAATTTACAATTAAGCGATTAACTGTTAGTATATATATAAGAAATACAGAAATATTTCAAAAAGACAATAATTAGTAAAAAGGACCATGATACTGACATATCATAGTCCGACGTTAGATGATAGTTAACTTCTAACCAGTTGCATTGACAAGTTAAACAAAAGGTTTTGCGCCCCCCCCGTTTAACTGTCGGTTACGATGAAAAACTCATTCTCTTAAGAGAATGGGTTTTTTCTGTTGATCAATTTCCAACAAATTGCACAAATCATGATTATAACTATTATAACCACGAGGCATAATGTTGCGACCAACATGTTAAGCACTGGCAATGCAAGAAAATCTCTTAATGCAGGCGCGATTAAGGGAAGAATCTTAAGCATTAACGGCCAAAAATTGCTGTTCACGATATTTCTCCTATTGGATTAGAAGGAGAATATATTTTGAAAAATACATATGCAATTTTCATAAGTACCAGCTCCTTCTGCATTTATTCCGTACATAAATGCACGGTATTTTTATTTCTTTTGTAATGCAATTCAAAGAAGCTTGACGTATATCTAACCTATCTCTATTATACCACAAATGAAACCTTACCAAGATGACCCTTTGCTATTAAAATACAATATATAGTGTGTAAGAGTATGTAACGATCACTCCTTATGAAATGTAGGAAAATGTCAGCATCCCATGTGTTATAATCGTTCTTGGATTAAATAATATATATACATAGACAAAAAGGAGAAGAATAGATGAAGAAATTGTTAAGTGGGTTGTTTGGAGTATCGGTGATTTTAATGTTGGGGGCCTGTGCAAATTCAACAAGCGGCAAAAGTGAAAACACCAAGAGTGCTGCAGAAGGAAAATTTGTTGTATCAAAAAATATAGAAATAACTGAACAAGAAAAAGAAATGAATGTTACTGAGAGGATGAATGAACTATTTAATGCAGTTAATAAAGACACGATAATAGCAAATACTTCGGAAAAATTTGGCTATCAATTTGCTATTGAAGAGAATTTGAATGAACCTTATAAACTAAGTGATCAAATTAATAAGAATAAAGAAGTCAAGTCCATAATCCTGTGTAAAATACTATACAATGTTTTACCGGTCTCTCATTGATCAAACTTAATATATTTTCTTGTAGAACTGAGCCATTCGTCATGAAGGTCCATAAGGACAGCTCCAAT